>CAJUDA010000004.1:0-52146 GCA_910584875.1 uncultured Eubacterium sp.
TTCCACACAGTAGTAAAAACCCAGATATTGATGATCTGGCAGCGAATAAATCCCGTATCCTTCTTCTCAATAAAAGTGATATGGCGGATCCGGCTTTTCTTGAATGCTGGGTCCGCGCTTATGAAGAAAAGGGATTTCTCGCCCTTACGATCAATGCAAAAAAGAAAAATGAATTAAAAAGGGTAAATGCATTGATACAAAAAGCCTGCAGGGAAAAAATCGAGCGGGACAGAAGAAGGGGAATCCTCAACCGTCCTGTCCGCGCCATGATCGTAGGTATACCGAATGTGGGGAAATCTACATTTATCAACAGTTTTGCAGGCAGGGCCTGTGCGAAGACCGGCAACAGACCCGGGGTTACAAAGGGAAAACAATGGATCCGGCTGAATAAGCAGGTGGAGCTGCTGGATACACCAGGTATCCTCTGGCCTAAATTTGAAGATCAGACAGTAGGTCAGCATCTTGCCTTTATCGGCTCGATCCGGGATGAACTCATCCAAAGCACAGATCTTGCCCTGGATCTGATTGAGTTTCTGACAGTTTCCTATCCAGGGGTATTGAATGACGTGTACCAGGTGGAAGAATCAGAGGAGTCACCAGTACTGCTGGGGCATCTGGCAGAAAACCGGGGATGTATCGGAAAGGGCGGTGAACCCGACTTTGATAAGGCAGCTTTTCTGCTGCTGGATGATTTCAGAAACGCAAGATTAGGCAGGATTACGGTAGAAAAACCAGGTGAGTAAAAAAGAGATTTATGTCAGGTGGATAGAAAAGAGGATCAATGAGTGATGGATGAAAATGAATTAGAAGACAGTCTCCGGGTATGTAGAGAGATTGAAAAATTTAAGATTATCGAAGATATGGAAATGCAGGGGAAAATCAGCCATGACGATCTGTTTCATAATTCTACACTGCTGGAAGTAGAAAAGATATTAAATGAAGGGGAGACTGAAAAGGAAACAGAGGCGGATACAGCAGAACTGTTGACAGAAGAAAATGAGGCGGCGGGGACAGATGCTGATGAGACGGAAGATGATGAGACGGAAGATGGTGAGACGGAAGCTGATGAGGCAGAGGACAGTGAGGATCTGGCATCGGAGCAGGATACCTCGCTCGAGAGGCCGGAACAGGAAGTAAAATCTGTCCGCATACTGAAAATGCCAAAAGCAAAGCCTGTTAAAAAAGTGGTTGAGACGCCGATTCCTCCATTGACGACAGATTCCCTTCAGGAAGAATATGTTGAAAGGCATCCTCTTCTGCGGACGATTCTCAGTGTGCTGATCTGTATTACGGTTGCCTTGATCTTATCACTTCTTATCACAAAATATGTGGCGCACCACACTTCGGTAGAGGGAAGTTCCATGGAACCGACGCTCTACAATGGAGATCAGCTGATCGTGGAAAAGTTCAGTTATTATTTTCATGAACCGGAACGTTATGATGTAATTGTGTTTCCTTTTAGTGAGAATGTCAGTTATATAAAGAGGATCATCGGGGTTCCAGGAGATATTATTCAGATCAAAAACGGTGTGATCTATCTGAATGGAGAAGAGATGGATGAACACTATGGCAAAGAAGAGCTGATCCGGGAACCCGGACTGGCAGAAGAGGAAATTGTCTTAAATGAGGATGAATATTTTGTGCTGGGAGATAATAGAAATGCCAGTGTAGACAGCCGTAAAGAAGAAGTGGGAATCATAAAACGTTCGCAGATCCAGGGAAAGGCATGGGTACGTTTTTATCCCTTTGATCAGATGACTGCGGTTGAGTGACAGGAGAGGACGTTATTCGATGGAGATTGAAAAAAAGTATCTGGTAAACCGGATGCCGGAAAAGTTAGAACAGTATGACAGGTGGGAGATTGAACAGTGTTATCTCTGTGCGCATCCGGTGATCCGGGTCAGGAGAAAAAATGACCAGTATCTGCTTACCTATAAAAACCGTCCCGGCAGCCAGTCATCGGAGGAGACCTCTTCTCTCTGCATTTCACAGGAGGTAGAAGTTCCCCTGACGAGAGAAGCTTATGAACATCTGAAGAAAAAAGCAGATGGCATCTGCATCATTAAAACGCGGTACCGGATCCCTTACCGGGATCATGTGATCGAACTGGACCTTTTTCATGGCAGCTATGACGGGTTCTGTCTGGCGGAAGTGGAGTTTGGTTCCGTTCAGGAAGGAATGGATTTTACACCGCCGGAATGGTTTGGCAGAGATGTCAGCGGGGACTATCATTATACAAACAGTTATATGGCGCTGGAGACGGTAAGATCATGAAAAATGTACGGAATTGCCGGATGACTTAAATTTTTCTTGTGTTTTACTCCCAATCTGTTATATAATGGTAAACGACAAAAAATAAGGAGGTTATGACTATGTCATACGTTGATGAAGTATTGGATGAATTGATCCGGAAAAATCCGGCAGAACCTGAATTTCATCAGGCAGCCAAAGAGGTACTGGAGTCTCTTCGCCCTGTCGTGGAGAAAAATGAAGAGAAATTCCGTAAAGATGCCTTGCTGGAGCGTCTGGTAAATCCGGAAAGACAGATCAAGTTCCGTGTTCCGTGGGTAGATGACAAAGGCCAGGTACAGGTAAACACCGGATACCGTGTACAGTTTAACAGCGCCATTGGACCATACAAAGGCGGACTTCGTTTTCATCCGTCAGTAAATCTGGGAATTATCAAATTCCTTGGTTTTGAGCAGATCTTTAAAAATTCCCTGACAGGGCTTCCGATCGGCGGCGGTAAAGGCGGATCAGACTTTGATCCCAAAGGCAAATCAGACCGTGAGGTTATGGCATTCTGTCAGAGTTTTATGACAGAGCTGAGCAGACATATCGGACCAGATACGGATGTACCTGCCGGAGATATCGGTGTGGGCGGCAGAGAGATCGGGTACATGTATGGACAGTATAAGAAAATCCGCAATGCTTACGAAGGTGTCCTTACCGGAAAGGGTCTTACTTTTGGTGGTTCCCTTGCCCGTACAGAAGCAACGGGTTATGGTTTGTTATACTATACAGAAGAAATGCTGAAATGCAATGGACATGATATGGCTGGGAAAACTGTTGTCGTTTCCGGTGCTGGTAATGTTGCGATCTATGCGACACAGAAAGCACAGCAGCTCGGCGCAAAGGTAGTGACAGTATCGGATTCTACCGGATGGGTATATGATGCAGAGGGAATCGATGTCGAACTGCTGAGAGAAGTCAAAGAAGTAAAGAGGGCACGTCTCACTGAGTATGCAGCAGCAAGACCTGGTGCTGAATACCATGAAGGGAAAGGTGTATGGACGGTAAAATGTGATGTGGCGCTTCCGTGTGCGACCCAGAATGAGCTTGATCTTGAAGATGCCAAAGCACTTGTGGCAAATGGTGTTATAGCAGTGGCAGAAGGCGCCAATATGCCGACGACGCTGGAGGCAACAGAATATCTTCAGGAGAATGGTGTACTGTTTGCACCTGGTAAGGCATCCAATGCCGGCGGTGTAGCTACCTCTGCTCTTGAAATGTCCCAGAACAGCGAGAGACTGAGCTGGACATTTGAAGAGGTAGATTCCAAGCTGAAAGGAATTATGGTCAATATATTCCATGCCTGTGATGAGGCTTCCAAAAAATATGGCTTTGAGAAAAACTATGTAGTAGGTGCCAATATTGCCGGTTTTGAAAAAGTAGCTGAGGCCATGACGGCACAGGGAATTGTCTGATCAAACCGTTAGTAGTTTACATTTAGACAGGGGCGCAGGAATGTGCCTCTGTTTTCGTACCAGGAAAGCTCACCATCGTAATACGCTGAAATCAGCGTCAAACAATCCTTGCATTTGACCGCTTCTTTTGTTACAATTTTTGTTACATGGTTTTGCCTTCGTGATAATGGGAAGGGAGTCTTTATGACAAAAGAGCAGTTTTTGGAACAGGTAACAGATCAGATCAGGGCAGAGTGTGCGGTATCAGACTTGGATGTCGGCTGTGGGATTTTTATGAAAAATAATGACACGATGAAGCATGGTATTGTTCTGAAGCGGCGTGATGAATTTATATCGCCCACGATTTATGTGGACGATTTTTATCAGGATTTTCTGAGAAAGAAAAAGACCATGAAAGAAGTGGCAGAGGAAGTATGGGAGCGTCTGGCAGAAGTGGAAGAGCATGCCCGGCAGTACCGGGATTTTTCGGCGGAGTTTGAAGACTGCCGCCGGCAGATCATATACCGTCTTATTTCCCTTGACAGGAATAAGCAGTTTCTGCAGTCAGTGCCATACCTTCCTTTTCTGAACCTTGCGATCGTCTTTTGCATTGTCTGTGATGCGTCTGAGGATGGACTTGAGACAATCCTGATCACGGATGAGGTGATAGAACGGTGGCAGACTTCGACAAAAGAACTCGTCCGGCTGGCAGAAGAAAATACACCAAGGATCCTTCCCGCCACAGTTGATTCACTCACGACGGTCCTGCTGCGTTACATCGGTCTCCCGGAAGAAGAGACCAGTGGGAAAAAATCTCGTCTGCCAATGTTTCTTTTGTCCAACCAGTCCGGTGTCAACGGCGCGTCTGTGCTGTTATATCCGGATATCCTGGCCGGACTGGCAGACCAGTGTGATTCGGATCTGTTCATTCTGCCAAGCAGCATTCATGAACTGATTGTGATTCCGGCAGGCAGGAAAGACAGGCAGGGAAAACTGTCAGAGATGGTAGAGGACATCAATAAAAATCATGTAAACAGAGAAGAAGTGTTGTCGGATACCGCTTATTTTTACGATCGAAAAAAAAGAAAAATAATTTTGTGACAATTAAAAAATGCACCTGGAGGGATTCGAACCCCCGACCAAAGGCTTCGGAAGCCTCTACTCTATCCACTGAGCCACAGGTGCATTACTCATGTATTATATATCATTTACCAGGTGTTGTAAAGGGGAAATTTATGAATTCAGAACAGGAACTAAAACAGAGCGATGATTATATGGTGCGGGGAACCGCTGCATCAGGACAGATCCGTTTTTTTGCCATCACATCCCGGTCTCTCGCAGAGGAGGCGAGGAGACGCCACGATACCAGTCCTGTTATTACGGCAGCCCTGGGAAGATTGTTGTCGGGAGGCGCCATGATGGGAGCGATGATGAAAGGAGAACGGGATCTTCTGACGCTGCAGATCCAGTGCGAAGGTCCGGTAAAGGGACTCACTGTGACGGCAGATGCTTTTGGTCATGTGAAGGGATACCCTGTGCAGCCGCTTGTTTCACTTCCCGCCAGTCCTGCCGGCAAACTGGATGTAGGACGCGCTCTGGGGACAGGTGTGCTTACCGTGATCCGTGACATAGGACTGAAAGAACCTTACTGTGGTCAGGTACAGCTTGTATCCGGTGAAATTGCAGAAGATCTCACCTATTATTTTGCGGCATCCGAGCAGACACCCTCCTCTGTGGCACTGGGTGTCCGGATGCATCATAACAATACAGTGGCACAGGCGGGAGGGTATATCATACAGCTGATGCCGGATATTGGTGATGAAGTCGTTTCATTGTTAGAAAGGCAGCTGCAGCAGACAGAACCAGTGACAACACTGTTGTCATATGGACATACGCCGGAAAGCATGATCAAAGAAATACTGGCTGATTTTGATCCCGTATTTACAGAAGAACGTATCCCGGCAGCCTTTTGCTGTCAGTGTTCCAGGGAGCGTATGGAAAAGGCGCTGATCAGCCTGGGGCAACAGGAGATCGCCCAGATAATCGCCGATCAGGAGCCTGTCCAGATGAATTGTCACTTTTGTAATTCCCATTATCTGTTCACGGTGGAGGATTTGAAAAAAATCAGGAAAACGTAGACAAATTCGACAAAAATTGTTATACTATGTGATAAGATGTTCAAATCCGACAAGAAAGCTGGAATTATAGATGAAATTAAAATATAAAAAATTAGTGATATTTATCACGGCAGCTACTATGGTGTTGAGTTTTATTATTCTGACACTGATCCCTACCGGGGGATCAAATACGAACAATGCCGAAGATGCCGACCTTTCCTTAAATGAAAATCAGGAGATCAATCAGCTCGTTAAAAATTATTTCGAAGCAAAAAAGACAGTAGACATTGAAGCAATGGCGCAGTATGTCAGTGACCAGAACAGGATTGACAAAGAAAAATTCAATAAGATGGCAGAGTATGTAGAAGGGTACCAGAACATTAACTGCTATGTGATTGAAAGTGAAGATACGAATGCCTTTCGTGTTTATGCAAAATATGATATGAAGCTAAAAAATATCGATACGCTGGCACCCTGTCTGAGCGCTTTTTATATCACTGCTACTTCGGATGACAAATATGTTATTTATCTCAGTGCACTGGATGAAGCCCAGGAGGAATTTATAACGTCGGCAGATAAAAACAGTGAGATCGTGGATCTGAAAGAAAAAGTAGCCGTGGAACTTCAGGCGGCGATTGATAAGGATGTTGCGTTTAAACAGTTTTATCAGAAAATGGATCAGGAGATCAAGGCAGCGTCAGCGTCTGGCGCGGCGACCGATGTTTCCTGATTTCGCAGACAGATAAAACAAAAGACAGAACAAGAGGTATGTTTGGTTTCAAACGTACCTCTTTCTATGAGGTATGGATGTGGAGACAGAGAAGATCAGAATAAATAAATATTTAAGTCAGTGCGGTGTCTGTTCGAGAAGAGAAGCTGACCGTATGCTGGATGCCGGCAGGATCATGATCGGCAGCCGTACAGCAGTAAAAGGGGATATGGTTTCTTCCCTGGATAACGTATATGCAGATGGCGTACCTGTGCAAAGGAGCGGACAGGAGATCGTGATCGCTTTCCATAAACCTCCCGGCATTGTCTGCACAAGCAGCACAAAAGACAGGGCAGTCAATATTGTGGACTATATTGATTTCCCTTCGCGGATCTATCCTGTCGGGCGTCTGGATAAACAGTCGACCGGACTGATCCTGCTGACCAACAACGGACAGCTTATGGATGATATCCTCCGGGGCAGCAATTATCATGAAAAGGAATATGCCGTGACCGTCAACCGGGCTGTTACACCGTCCGTTTTTCAGGCAATGGAACAGGGTGTTCCAATTCTGGATACGATGACGCGTCCCTGCCGGATCACCCACAGAGACGGCAATCAGTTTCATATTACCTTAACTCAGGGATTAAACCGCCAGATCCGGCGGATGTGCGAATATTTTGGTTACCGGGTGTGTAAACTAGAAAGAATACGGATCATGAATATAAAGCTGGATGATCTGCCGGAAGGACAATGGCGGTATCTTTCGGAAAAGGAGTTAGGGCAGTTAAAGGAAGCCTGTCAGGGAAAAGGAGCTAAGAAAAGTGAAACAGACGGAAAAGGAACGGGACCTTACACGCATGAAAGAGCTGGTCGGCATATTAAATGAGGCGGCAAAAGTGTATTATCAGGGGCGTGATGAGATCATGTCCAATTATGAATATGACAAACTGTATGATGAACTGGGAGAACTGGAGGCAAAGACAGGGATTACTATGTCGGCAAGCCCCACTGTCCATGTTGGGTATGAAACAATCAGTGAACTTCCCAAGGAACCACATATTTCACCGATGCTGTCTCTCGATAAAACCAAGGAAGTGGAAGAACTGGTATCATGGATCGGTGCGGAACAGGGTCTTCTTTCCCTGAAGCTTGATGGGTTAAGTATTATACTTACCTATGAGGGAGGACATCTGACAAAAGCGCTCACCAGGGGAAACGGGGAGATCGGAGAAGTCATCACAAATAATGCGCGGACATTTGTCAATCTTCCGGGACAGATCTCCTTTGACGGCACGCTGGTGATCCGGGGAGAGGCACTGATCCGATACCCGGATTTTGAAGAACTGAATGCCCAAACAGCAGAGATCCATGAAAAATATAAAAATCCAAGAAATCTTTGCAGCGGGAGTGTCCGGCAGTTAAATAATGAGATCACGGCAAAAAGAAGAGTTCATTTTTATGTATATAATATCGTTCAGTCAGACCGTGGAGAACCTTTTGTCACAAAGAAAGATGAGCTTGACTGGCTGGCGGATATGGGATTTGATGTCGTACCCTTTCGGGAAGTAAACAGAGAGAATATAAGAGCAGCAGTAGAATCGTTTGCATCAGAGGTGACCACCTGTGATCTGCCGAGCGATGGTCTGGTGGTTACGTTTAATGATCTTGCTTACAGTGCTTCCCTTGGGAGAACAGCTAAATTCCCCAGGGATTCTATTGCCTTCAAATGGCAGGATGAGCTCGCCGATACGGTTTTACGGGAAATTGAATGGAGTGCTTCCCGCACCGGACTGATCAACCCGGTTGCTATTTTTGATCCGGTTGAGCTTGAGGGGACGACCGTCAGCCGGGCCAGCGTACACAATGTTAGTATCCTGAAGGAACTGAAACTGGGGATCGGGGATACAATATCGGTGTATAAGGCGAATATGATCATTCCACAAATCTATGAAAATAAAACAAAAAGCGGGAACTGCCGTATTCCTGCACACTGTCCGGTCTGTGGAGAGGCGGCTGAACTGGTGCAGGAAAATGGCTCCGTTGTCCTGGTATGTACCAATGCCGGATGCTACGCCAAAAAGATCAAATCACTGAGTCATTTTGTCAGCCGGGATGCCATGAATATCGATGGGCTTTCGGATGCCACACTGGAAAAACTGATCAATATGAAACTGCTTCATTCCGTGGTGGATTTATTTTATCTCGAACGATACAGGGAAGAGCTTGTCAATATGGAGGGCTTCGGGGAAAAATCATACCAGAATCTGATGAATGCCCTGGAAGAGGCAAAAGATGTCCCGGCAGCCAATGTTCTTTACAGCCTTGGCATCAAAGGCATCGGACTCAGTATGGCTAAGCTTATCATCCGGCAGTACCCGTATCCGCTCAATAGAATGCAGACGCTCTCAGTCGGGGACCTGACGGTAGTCGATGGGATCGGCGAAGTGCTGGCACATTCTTTTACCGATTATTTCAGCCGGGAGGAAAACCAGAAACTGGTGGAGGAGCTGCAGAAGATCCTGCGGATCCAGTACCCGGTTGTGGCAGACCGTCAGCCACTGGCAGGCAGGACATTTGTTATAACAGGGAGCCTTCATCATTTCAGCAACCGGAACGAATGTAAGAAAAAAATAGAAGATCTCGGTGGGAAGGTGGCTGGCAGTGTCAGCTCCAAAACGGATTATCTTGTAAACAATGACGCCGGATCCGGTTCGTCAAAAAATAAAAAGGCAAAAGAGCTTCAAATACCCATTATTACAGAGGAAGAACTTCTCCCGATGCTGGAACAGTAAGGGCATTGGGACGCCGTATGTTTATTTTCTGCCAAGAAAGTCCTTCCAGTTTACCAGCCGGAAGTAATACAGATAGAGAAGGATCAATAGGGCAGCGGGAATCAGAAAGGCAAAGCGGAGGATTTCATACGCCGTCCTGCCTGCAAGCCAGTTTCCTGCTATTTTTGCGAGATAGAGCAGACAGCCCGAATAGATCATAGGCCACACAAAATGATTCATAAGAAAATACTGTACTCCTCTTGTGCGGGCAAGATAGACGGCATTTAGAAGACATGTCAGGATCTGGCTGAATAACAATCCCAGAAGATAGCCATAAATTCCTTTCTGGGGAGTAATAAAGACAAGAAACAGAATCCTTACACACAGACCAATCACATTATGGAGAAACGTAACACCTGTTTTTCCCATCCCATTGATCACACTGGTCAGTGTCGTTGTAACATAGAGGAACGGGCAGAGGAATGCCAGCGCGGTCAGCAGTTTGCCGGCATTCTCGCTGTGGAAGACAAAATTTCCGATCTCTCTGCCAAAGTTTAAAAACAGGCTGCTTGTAAGGACACCGAGCAGGATCGAGTAGCGGATCGCCAGATTGGTCGTGCGACGTACAGAATCATATTGTGCCTGCCCTTCCGACTGCGCTATGGCAGGAAGGAGAAGAACCGACAAGGAATTGGTCAGAGTCCCCGGAAACAGCAAAAAAGGAAGTACGACTCCGGTCAGGATACCAAAG
The DNA here is from genome assembly GCA_910584875.1 of uncultured Eubacterium sp. Classification (GTDB taxonomy): domain Bacteria; phylum Bacillota; class Clostridia; order Lachnospirales; family Lachnospiraceae; genus Eubacterium_F. The sequence continues at coordinate 10,038 of CAJUDA010000004.1, forward strand.
ATGGCAAGTGCATCCTGACCAGAGTATCCGTAACGCATCAGCATGGCCGGGATCAGGATGGATTCCACACTTCCCAGCAGGGCGATCACAAGCTTGTTGCCGCTGAGGGGAAGCGACAGGGCAAGAAGATGGCGGAAAGAACCTTTACTCCGAACGATCCCGGACAGGGTAAAGCGTGACAGCAGATGTTTTATGTTGTACAGATGGGAGGCAAGTTCCCCAGCCAGAAGCCCAAGCACAGCGATGCCTGTCGTCAGCTTGCCGGCAAGAAAAAAATACGATACCATGATCACCAGGGTTACGCGGAATAATTGTTCCACAATCTGTGTGATCCCGGGGATCCGGGCATTACTGATGCCATAGAAGTAACCGTTTATGACTGCCGTAATGCCGCAAAAGGGAAAGACAACTGCCAGTATGCGAAGCAAAGGCGCCGTTTCACTGACACCAAGAAAAGAGGTGCCGATAAGATCTGACAGACTCCAGACTGTGAGGGACAGCATGAGCGCCGTGATAAGAGACAGCATCATTCCGCTTTTCAGGATACCGGCATGGCAGCGGGCGGGCTCATGTGATATCATCTGGGATACCGCAGTCTGTATCCCGGCGGCATACAGGGTAAAACATATAGAATATACCGGAAAAATCATCTGGTAAACACCGAGACCTGTCTCACCGAGTGTTCCGGCAAGAAAAATACGGTAGCCGAATCCAATGATTCTTGTGATGATGCCGGCTCCGGTCAGGATCAGTGTTCCCCTTACGAGTTGTTTTTTCATTGGATTACTCCGTTTTTTTTATAATGTATGTGGGAAACAATCAAAAAATGTTGTATTTGTTACTGTTTTATAGTATGATATTTATATGTATACTGATATGAAGAGGGGATAAACTGTGGTATTAAAAAGAAATGTACTGACAATTTTATATTCATTTATCTTTATCGTTATAATGGGAATCGGTTTCACACAGATCATGTATCTTGCGATTTCTTCCAGTCAGGACCGGAATGTGATCGCCTGTATCATTATACTGGGGATTATCATCTATCTCATTCTGGCATTCCTCATGAAAGAGGGAAGAAAGGCGCAGTTTCTGCAGGCCGCAATACCTGTACTGCAGATTGCAGAAGCGGCTTTTGCCCTGCTCGTGATAGCGGGGGCATTTCTCCTGAATCTTGAATCTGGCATACAAAGTGGCATTTCTTCTGTTTTGCTGCTAGTCGTCCTGTACGGCTGCGGCAGACTGCTGGGAGGGCGTCTGTGTGCCGTGCTTTCTCTCTGCACCGGTTTCTTTTTCTTTTTTGTATTAGCATCTGCTGACTATGAGACGGATCATACATTGGATATTCTCTGTTTTCTTGTATGTTATTTTGTATTTTTGCTTATCACAAAAAAGCTGACGGCATTCTATGTACAGCAGCCATTTCTGATCGTCGTATCCTATATGATGCTTGCTGTATTATTTGTCCTTTCTATGATACTCAATCCTCTGACAGTATTTTTGCTTCTGGGATGCTTTTTTGCGCTTTTATCGGGGAAAACGGGGGAAAAAGGCACTATTTTTACATCAGGTCCATTTCTGGCGCTGGTCCTGCTGCTGTTTTCAGCAGCCATTTTCGCCGGGGTATATTTCCTTATGCCGGATCTGATCCAGCCTATGACATTTGATATGGATCTCTCATTAAAACAGATGGATCTGCTATCCGTAGACACAGGCAGATATATGTTGAATAAATATCTGCAGGCAGGTAATCTGTTATATCTGACAACGCAGACCGGTATTTTCCCGGCGATACTGTATTTCTTTGCCGGATTGTCCGGGTATTATGCGATCCGCAGAAAGGCATCAGCGATCACTCCGCTATGCCTTGCCTATCTGGGAACACTCACCTATCATCTTGTGTTCCTTGGATCGCAAAACGAATTTTATTATATGTTCTATTTTCTGCCGCTATTTTCTGCGTATGGGATATATAATACGCTTATCCCCGAAGAAACAGAAAACCAGGCAGAAGAGAAGGAAGAGTCTGACGATCCTGTAGAAGAAACCGCCGATTCTGTGGCAGAATCCGGTGGGACTGCCGGGGCGATGGAAACCGGTTCCGGGACGGAGAAGATAGAACCAGCTTCAGACAATAAGGAGGAAGTTTTGTTAAAAGCAGCCAGAAAAGAACGTGTTCCGAAAGAAAAAAAGCCAAAAGAAAAGCAGTCCCAGAAGAAAAAGCAGCCAGAAAAACCGGTTCCGGAACCAGAGGCTCCTGTGCTCCAGCCCACTGTTTCTGATGTTCAGGAATGGACGGTTTCAGATAAGTATCTCTCCGGTTATCAGGAAGAAAAAGAGACTCCGAAGAAAGCGGCATCTGTACCAGAGGTAAACATCTCCATACCAGAGATCGCACTTCCGGATGTTTCTGAACCGCTGATATCCGAGCCGCTGGTAACCGAACCATTGGCAGCGGAACTGGTCATAACCGAACCTGCCATATCCGAAGCAGTTGTATCGGAATCCGACATAACCGAACCGGTAATTTCCCTGCAGGATACTCAGGAACCGGTTCAATCCGGGCAGGTCATGCTGGAACCAGATTCCCAGTTTTCAGATATAACAGAGTCCGGCCTGATGGAATTTGATGATCAGGATGATCTGCAGCTGATACAGGAAGAACCGGCTGTTGTGGATCCTGTCAGACTGCCGGATCCATCCGAAGATATTGCCGTAAAACAGGAGGATCCGTCACTTTTGTCAACGGATAATCTTAAGGCGGAAGCCCACAATGACGGTAAAGGGGAGAGCATTGAGTTCAGTGCAGAATTTGATAACGATGCGGATGCCCAGCTGAATACCCTGTTAAACCGTCTGGACATTTCTGATAATATCCGCCGTATGAATGAATCCGCCCGCGAGGATATTGCAGATATTATAGAACGTGACGATACAGAAAATGAACTGCATGAAGCAAAGCCGGCAGAAGAGCTTGATTTTGAGATGCCGGAAAAGCAGGAGGAAAAGACCCATGCACCTTTGCCCCGATATGTGAAACCGGATTTTGACATTACAATAGAACCGTTATCACAGCCACTTACCGATTCAGAAGACCGTATCAGTGAATATGATAAAGTACCTACCATTAACGATCTGGAAAAGAAATGGCGTGATGTTAATGAGAGTCCGAAAGCAGAGGAAGAGACATCCGCTGCCCAGTATTCCTTTGCCTATTCACTGGAAGATGTGGCAGAGGCGGTATCCGATGCCCCTTCCCAGACGGAAAAAGCAGAAGTACACAGTGAAGAGATCGTCAGAAAGAATGGAATGGGTAAACGGTCTTACCACAAATTAACGATTCGATAAGCACTTTCCCTGGTTATTGGAATAAAATATTACTATATGTCAGACTGGATCGGCCAGACGTTATTGTCTGGCTGATTTATTCTGTAACCAAGGAAAGGAGACTTGTCATGAACCGAATGATCTACCTGGATAATGCAGCTACTACCCGCATTACCGATGAGGTTCTTGCCTGTATGCTCCCTTTTCTAAAGGATTCCTACGGCAATCCTTCCAGTATATATGATCTGGGAGCAAACAATAAAGACGCTCTGTCAGAAGCCCGAAAAAAAATTGCCGGTGTATTATCCTGTGAGCCGCAGAATATATTTTTTACTTCGGGAGGGACGGAGAGTGATAACTGGGCACTGATCGGTACAGCTGAGAGCCGTGCTCATCAGGGAAAGCATCTGATCACCAGCAAAATCGAACATCATGCGGTCATCCATACCTGCCAGTATCTGGAAAAGCGTGGGTTTGAGATAACGTATCTCGATGTGGATGAACAGGGATTTGTAAAGAAGGAGACACTGATGAACGCCCTCCGTCCCGATACGGTAATGGTATCCATTATGACGGCGAATAATGAGATTGGAACGATACAGCCGATCGCAGAGCTGGGTGAATTATTAAAAAACCATCCAGCATATTTTCATACCGATGCTGTTCAGGCGTTTGGCCAGATCCCCATAAAACCAGAAGAATGGCATATTGACATGCTGAGTGCCAGCAGCCATAAATTCCATGGTCCCAAAGGGGCCGGCTTTTTATATGTCAGGGACGGAATCCGGCTTCCCTCTTTTCTTCATGGAGGGAAACAGGAAAGAGGACAGCGTGCCGGGACAGAAAATGTCGCAGCGATCGTGGGAATGGGAAAAGCAGCGGAGATCGCAGCACAGACGATGGGTGTCAGAGACGAAAGAGAACGAGCACTGCGGGATTATATGATTTCCCGGATCGAAAAGGAAATTCCGTACTGTCATCTGAACGGACCACGGAGAAACCGGCTGGCGAATAATGTCAATATAAGTTTTTCTTTTGTCGAGGGAGAGACGCTTGTTGTCCTGTTAGATATGGAAGGGATCTGCTGCTCTGGTGGTTCTGCCTGTACTTCCGGTCAGGTGGCGGTATCCCATGTTCTGAAAGCGATCCATCTTGAACCAGAGACAGCCCGGGGGGCTCTCCGGTTTACGTTAAATGAAGAGACAACAAAGGCTGATATTGATTATACGATAGACCGGTTAAAGGAGGTACTTGATGAATCCCGCAGGATGAACTCATCTTACCGTTCCTTTATCGGGATAAATCAGCGTCATTCCTGATCCAGGGTGTGAAATCGTGGTCTGCGTCCATGGAAGGTGACATACTGGCGCAGACCAGAATTTTTTATCAATGCCGGAAGCTGTTCAAACTGATAGGTAAGGAAGTCAGGGGTATGGGCGTCAGAGCCAATGGTGATCAATTCTCCGCCGAGTGACTGATACAGTGCCAGGATATCGGGGTGGGGGTTGGGATAGGGGGAAGATTTACAGCCTGAGGTATTGATCTCCAGGGCGATGTCCTTTGCAATCAGCAATTTTAGAATCTCCTCCAGGATTTCCCGGTATTCCATCGGTTCATAATGAAAATGCTGCGGGGCATACCGAACAATATAATCAAGATGACCGAGAGAATCAAATTCTGTAAATATACAGAGGTTTTCATAAAGCTCTTCCATATAATCCAGAACACAGCGGGAGGGATCGCGGTCTTTCCAGAAATCTTTATGATACGGGTCCCTGCGGTGAACCAGATGAAGGGATCCTATGATATAATCAAAGGACGGGTCTGCAGTGAGTGCCCTGTTTTTTGCGAGGATGTCTGGCTGGGTCTGCAGCCCGCATTCCACTCCGGTAAGGATCCGGAGATCCGGATAGCAGAGCTTTAATTTTTGTAATTCTGCGGTATAGGAACTGACATCAAGCAAAAAAGGAATTTCTCCTGCCGGCAGTGAATCATATTGATCCTTTGGGAAACCATAATCCATATGATCGGTCAGACAGATGCCATGCAGTCCGCACTGGACAGCCTGATCCAGTTGTCTGACTGGTGGTGTGCTGCTGTCTGTAGAATAGGAGGTATGGACGTGGGTATCATAAGCGATCATTACATAAAACTCCTTTCCAGAAAGATCTCGTCACTTTGATCGGTGCAGCGTATTCCCCTGATATCCGATGAGGCGATCAGTGAATAATTGGTATAATATACGACAAAACCGGGCTTGCTTCCACGGGGCTTTTTAATGTTTTTTTTCTGGGTGTAATCAATTTCCAGTCGGCTGGCTTCTTTTCCCTTAGAAAAATAAGCGGCGAGGCTTGCTGCCTCTTCGAAGGTGCGGATGGGCGGCTCTTCTTTATCATGGCATTTTACGATCACATGGGATCCGGGCATTTTTTTTGCATGAAACCACCAGTCATTCCCATCTGCCAGCCGGAATGTCAGTTCATCGTTCTGATAGTTATTTTTTCCGACGTAAATATCATAACCGTCAGAAGAAATAAAGTGAAGAGGTTTGCTTTTCGGCATACGGTTTTTATTCTTTCCTTTGTCGGCGGCTGGTTTTTTTATATATCCGCAGTCTGCCAGTTCCTGCCGTACAAACTGGAGATCCTCCTCCTGGCGTGCGATATCCAGTTCGGTCATAATAGATTCCAGATGATCGATCATCTCCTGATTTTCGCGTATTTGTCCGGACACTGCTTCGCGGGTGCGCTTCATTTTATTATACTTATTAAAATACCGGTTTGCATTTTCGGAGGCGGACAGATCAGGATCTACAGGGATGGTTACCTCTCTGTTGTTATAAAAATTTATGCAGGTAAGCGACCTGTCTTCTGGCGTCAGCTGATATCCATATGCATTCAGCAGTTCCCCGTATTCTTTGTATATGTCTTTTTTTTCAGTATCACGGATCTGTTTTTGCTGCAGATCCATTTTTTTTACACAGCGCTCGATCAGAGTCGTAACATTTTTCCTCAGATCAGCTGATTTCTGGCGGATTCTGCTTATAGCATCCTTTTCTCCATAAAAGGTTTCGATCATTTCCGAGACAGAATCCATCTTCCGGCATTTGAGGGAAGAATAGATCCCAAGGGGTACTACGCTGAATTCCTTCGGCACGGGTCCGTCCAGATAGATACATGGCTGGAATTTCTCATCTCTGATTTCTTTCATCAGTTTCCGGTATTGTTCCATCAGTGAGTAACGCTGATTGCCGTTCAGGGATTGTATGGGGGCATCCCCGTCAATATGACTGCGGTCAGCCAGTTCATGGGCCATAATGGCGCTAAAGCCAGTGATGGAGCTGTAGACAGCCCTGGATACAGAACATGGTTTTAAAAATATATGTTCATTCCAAGTTTCAGTCGTTACCGCACATGGGTCCATTTTATTCATCGTATTGGGAATAAAATACTCCCTGCCGGGGAGAACCTCCCGGACAGAGCTTACCATGCCATTGACATGTTTAATGCTGTCTATGATCCTGTTGGCATCATCCACAAAAATAATATTACTGTGCTTTCCCATAAGTTCTATCATGAGGCTGCGCTGTACCTCATCCCCCAGTTCATTCAGGTTCTCCAAAGTGATCTGTATTACCCGTTCAAAGCCAATCTGCCGGATCCCTGCCACTCTGGCGCCGCTCAGATGTTTTCTTAGGAGCATACAGAAATTAGGAGCCGTAAGAGGCGATGGTTTTGTTTTTTTAGTCAGATTCATCAGGGGAAGGGAGGCGCTCGCAGAAATCTGCAGCCGGTGGCTGATCCGGTTGTTTTTGATCGTAAGCAGCAGTTCATCCGGTTCTGGCTGCGCTATTTTTTGTATATGTCCACCCTGCAGAAGAAGATTGCATTCTCTTACCAGGGCGGCTATCGTAATGCCGTCAAATGCCATAGATTTCATCCTTTCTCAAAGCCCGGCAGCACCAGTCACGGTTACTGTCCGATTATATTGATAAAAGTATTATACAATAACCGGCGGCTGAATAAAAGAGTATTCCGAAAAAAACAGGGCAATTCTTGACTTCCGGCGTACTTTGCACTATAATTAAGAGATGTATGATTACGAAAGGGGTAACGGAAATGATCCAAAGTATGACAGGCTTCGGACGCGGGGAAGTTTTAAATAAAACCGGTAAGATCGAACTGGAGATGAAATCAGTGAATCATCGTTATCTGGATGTCAATATCCGGCTGCCGCGAAAACTGAATATTTTTGAATCCGAGATCCGGAATCAGGTAAAACAGTTTGCCAGCCGGGGGAAAATCGATCTCTATCTTACCTTCTCCGATCTGTCTGGTGAGCATTCTCATGTTACTTACAATAAAGAGGTGGCAGAAGCTTATCTGGCAGGGATCCGGCAGCTGTCCAGGGACCTCAGGCTGGAGGACAAAACGACGGCCTTTGATATATCAAAGTTCCCTGATGTTTTTACTACAGAGGAAGAGAAACTGGATGAAGACGGGATCCGCAGTCTTATTACCGCAGCCATCCAGAGTGCCGGGGAACAGTTTCTGAACAGCCGGAGGGCAGAGGGGAAAAAACTGCAGGAGGATCTTTTACAAAAGCTGGACAGAGTCCGTGTACTGGTAGAAGCTGTCTCAGAACGGGCACCTCTGATCATACAGGAATACAGAAACAGGATTCAGGAAAAAGTAACGGAGCTTCTGGGAAGTGCACAGATTGACGAAGGAGTCCTGGCAACGGAGCTGGTTGTTTTTGCTGATAAGATCTGTGTGGATGAAGAGATGGTGCGTCTGCGGACCCATATTATACATATGCAGGAAACGTTGAAGGAAGGGGGCTCTGTCGGCCGTAAGCTTGATTTTCTCACACAGGAAATGAACCGGGAGGCGAATACGATTCTTTCCAAAACAAATGATATTGAAGTTTCCAATTACGGGATTGAATTAAAAACGGAGATTGAGAAGATCCGCGAACAGATCCAGAATATTGAATAGGACAGGAGAAAAATTATGTATTTTGTAAATATTGGTTTTGGCAACGTAGTGAATAGTGAAAAAGTATATAGTATTGTAAGTCCGGATGCAGCTCCTGTCAAACGCATGGTACAGAATGCAAAGGATAATGGAAATGCGATTGATGGTACGTGCGGACGCAAAACAAAGGCAGTCCTGGTTATGGAAAATAATACAGTTGTTTTATCTTCTTTACTGCCAGAGACGATTGCGGCACGAATGAATTCGGATGAGGAAAGGAGATAAACACATGAAAGGTACAGGTGTGCTGACAGTTATTTCAGGGTTTTCCGGTGCAGGAAAAGGTACTGTTATGAAAGAACTGGTACAGAATTATCCCTATTTTCTTTCAATATCAGCGACGACCCGAAAACCCCGGACCGGGGAAGTGGATGGAAGAGAATATTTCTTTCATACCAGGGAAGAATTTGAGCAGATGATCGAAAAGCAGGAGCTCATTGAATGGGCAGAATACGTAGGAAATTATTATGGCACACCGAAAAGGGCGGTAGAACAGCAGCTCGCAGAAGGGAAGGATGTGATCCTGGAGATTGAGATGCAGGGGGGGCTGCTGGTCAAGGAACAGTTTCCGGATGCCCTGCTTATCTTTCTCACACCGCCGTCTGTAGGGGAATTAAGAAAGCGTTTGTATGGCAGGGGTACTGAGACGAAGGAAGAAATCCAGAAACGTCTGGACCATGCAGAGGAAGAGGCATCGTATATGAAGCATTATGACTATATCGTAGTAAATGACGTACTGGATGATGCCGTAAAACAGATCCATACGATCATTTCCAATGAACACTCGAAAGTACCATACCTGAAAGAGTGGATTGCCTCAATAACAGAAGATCTGGCATGCATGAAGGAGGGAAAAGAATAAATGGAAAACGAAGAAATTACTATGGAAGCTGGTCAGGAAGACACACATTCAGTAAAAAAGGATAAGAAAAAACATACTGCTTTGAAATATGTGATAGAAGGACTGATCTACATTGCACTGATCGTAATCTGTGTCTATGTTGTACCGAATTATGTTGTGCAGAGGACAGTCGTGAGCGGGGAATCGATGGAGGACACACTGCATGACAAGGAAAGTCTGCTGATTGATAAGATCTCCTATCGTTTTTCTGATCCAAAACGTTATGATATCATTGTTTTTTATCCAAAGGGACGGGATGTCAATGAATACTATGTGAAACGTATTTATGGACTCCCCGGAGAGACCATACAGATCAAAGGGAACGATATTTATATCAATAATGAAAAGATCGAGGATCCCTATCCAAAAGACGGGATGTCAACCGGAGGGATCGCAGAAGAGCCCTTAACTCTGGCTGAAGATGAATATTTTGTACTGGGGGATCATCGTTCTCTCAGTCAGGACAGCCGTTTTACACCGGAGGATGATCCCAATGCTCCCGGTCCTGTTAAGTTTGAAAATATTTCAGGAAAAGTGATACTGCGGATCTGGCCTCTCAGTAAGTTCGGAGTGCCCTGATTCATAGATGAACAGAAGTGCTGTAACATATATTATCTGATTTAAGAAAGGAGTTCTATTATGCTTCATCCATCCTATACTGATTTAATGAACATTGCCAACAGTGAGGTTGAGCAGGGGGAACAGCCGGTTGTAAACAGCCGTTATTCCATCGTTCTTGCCACTGCCAAGAGGGCAAGACAGCTTATTGCCGGATCACAGCCGTTAGTGGAGGAAGGTGACTGCCCGAAACCACTGTCGATCGCCATTGATGAATTATCCACCAGCGCCATTAAAATTGATGCCGAAGACGAAAATGCCGATGAATGATCGATTAAGGAGCTGATCACGATGAAGTTTCAAAGTATACTGTATGCTGGTACCACACCACAGATCAGGAAGACAGCTCCTATCTTTTTTAAAGACCTGCAGCTGGAATACATTCTTGGTATTATTAAAAAGGAGGCAAAGGGCTATTCTCTGGAACCACATTTTTATACGCTTCCAGAATCGGAAGAAGTGATCTTGTACCGCCAGCAGGTCTGCCGGGATCTGGAAGACCGTACCCTGGCCGGCTATATGGATGATTTTTGCCTTCAAATGCAGAAGTCCCGGCATTCTTATGATCTTTCCCTTCAGTGCGGGGAAGAGATCCAGTCCGCCAGCTATCATCTTGAGGCGGCAGTTTTATACTGGCAGGGCATACTTGCCCTGGAACATAATATGAGCTCTTCTGATATTCATTCAGAGGGGCTTCTAGCCTTTTACCGTTTTTTACAGGATGAGATCCGGCAAAAAAGAGAAAACGGTTTTGAACATTCTCTCTCCCTGGCAAAAGATTTTTTTTCTCAAATGCGGTTCCGGCTAATATTGGAACAGGACCGTATCAGTATATTAGAAGATTCTGGTGATACAGACAATTATCTGATGGAACTTGCAGACATTATCTCACCGGACAGCAGTCAGGAAATTCCTGCCATATCCGGGATCTTTCCCAATCTTTTGGAACCCTCGTGTCTGGAAACGACACTCGTGCAGCTTTTGAAAAGAAGCCATCCGGCTATCTTTCAGACGCTCCGTGATTTTTATCATGATTTTTCTGATTTTTATTCCGAAGAGCTGCTTCAGTTTGAAGAGGAGATCCCTGTATATCTGAGCTTTTTAAAATTCAGGGAACATACGGAGAAGCTTGGTTATCCGTTAAATACGCCGGAATTATCAAAGACCAGAGAATTTCACGGAAAAGATCTTTATGATCTGGCGCTTGTGTGGAAAAATGCAAACCGGGATTATCATGTGGTGGCAAACGATATATCCTATCCGTCCCACGCTGCCTTTTTTGTTGTCACCGGACCAAACCAGGGAGGCAAAACTACCTTTGCCCGCTCTATAGGGCAGGCAGTGTATTTTTCCCTGATGGGACTGTATGCCAATGCACAGAGTCTTGTCGTTCCGTTTTTTCACGGTATTGCGACGCATTTTGAAACAGAAGAAAGACTGCAGTCTAATTCTGGCAAATTAAAAGAGGAGATCAACCGTCTGGTACCGATGATGAAACAGGAAAATACACAGCAATTTGTTATTTTAAATGAGCTCTTTACTACGGCAACCACTCACGATGCCCTGATCATGGGCAGGGAGGCGGTCGATCATTTTCTTGGTAAGGATTGTTATGGGATCTATGTGACCCATATACAGGAGCTTGCCGACGAGACGGAGCAGATCGTCAGTCTGGTGGCACAGATCGCGGATGAGGAGGGCAGCCGCCGCACTTACCGCATGCTGCCGATGAAGGCACAGGGGTATGGTTATTCGGATTCGCTGGTGGAGGAATTTTCCCTTCGTTATGAGGATATTGCAAGGAGGCTGATGGAATGAATTCCTATTTATTGTACCGTGACTCAACGATAGAGGGAAAGCATGGTTATTATTCAAAAAGGGATATGATAAAGGATCTTAATCTTGAGATCCTGTTCCGGACCATGGCGGGAGAGGACGTCTTTGTTGCAGAAAATGTCCGTCAGGTCATGATGATTCCCTTACAGACGCCCGATGAAATCAGGTACCGTCAGGATATCCTGCAGGATTTATGTAATGATATGGATTTTATGGATACCCTGTATGAATTTGCGGAGCGCCAGCATAAAGCAGTCCGGCTGTACCGGGACGAAATTGAAAAGAACCGGACCCGTTCTACCGGCAGAACGGGGGAGACCATTGGACGGATTAATTTTCTCAGGAAGGCACTGGCAGATCTTATCCAGCTTCGCGACCTTCTGACAGAGAAACAAAAAAACTATCATTCCGAGGGTCTGCAGTCACTCTGCCAGCGTCTTTGCAGACAGCCGCTGGAACAGTACAGAGAGAAAGCAGATGACCTGGATTTCTTTGTAATGGGAGGGAAGACCAGCTATCTGTTTCAGTTTGGAGGCGGTATGAAACTGGACAGCGCCATTGTAACAGACTGTGCAAGAACAGGTCATGAACCGGTAAAACAAAACGGTCTGCAGAAATTATATGATAAATGGATCAAGAAAAATATGGTTCCCATCAATACAGAACCTCTGCGCAAGGATACGGAACATCTGAAAGAGGTCACGGTGCAGTATCTGCTGAATCTGTTTACACCGGTTTTTCAGCAGCTTTTGTCTTTTTACACAGCATTTGCCGGGGAGATCGCCTTTTATAAGGGAGCGGTCCGTTTTATCAACCGGATGAAGGAACTGATGATCCCGCTGTCTTTTCCCGAAGCGAAACCGATGGGGACAAAGGATACCTCTTTTACTTATCTGTATGAATTGTCCATGGCGGTCTATCTGCAGTCCTGTCCGGTGGGCAACAATGCAGAGTGGAAAAACAACCGTCTGACGCTGATCACGGGAGCAAATCAGGGTGGTAAATCTACCTTTTTGCGCAGTTATGGTATTGCACAGGTTTTAATGCAGAGCGGCATGCCTGTTCCGGCACAGAAATTTTCTGCCCCGGTTTACCGGCAGATCTTTACCCATTTTACCCGGAGTGAGGATGAACAGCTGAGCAGCGGGCGGCTGCGTGAGGAATTACAGCGTATGAGTAATATGGTCGGGGCAGCTGTGCCAGACAGCCTTTTTCTGTTAAATGAATCCTTTGCCAGTACGACAGAAAAAGAAGGATCCCGCATAGCAGAGGGGATACTGCGTGCTTTTTACGAAAATCAGATTACTACCTTTATGGTGACCCATCTCTTTTATCTTGCCAGAAAACTGTATCAGGAACAATGGGAGGGTTCGGATTTTCTGGTGGCGGAAAGGGAAGAGGATGGGACACGGACTTACCGGATCATTCCCGGTGAACCGAGCCATACGAGCTATGGGACGGACTTATTTTATCAGGCACTGAAAGAAGATACCAAGTCAAATACCCCGCTGCAGAGCAACGGGGCATGACCTAGTTTCTCTAAAGGAACCTTTCGGTTCCTTTAGAGATTCGCCCCAGAGGAGCGGGGTATTTGACACTCGCGGGCGCGCTCGGATGATGCAAGCTTGCTTGCATCATCCTCACTTTACCTTCGCGGGTATAAAGCAGAAATCAAAAAAATACATATTTCGACCTTGACAAACAGGCGTTCGGGCTGTATACTCTATGTAAACACCTGTTCGTATCGTATGTTCGCATCATACGTTCGATTCCTGTGAGCATGAAAGGAGTATGTATTATGAAAAAAAAACATCGTATTGAGCTGAACCGGAGATCACTGTTTCTTATCGTACCGACACTTGTTCTTGCCCTGTGTTTCTGTATGATCTTTTATTCACAGGCTTCCGCAGATTCCGGGGATCAGGATGCCATCACCTGTGTGGAGTCTGTATTGGTAAAAAAGGGTGATACCCTGTCATCGATCGCAAAGAAATATGCAGCCGTATATTCATATCATTCAGACAAAGAATATACCAATACGATCCTGGAACTGAACAATATGGATTCTGAATATATCCGGTCAGGCTCCTATATTCTTTTACCGGTTTACAAAAAGTGAACATAAATGACAAAATTCTGTCATTTACATTCGATATGATTGCTTTATCAAATCACAGGAGATGAGTAGTTTATGCGATCCATACAGTTTTACAAAAAAGGAAAAACAATGTTTATAGCTGCCGCCGTTTTATGTGGCACATTGACGGGAAGTATGCTTATTTCCCAGGATACATATGCAGCATCCAAAGGGATTAAAATCCGTTATAATAAGAAAACAAGAATCAATAAAAGCAAAAGAATGAAAGTAAAGTACAAAAATAAAACTGTATCGAAATCTTCTTATAAAGCACTTATTATTAACAAATCCTATATGGTCCCTTACACGGATGTGTTTAAAAGCGGGATCAAGGCGACCTGTAAGTATGTTTCTAAAAAGAAATCATTAACGATAACGAAAAATGATGTTACGATAAAGATGAAAGTGGGAAGTAAAACTGCCTATGTGAATGGCAAAAAAACTAAGCTTCCGGCTGCTCCGTTATCGGTTCGTTTTGTCTCGAAAAAGAAAACTAAAATTGTTGTCCCTGTCAGCTTTGTTGCCAAAAAGCTGCATCTGACTTATAAAAAATCCGGATCGTCTATTTATATCAATGATCCTCTTGTATTGTCATATGATAAAAAGACAACATACTATACTGGCGCGCAGGGGACTGTTTTTTATAATCACCAGAACTACCCGCTGAAGGATATGCCAGTGATAAAGATTGGTAACAGTATGTATATGCCGGCAGAAGAGGTTCTGGACGGTATTATGAACTTAGATTATGATTACAATCCCTCTACCGGAAAGCTTACGGTTTCCAATGAGGATACAAATATAGAACTGACAGCACAGCTGAATTCCAACGCAGTTACTGTCAACGGAAAGAAAGCAGTGTTAAACGCACCATTAAAGCTGGTCAAAAATGTCTCTGCCAATAAAGAGGTACTTTGTGTTCCAGCCTCCGGACTGGCTAAACAGCTTGGATATTCCCGTTCATGGGTTAAGGCAAATTCCTATTATAGCATCCAGTCCAAATTGTTTTTTGACTGGAATAACAAACTGGATGAAGAGAAAGCATCCGTACAGGAACCCAATTATATTTATGCAGTGAAAGCTGGTTATACAGAGCAGAACGGCACAGGGGCGATCAATCTGAATGTGACGGGCTCTTCCTCGGATCTTATGCACAAACTGACTGTCAGCAGATCCAGTAATATCATTAAGATCACAATGCCTCAGTCTGAGTATTTACTCAATAAGAACCAGTTTAGTAACTTTGGTGAAATTGTGCAGAAAATGGAGATCACAACATCAGAAGACGATACGATGACGATTACTCTGATCTGTGGGAATACGACAGATTATTCCTATACGATCCAGAATAATACGCTTGTCCTGAATCTGCTTTATACCTATTCCAGCAGCACCGGAAGCGTTACGAATTATTCCCTGTCCATTCCAAAGCCGTCCGGGATCACTTTATCTCATGTTACCAATCAGGATCTGTATGCCAGCAAAAAATTTCAGATTGATTTGAAAGGTGATCACGTCGAATTTTTTAGAAAAAATCCGGTTGTCATCAACAATAATAAAGTGAAAAGCATTGCTATTACCAAAAGCGGTTCCAATACAAGGATTACCGTTACTACTTCTTCTCTGCGCGGTTATAAGATCTTTGACAAAGGAAAGAATTTTGTGGTAAGCATGGACGAACCAAAGAAAATATATAAGTCTATTGTTGTGCTGGATCCCGGACACGGAGGTCATGATCCGGGAGCCCAGAACAAGAAAAAAAATGAAAAGGACTTAAATTATAAAATCTTATATACTCTTATGAAACAATATACTTCGCAAAATGCTCCTGATATCAAAGTATATTGGACTAGGACGACAGATACCTATGTAACGCTGGCGAAACGTGCTGCCTTTGCCAAAGGGAAATCTGCTGATGCTTTTATCAGCCTTCATATGAACTCAGCATCGAATTCTTCAGCAAATGGGACGGAAGTATATTATTCTGTCTCCAATAACAGTAAAAGCTTTGGCGGTATAACAAGTAAGAAAATGGCTAACCTGTTCAAGACGAAACTGGTGGGTGATCTGAAAACAAAGAGCCGTGGTGTTAAAACTGCCGGTTACTATGTGTTAAAACACAATACTGTACCATCAATCCTGATCGAACTGGGATTTATCTCCGGAAGCAGTGATTATGGAAGGCTGATCGACTCCAGTTTCCAGAAAAAAGCAGCCAATTCAATCTATGAGGGAATCCAGTCGATGTTTAACACTTATAAAACAGGGCGATAGCGGAACAGCTCAGTCTTTTCGTAATCTAACGGCAGATGCGGCGCGCCTTTTGCGTTCCTCTTCCATGGCAGCATAGTGTTTCCGTGTTGTATTGACATCATTGTGGCCAAGAACCTCTGCCACCAGATAAATATCGCCTGTCTCACGGTACAGATTTGTGCCATAGGTGCTGCGCAGCTTGTGCGGCGTTATATGCTTGATCGTGGTCACATGCTTTGCACAGTCCGTCACAAGGTTTTCAACCGCCTGAACGGTTATACGACGCTTCTGAACGGACAAAAAAAATGCATGCTCGTGCCCTTCCTTTGCCGGAATGGTTTTACGCTCTGCGTAATAGTCATATAACGCCTCACTGACTTCATCGCCAAAATAAACAAAGTCTTCTTTACCGCCTTTGCGAATGATTCGGATACGGTTATTTTTAAAATCAAGATCCTCCAGATCCAGCCCAACACACTCGGATACTCGGATCCCGGTACCGAGCAGGAGAGTGAAGAGTGCAAGATTGCGTGTCTTATTTTTGTTAAAATAGACTTTTTTCATGCCAGTCATCTCATCCCCGCCATGT
This sequence comes from uncultured Eubacterium sp., assembly GCA_910584875.1. GTDB lineage: Bacteria > Bacillota > Clostridia > Lachnospirales > Lachnospiraceae > Eubacterium_F. The sequence goes on from CAJUDA010000004.1 coordinate 26,738, forward strand.
TCGACGTAATCCAAAAGCTCCGCCACTTCATCAATATCCAGCCGGACAATTTCCCTTTTGTGGAGTTTGGGCAGGTCCACGATGACTGTAGGATCGTTTTTGATCATTTCCCGTTTATAGTAGTAATGAAAAAAACTCCGAAGCGCTGCCAGTTTACGGTGCAGTCCCCGTTCATTATTTGTATGGATGACACCGTCATCATCCTTATAATATTTCAGATACTCCATATATTCTTCAATATCCAGCGGCTGTAGCTGCTCCAGATCAACCAGCTGGATTTTCGTAATATCATCCTTACTTGTAAAATACGGATTGGACACACATAAAAATTTAAAAAACAAGCGTATATCATATACATAAGAAATTCGTGTTTTGGCAGAGGTATTCGGCTCAATGGCACGAAAGTAATCCCTGGTAAAGCCTGGTAACGTAGCCAGTACCTTTCGCAGTTTTAACGTATTGTCACGGGTTGTCTGTTCATGATAGGTTATCTTTTTATCCATATTAATCCCTCCTTGCTTATAGTAACCATATTATCACAGATGTGTTTTATTGGCAAGTCTTTTTGAAAAACTGGAGTTTGTCCAAGAGAGTTATTTGAGAATAAAATTGCCGCCCTCCTAAATCTGACGGTTCAGAACTCTCTGGAGTTCAATGATCTGCTCCGTTGTAAGCCTGCTGTTCCCCAGATATTCAGTAATAAAATTTGTCAGCGAATCATTAAAGAGTTTTGATAACAGTGCTTTTGTCTCAATTTCCTGAACTTCTTTTTTCGTAACTCTGGCACGGCAGAGAAATCCAGGATCTTCACGGGAAATCGCTCCCTTATCGATCAGGCGTTTGATCACTGTATATGTAGTATTTTTTTCCCATCCGATATATTCCTTGATAATCTTTGATATGTCTTTGGCAGCCAGGACCTTATTTGACCAAAGCAGCTCCATCACATTTAATTCTCCTTCATGCAGACGCATCTCTTTTTTTGTAGCACTCATAAGTAAAACGGTCCTCCTTTGCCTTTTCTATTGCTGTAGTATTTTGATGTCTACGATTGTAGTAAAATTTTGTTTTCTCATTCTACAATGATGTTACAGTTTTCTGTTGAAAGTACTTCTATACTACACCTATAGTAGGCAAAAAGTCAAGTGAATTTAAGGAAAAAAATTGCTTTTTTTCTATTAAAATTCCCTTTTTTCCAGGCGTTTGAGGACATCCACAAAATATGGCGGAAGGGGCGCTTCGATCTCTATATATTGATTGGTGCGGGGATGGTTAAATCCGATAATGCGGGCATGCAGGGTCTGTCCCTGCAGCTGTGAAAATTGCCCTGGCGGCTGCGGACCATATACGGTATCTCCTAACAGGGGATGATGGATATGAGACATATGGACACGGATCTGATGGGTACGTCCTGTTTCCAGACGGCATTCAATATGATTATACTGGTGATTCAGATGACTGATCACCCGGTAGTGGGTGACTGCTCTCCTGCCGTTTTCTCCTTTGACTACTGCCATTTTCTTTCGTTCAGCCGGGTGTCTGCCAATAGGGGCGTCAATCGTTCCCTCATCTTCTGAAAAATTGTGATAGACCACGGCATTATAACAACGGGTGATCGAATGTACGCGGAGTTGTTCTGCTATGGATTGATGAGCCAGATCTGTCTTGCATACGATGAGAGCGCCTGTCGTGTCCTTATCAATGCGATGGACGATACCAGGGCGCATTATACCATTGATGCCGGACAGATGCCCTGCACAGTGATACAGCAGTCCATTGACCAGGGTATGGGACATATGCCCGGCGGCAGGGTGTACGACCATATTCTTTGGCTTATTTACTACCAGAAGGTCACGATCTTCATATAGGATATCCAATGCCATTTTTTCCGGCAGAATGGCAGGCTCTTCCGGTTCTGGGACTGATACAGTGATCTGGTCAGCACAACGAACGGGAACTTTAGCTTTTGTAATAAAGTTCCCGTTGCATACGATCTTTTCATTTTTTATCAGTTTCTGTATATAGGACCGGGAAAAGGTGAGCTGTCCGGTAAGATACTGGTCCAGCCGCATTCCCTCCATTTCCTCTGAAACTACCAGGGTTATTACTTCTTCTTTTGCCATAATAATTCTTCATCCTTATAATAAAACAAAAAACTGTGTATCAGCAAAGCTGCAGCAATGCATACATAACAGTCAGCAACATTGAACACAGGAAAATTTATCGCTTCAATATAAATGAAATCCACTACATATTGCTGGCAGGCACGATCAATGAAATTTCCGATCGCCCCGGAAGTCAGTAATATAATCGTAAACCGGAGATACCAGTACCGGCGGGTAAAAGGGATTTTAGCATAAAAATATACCATGACCGCTACGACAACAATCGTGATGATAAAGAAGAGCCAGAATGCATTTTGCAGAATGCCCCATGCCGCTCCACGGTTTTCCAGATAATGAAACGACAAAACATCTGGTATAAGCCTGATATCTCCTTTCATTAGTACAAGAGACGCCCATTTTTTTGTGATACGGTCCAGTAGTAAAAACAGGATAAATATTGCTGCAAATACCAGATTTGTCAAAAGAAATTTTTTGTCTGCCAATTTCTTACCCATTAGAAATCATCAACGGAGCCAAGGAATTCAAAAGGATCCTCCTCCTGTCCTTTCCTTTTTTTCTTATTATTTCTTCCTCCTATATTCATACTCTGTAATAAAGAGTCCAGAGTAGGTGCTTCTTTTGCATCGTCCGGGACCGGTTCCAGGACCTCAGGTGCTTTTACTTTAGCTTTTCTCGGTTTTGCGTCCCTTGGCACAGCTGGTTCAGCATCTGCCGGTTCCATCACAAGGGCGTCCTGGACGCGTTTTGGTTCCGCCTGGACTGGCTGTTGTACATATGGTTCTGTGTTTCCTGCTTCTGTCTGCAGCTCTTCTTTCTGGATCTGCTGGATCGAATCACGCAGATCAATGGTATCTGCTGTCAGAATTGATAATTCTTCTTCATCATTGGATTCTCTCGCTCTTTTATTTTTTATATCTGGCAGAATGACGGTCTTGTCAAGATCTTCTTTCTCATCCGGGATCCGGGCTGTTGTCTCCGGCACGTCCATTTCCATCTGTAAACCGGCAGTATTATCAGCCACTGTTTCAGGTACTGTGGACTCGGCTGCCTTCTCCGCTGTTCCGTCTTCTGCCGCTGGCAGGGAACTTCTGGATGCCTTTAATGCATCCAGTTCGGGTGAATACACATCAAAAGAATCACTGGTAACCAGTTCCAGCTGAGCCGTAGCGACCTGCTTAAGCTGCAGTTTGTACTGATTAAACTGCTGCAGAAGGGTAACGCATTTATCTTTGATCTTTTCATACTCCTGTTCTGCATCAGCGACGATACGTGACGCTTTTGTGTTGGCATCTTTCTCTATGGCTTCTGCTTTCAGAATAGCAGCATCTTTTGTCTCTTTTGATGTTTTTTCGGCTAGAACAAGCGCTTTCTGCATCGTAGATTCGATGGAGCGGTAATACTGGACCCCGTCACTCAGTGTTTTCACTTTCTTCTGCAGTTCCTGAACCTCATTGAAGGCCTCTTTGTAATTTTCAAGTATGAGATCAATATAGTCATCCATTTCTGCCTTATCATATTTCTTTTTCCTTGTAACAACCTTTTTGTTCTGTAAATCCAATGGCGACAGCATCGGCATCTTCCTCCCTTATATATATTTATAATATTTTATTTTCTGTTTCCCCTTTTTAGTATAAGCATCTTTCTCTATAAAAAGTCTGTACTTACCATATCCCTTAATGGTAAAGATCATTTCGTCCCTGCATACAAAGCTCACCGACGTCCGCCCGGCATGATCTGCTATTACATATCCCTGTCTCACAAGATCAGCAGCCCTGCCTCGTGAGAGTCCGGTCATGGCGGATACAATATTATCCAGACGGACAGAAGCTACGCTTCCACTCTTTTCAATATACTGCTGCTGTGGTACCATCGCAGTGGATGACAGAATCTCACAGCGTATGGAAGTATGTTTTACTGTAGTAAAGTTTTCTACAACAAAAGAAGCGAATTCTTCTTTACAGAATACATAAGCAGTTTTCCGGCAGATACGGATATCACCAATCTTAGACCGCTCGATTCCCAAGTTTAAAATCGCTCCCAAATAATCCCTGTGTTCTAAGGTCTGGGCATATTTTTCCTGTAGAGGAATGACCCGGATACATACAACCGGAAACATTTGTACTTCTGTACCAGACCAGTCTTTTGGGAAAAATCCTCCAGTTACATGCTCGCAATCTTTGTGCCCGCCCCAGTATACTGTCCGGATCCCCGGCATCCAATGCTGCCTGGCTGATAACAGCATATATTCTGCAGTGGTTAGAAAATCTGTAAAAACAGGATAATTTCCCTGAAATGCACGATTGGCAAGATCCTGCATATGCCGGAGAAAGAACTGGTCTTTTTTTTCGTCTCTCATCAAAACTCGCGGTTGATCAACGGCATCGTGGCAGTATTGCCGTCAATACTCAGTGAATCCCCGCTGATATCTACATTTTCTGGTGAAAATATAAAGATATATTTGGAAATCTGGTGATATTTTCCGTTTATGGCATAGATGCATCCAGATATAAAATCCATAATTCTCTGTGCATCATCGGGATCAAATCCCTCCAGATTAACGATCACCGGGCGGTTTGTCAAAAGCATATTACAGATTTCCTGTGAGTCCTCAAAGGTGTGAGGTTTGATCACGTTTACTTCAAGGGATGCACGGTTGTTCATGGATACCACCTTTGGTTTGTTGCCAAGGAAACCACTTTTTTGCTTTGGTTCCTCTTCATAATCTGGTGTCTGTACAGGTCGTACAGGCGCTTTTCTGCGTACAGGTTCTGATGGCTTTTCGTTATATACCTCTTCTTCGTAGGCTGCATCATCATATTCATCAAATTCATCGTCATCTAATTTAAAAAAGTTTAAAATAGAGTTGAAACCCATTTATAAATCCTTTCCAGCTGATCGTTCAGCTTATGTATATTCTGTTTCCAAAGATACCAGTGCCTACCCGTATATAAGTGGCGCCCTCTTCTATTGCCACCTCATAATCACCAGTCATTCCCATGGAAAGCTCATCCATATTAATATTATCAATGTTTTTATGATTAATGTCAACTAGTAATTTATGCAAATTTCTAAAATGAATACGATTTTCCTCTGGATTTTCCACATAAGGGGCGATCGTCATAAGACCATGTACCCGGATATTAGGAAAAGCAGCGATCTCTCGCAGGACATCTTCTGTTTCTTCTGGCATCAGACCAAATTTTGATTCCTCCTTTGCCATATTGACTTCTACAAGGATATGTGCGGTCTCCCCGCTTTTTTCAAATTCATTCTGGATCTGTTTTGCCAGACGGAGAGAATCGACGGAGTGGATCCTGGTTACCCTGCCTACGATCTGCTTTACTTTATTTCGCTGCAGATGGCCAATGAGATGCCAGTCCAGGGGCTGTGTGATGATTTTTTGTTTTTCCAGCAGTTCCTGGACCTTATTTTCACCAAAAGTGGTGATATGGGATTTCATTGCCTCCTGTATCATCTCCACTGGTTTTGTCTTACTTACCGCGATGAGTGTCACCTCTTTGCGGTCCCTGCCGGCACGCTGGCATGCCCTCTGTATGTTTTCTTCCACTGCCAAAAGATTTTCTGTTACCATGTCAGTCACTCCTCTTCTATTCTATAAAGTCAGTGTCACCAAGACTGGAAGGATCCACTACAATATGGTCGTAGGCGGTGAGGCCCCCGCTTGTGGAATCCGAGACGATGGTGTACTCTTTATTCTGATATAAAATTTCGATCGGCCGGAATTGCGAAAATCCCTGATTTACACAGCAGACGCCGGATACCGACTCTTTGTCACTCACCGTAAATTGCTGCCCGGTATCATGGATCATCAGTTTATCCCCGCCTGTCACTACAGTGTCATCCACATAATATTTTTCATTCCGGATAAAGTAATTACCAAGGCTGGCAAACTGCTGGGAGATTTTCCCCTCCTTGTCTACGATCTGTTTGATAACTCCATTGCCTTTCTCGCCCTTTGTGATCACATTAGCGGGCAGTACATAATAGTCTTCTTTTGCGATGGAGCTGTTCGGTATTTTTAACCCTGACGCTTTTTTAAGATTTAATTCGATCTGCAGGAAGCGGTCATTGATATAGCGTTCCATAAAACGGGAGGTTGTTAAACTGGCAAAATGTATCTCTCCCTGATCCCAGAGCTCCACGGAGGCATTCAGTGAGATATTATCTTTATTGATCGTGATGCGCACAGTATCGGCTTCCTGTAGTTTTTCATAATATTCCTGATCCAGTTTTACGACGAGTGTCCATGTATTATCAGTAACCAGTTTGTAGACCGGATTCCCTGAACGGATCCTTTCTGTTGTCTGGAGCTGCTGTCTCGTCGATTTGCCATATTCATCCAGCAGCGCTGGCGTTATATCTGTTTTCTTATATTTTTCATAGCCGTCAACCGAATAAGAGATCACGCCGTTTTTATTTGATTTGTATCTGGTGAAGGTTTTACTTTTTCCAGAAGCTTTTAATGCATTACTCAGATTGCTGTATAAATTTCCATTTGTTTTTTCAAACAATATATTATTTACATCATATTTAAAATTTTCTAACATTGAATAGGACGACAGGGAAAATGTGTTCTGAAACGAAGCAGTCACTTCACGCATGGCAGTCACGCTCTCCTGATTTTTCCCGGAATCCTGCAGCTGGTTCAGCATCTCGCTGACTTCCCCGTTCTGATCCAGCGTGTATACGATATCTCCGGCGCCAATCCGGCTGCCTTCGGCATGATAGAAATTGATATAACCATCTTCTTTTGCCTGAACGACTTCTTCTGACCGCAGGATCATGCCATACATAGGAGAATCATCGGAGATATTTGTTGTATTTACTTCATAGATCGATACGTGTTTTTTGTTTACATATCCCCATGTGATCACCCCGAGATAGATAAGGATAAGAAAGAAGATAAACAACGCCAGATTAGGCCGAAAACGTTTTTTCATGGGAACTACTTTTCTGGACGCCATATCATCCGCTCCTCTCTCTTTGATAAAATCGTGTATAATTTTTTCTCTTTTCAGCAACAATAAAGCAAAAGGAGGTTGCAGTATGAAAGGATTAGATTATACCGTATTGATTCTGGTTATTATTGGTGCCATCAACTGGGGGCTGGTAGGCTTTTTCGGCCTGGACCTGGTTGCCTTTCTCTGTGGCAGTATGTCTATTATTTCAAGGATCATCTACGCTGTCATTGGTGTATGCGGCTTATATGCCATTAGTTACTGTGGCAGAATCGGACATTAAAAATAACCAACGGCGAAGCGGCGTATATAAATACAAAACTGGTGCGCCGCCTACATACGGACTAATTCACGCCAGTCAAGATCGCCCCTCTCCAGTGCCTTAACCAGCAGCTCTGCCGTTGCCACGTTAGTGGCGAGGGGAATATTATGTACATCACAAAGCCGGAATACCGGATCAGCGTCCGGCTCATGTATATTGGGACTCAATGGATCGCGCAAAAATATGACAAGATCCAGATCATTATTCTCAATCTGCGCCCCAAGCTGCTGTTCGCCTCCCAGATGACCGGAAAGATATTTCCGGACTGTCAGATTTGTGACTTCCTCTACCAGACGGCCTGTCGTCCCTGTTGCAAAAATCGTATGCTTATTTAAAATCCCGCGGTAAGCAATACAAAAGTTCTGCATCAATACTTTCTTAGAATCATGTGCAACTAACCCGATGTTCATTATATAGTCTCCTTTCTTCAATGAATGTCAAACGTGCTGCTTCCCCTATTGGGCTGGATCCCAATATTTAATAAAATACCTATTGCCATCATATTTCCAAACAGGGAAGTCATGCCCTGACTGAGAAATGGCAGCGGCAGACCTGTATTTGGCAGTAACGATGTTGTAACCCCTATATTGAAGAATATCTGAATGAAAAACATAGAACCGATCCCCACTGCTATTAACATCCCCATATAGTCCCTGGCATTTTTTGCTGTCAGAAAACATTTGATAATAATAATAGATAACAGTGTGATTACAAGCAGACATCCGACAAAACCAAATTCCTCACTGAGCGGTGTCCAGATAAAATCACTTTCCGTAACATCTACCAGAGAATAATTTCTGGCAGCTTCATCCCCCTCCAGAAGTTTCCCATACAACTTTCCGGATGCGATAGACAGGATCGAATTATTCTGCTGATACATGGCTCCCAGCTCATGTCCTTCCGGATGAAGCCAGGCAAGGATACGTTGAAGCTGGTAGGCACGGCTGCCCGTAAATAATTTCTGGTTTGGCTGCTGGATATACCAGAATAAAAAACCCATGACCGGCAAGACCACAGCGGCGACAGAACCAAGAATTTTGTAACCGATTCCCGAACAGGCAAGCATCAGTACCAGGATCATAATGATAACGATGCTCGAGGACAGGTCCGACTGGATCAGGATAAACCCGGTAGGAAGCATCGTGATCAGGCAGGCAAGAAAAAATGTCCGGAAGCTCTGCAGGTTTTTCTCTCTCATTTTATTAAAAAATACAGCAAGAGCAAGGATCACAGCTAATTTACATAACTCGGACGGCTGAAAGATAAACCCGCCGATATTCAGCCAGCGGTATGAATTTGTACTCTGGTTTGTCCCAAGAGGAGACAGTTTTGTTGCCGCTGCCATCAGCGTGGTCACGATATAGATCACTGGTGTATAGAGGCACAGATCATGGTAATCAATAACAGAAAATACGGCTATGATAAAAAGTCCCATAACGATACTGATCACCTGCCTCAGCAGTGAAAAATGCTGCTGTACCATAGAAAGGACAAAACTGCTGATCATAGTCAGAATCAGAACGACAACGATCAGAGATATATCATAGCCTTTCCAATTATATCGTTTAATCTGAAACCACTGCTGTATTCTTTCCCTCATCTTAATCCCGCCTTATATAGAATCCTGTTTTGATTAATTCGCATTGTTGTGTTTCATGTCCTTGATTGGGATATTGGCATATAAAGCCGGTACCATACCATTTGTACTCTCAGACTCCGTCTGTTCGATCTTAATGTCCAATCCTTCCACATCAATCTCTACGTATTTGGATATTACCTGGATAATATCATTTTTGATCTGTTCCATGATTTCGGGCGAACAATTCGCCCGGTCCGAAACTAATACCATTTTCAACCGGTCTTTCGCTACATTACTGGATGATTTTTTTCTGAAAAAATCTGAAAATCCCATTTGTATTCCTCTCCTTAGTTTTTAAATTTATTTTTTATCTTTGAAAAGAAACCATTTTTCTGGAACAGATCCATAAATGGCACCTCTTCCCCCATGATCCGCTGACAGATGTTGGCATAGGCCTGTCCTGCCATTGTTTTACTGCCTACCAATGGTTCTCCCTGGTTTGTTGATACTACGATATTTTCATCATCTGGTACAATACCGAGTAGCTCCACAGCAAGGATCTCTACGACATCTTCGCTGGACATCATATCTCCGCGCTTTACCATATCAGCACGCAGGCGGTTCACGATCAGTTCGGTTTTCCCTATCTCGTTTGCCTCAAGAAGTCCGATGATCCGGTCGGCATCACGGACGGCGGAAACCTCCGGCGTCGTTACAACAACGGCGCGGTCTGCACCGGCAATGGCGTTTTTAAAGCCCTGCTCGATCCCTGCCGGACAATCCAGGAGTATGTAATCAAATTCTTCTTTTAACTCGGATGTAAGCTTTGCCATCTGTTCCGGGTTCACTGCTGTTTTATCACGTGTCTGTGCTGAGGGAAGAAGATAAAGATTGGGATATCTTTTGTCTTTGATCAGTGCCTGCTTAATCCTGCAGTTTCCTTCAATGACATCCACCAGATTATAGACAATGCGGTTTTCCAGTCCCATAACGACATCCAGATTACGAAGCCCGATATCCGTATCGATCAGTACCACCTTTTTTCCTTCTTTGGCAAGACCAGTTCCTACATTTGCGGTGGTCGTTGTCTTTCCTACTCCACCTTTTCCTGATGTTATTACAATTACTTCACTCATTTTTCATCCTCCAATATATATTATTCTCCTAAACAGAGAGAACAAACCATACTTTATTACCACTAACATTTGATGTCTGACAAAGTCTGCCGGGATATCGTATCGACATATATGGTATTATCTTCCAGATAAGCGATCTGCGGCTCTTTTGGCGGATCCCGTTTTTCATCTGCGGAACGGGCGATCACATCACCGATGCGGATCTGCACCGGGTTCATCTTAAGCGCTACAACAAAGGAATTTGCCCTGCCGGAAGCGCCGGCATATACCGTGCCGTTTAAAGTTCCAAGGATAATGACATTGCCCGTAGATATGACCTGGGCGCCCGCATTGACATCGCCGAGAATGACGATACTGGTCTCAAATTCCATGACCTGCCCGGACCGCAGATTACCTTTAAAAAACTGCCCGGTATTGCTGTTCATCTGCATCAGTCTGTCATTTAATGACTGGGTAAAATATTCTTCCTGTTTCTTATCATTATCAATAAGACACACGACATCCAGTCTTGAATGTTCGGATATGCACTGCAGCAGGACCGACTCTTCTTCTTCACTGAGTTCCCTTCCTTCCAGGGAGACCGCTACCTTGGCATCGCCCAGAAATTCTGCACTGTCCGAAAACTTCTTTTTGACCTCTTCGAGCAGGTCTTCAAAACTGAGCTCAGAATCCAATAGTATTCGAATGCCGGATTTATTTCCTTTTATGATGACAGGTGTTTTTTTCATAATTCTCCTCCATCTGTTAATCTGTCTGCGGACTGGAACCAAATGCCGGGTTGGATACCTTCTGGTTCAACAGGGATTTTCTGGATTTCTTGTTTTTATTAAAGTAATATTTGTATACTTTACTGGCAAGTTCTGCCGCATTCGATGAGGTGAAGGCATTTGGTATCTGTACGGTTACTGAAATTTCCGGATCCTCATACGGTGCAAAACTTACAAACCAGGCATGATTGGGCTCATTTTTGGTGATTTCCGCTGTTCCTGTCTTTCCGGCCACTTTTGGTATCCCCTGAAACAGAGTGGAGATACGGCCGTTGCCCACTACCCTGCTCATTCCTGAGCGGATCGCCTGGAGAGTAGAACCTGAGATCTCCAGTTTCTGTTTGACATGTGCCGTGTTCTTTTTGCTCTTGCCCGTCACGGTATTTTTCTGGCGGTCGATCAGTGTCAGGTCATAGCAGTTTTCCCCATTCGCCACTGTGGTCACATAACGGGACATCTGTACAGGTGTATAACTGTTATTTCCCTGTCCGATGGCCGACCGGACAATATCTTCGCTGGAAAAAGTCGGACTTGCTTCTGCAAGTTCAATGCCGGATTTGTCGGTGAGTCCATATATCGTAGCATATTTTTTTAATCGGCTCAAGCCCTTTTCATTGTCTACGATATTTCCATGTCCGTTTCCAAGACGGTATCCCATCTCATAAAAGAAGTAGTTACAGGAATGCTGGATCGCCTGCGTGACATTCAGATTGCCATGGGAATAGTTGCTCCAGCACTTTGGCCATGGCTTATTTATTTTGTCATAGACGACACCATCGTGAACGGTTTTATATGGATCAATGATCCCCTCTTCCAGAGCCGTCGTCGCCGTCACCATTTTGAAGGTGGATCCCGGCGCTGCCTTCTGCTGGGTGGCACGGTTCATCAGCGCTGAGGCGCTGCTCGTACTGATCTTTGCGTAATAATCACTGTCAACGGTATTGGCAAATTTATTATTATCATAGCTTGGATAAGATACCAGCGCCAGTACCTTTCCTGTTTTTACCGATGTGACAATGACAGACGCGGCACAAGGCGTCAGTCCCAGTTCACCGGGAGAGATTTCAAGGGAACGGATCTTTGATTTAAAGAAATTGTAAGGTGACACCATCCCGGTCTCTAACTTTGCATACATCGTGTTATCTTTCTTTAATACTTTCTGGTCATAGAGAAGCAGCCCGATCTGACGTCCGCTGATCCTGCCGTTATCCACCATGGCATGATATACTTTTTTATCGAAAGACGGATCGTCTGCGATCTCATCGAAGATATAACGGCAGATTTTGGCAAATACTTCTTCTGAGCTGTAATAATCCTCCCCTACATCCAGGACAGACAGACTGATCCAGTTATTCTTTATGGCATAAACAAGAAACTCACTGAGACTGATCTTATCATTCACATAATTCCGGTAGGTCTCACTGGTCGTATCCAGTGTGTTGGCATTCAGTACCTCATTTGTCTTCAGCATGGAAAAAATGTAATCCATGTAACTGTCCAGCGTATCCGACAGATCCTTGCCAGGGGTTTTGTCCGAATATGTGAGGTGCTTTTTAATGTTATTCAGGGATGTTTTCTTGTACGATGAAAAACTGCGGTATACTGATTTTTCAAGGCTTGTTGCATCCTTCTCCGTAAAATGCGTGACATCTACAATGCTGTTCTGCAGGACGGCATCGTATACATCATATATGGGAACCAGGATCCCCGATGCCTTTTTCCCCTTTGTTCCATGGCTTTTACTATTGACCAGCTTGGAAGTCAGAATTCCGGCGATTTCCTTTTCTGCCAGTACATAAACCGCCTTTTGGAGATCGGCATTGATGGAAAGATAGATATCATTTCCCGCTACCGCATCCTTTGTTTTCTTTGTACTTACAATACGGGACGCACTGTCGATCAAAAGTGTCTCCGATCCCTTTGTTCCTTTTAGTTCCGCTTCATATTCCTTTTCAATACCGGTCTTCCCGATCTGATCGGTAGACGCATATTCCGTATTTCCGCTTTTTTCCTGCATCTCAGCAAGAGTATCTGAGGAAATAGTACCTGTATAGCCGATGATGTGGGAAAAATATTTGCTGTCGTAATAAACCCGGTTTAATTCCGCCGTCACTTCCACGCCGGAAAGATCCGCTGAATTTTCTTTAATGGCAGCAACTGTCTTTTCTGACACATTGGAATTCAGGGTGATGGGTTCATACTTTGAGTATGTGTTCATCATCAGGGCATACCGTACAGACATGATCTTCAATGCGTCTTCCTGTTTAATATCCTTTTCCTTTTCCTGATCAAAAAAACGGATCCGGTTGACAGAATCTGAAGTACGGATATACTCAAAGCAATCAGCGGCAGTCATGTTCTGCTGTTCTTTCGTGAGATCATCCACCGATTTTTCATAATAGATATCGCGCTTAAAGCGAAGCTCTGCTGATTTGCTGACATCAAACCGGAATTTCCCTTTCTTTGTCAGGATAATAGGGAAATCCAGTTCCAGCTTATCACCGTTTTTTTCCATAAGCCGGATGCATTTTAAGATCATTGTATTTTTGGATACATTGTCCTTGAGCTCACCGGAATCTTCTATCGTAATAGCATATCGCTGTTCGTTTGTCGCCAGCAATTTCCCTGTACTGTCATAAATCTTGCCCCGTGCGCTTTTGACTGTCTTGATTTTCTGTTTCTGGAGAGTTGCCTTTTCATCATAGGTTTCTCCCTTGACGATCTGCAGATAAAACATTCTGCCCACCAGAATGCTGAAAAGGACAATATAGGTGACAACAACAGCAAAAAAGCGTGATTTGACAATAGACTTTAAATAATCCAGTATACTATCGAACAAAGCTATACCTCCTCTTCCCTTTTCTTTGTGATAAGCGTTTCAAAAGCAACCACCAACCGGTACACAACAATGCCGACAATAGCAGTATATACGACTTCGGGCAGGATCCGGTGGATAAAATAAAACGTAAAATGCAGCTTGCCCCGCATTAGGAATTCTGTAATATAGGAATATAAGCCATAAACAAAATCACTGGCGGCAATCAGAATCAGCGGCAGGACCAGACTGTTGCGAAAATATATTTTGGGACAAAACCCGATCACAAACCCGATTGTCATCAGGATAAAGGCATATAATCCAACTACACTGCCATAGGCACAATCCATCAGTAATCCACATAAGAACCCGATGAGCAGCCCGGAAGTCCTTCCCCGCAGGTAGGCGTAGGTCACGGTCACGACAAGCAGCAGATTCGGCACAACATCAGAAAGCGCCAGCTTACGGAAAATCGTAGTCTGCAGCAGGAGTGCCAGGATAATGCAGATAATTGAGGTTATTTTTCTTTTAATCATTTTGTTATCTCTCCAAGTTCGGATGAATCCTTTAACTGGGTGATGACAAGTACCGTATTCATCTGGTCAAAGTTTACAACCGGTGTCAGATGCGCCGTCTTCATAAGATTGGAACTATCGGTCGTAATGTCCTTTACATATCCGACTGACAAACCGGGAAGAAATTTATCACTGACATGGGAGGTGACAACCTCGTCACCATCCTTTACTTTTGCTGTATTGCTGATCATCTCAATATTGATATATCCCTGATAGATACTTTCCATGTTTCCTTTGACAATACACGTTTCACCAGTAGATTCAAACATGGCGCTGACATTACTTTTGTCGTCAATAATCGCACGGACCTTTGCATAATGCCGTCCCGCCTCGGATACGATCCCTACCAGACCGTTGCCGGCAATGACATTCATATCCACATCCACGCCGTCATCTTTTCCTTTGTCAATATAGAAAACATTAAACCAGTTGTTGCCGTCGCGGCTGATGACGGTAGCCGCCACTTTCGGATAATCCGGATATTTTTTGTCCAGTTTATATAATTCCTGGAGATTCTCCAGTTCTTTGTTTTCACTGGTAAGAATTTTATTGGCATAGCTGAGGGAATCCAGTTTTTCCTGCATTTTTTTGTTTTCAGACAGCAGCGCCTCTTTGGAACTTAGCAGATCCAGCTTGTCCGATATGGAGCGCCCCACGATATTGATTCCTTTCTGCATTGGTGAGATAAAATCACCAACGATAGTCTTCACCGCTGAAAACCGATCGGAGAATTTAAAAGAAAGAATAACTAATAGTACGCACATAATGGAAAGGCAGCTGTATAATATTTTGGGATGAATAAAATTTTTCTTCCCACGTTTCTTCATGATGATCCCCCTTTTCTCCCTCTTATAACGTAAGTTTTGCCAGTGACGGATCTTCTATGATCGCTCCCAGACCCATGATCACGGTGCTCTCTGGTTCTTCACATAAATTCACCTTTAATCCCAGCTGATCATAGACAAAACGTCCCAGGTCCTTGATCCGGCTGGAACCGCCGGTAATGTAAACGCCGGATTTATAAATATCCGAAGAAATTTCCGGTGGTGTGCGTTCCAGAATGATTTTTACGGAATCTACAATGCTCTGGAACAGTTCGATCAGTGCATCATAGACATCGTTGCTTGTGATCGTGATCTCACTGGGAAGACCTGTCACAAGATTTCTTCCGCAGATGTCGATCGTCTCATCGGTCACATAAGCGGAACCAATCGTTTTTTTGATCAGTTCTGCGGTCTTCTCTCCTATGACAAAGTTTTTATCTTTCTTGATCTTACTGATGATCGCCTCATCAAATTTATTGCCGCCCACCGGGATCAGGCGGCTGAGAACGATCCCGCCGAGAGAAAGGACAGAAATCTCCGTTGTGTTTGCCCCGATATCGACAACAAGCGTCCCGGTGGATTTTGTGATATCCAGGCTCATGCCAAGAGCATCGGCAATGGGTTTTTCCACCACATAGATTTTTTTCGGTTTGAGGTTGGTATTGGAGATTAGTTCAAAATAAGCACGTTTCTCTACCTCTGTGATATCCGTCGGAACAGCGATATAATAGTCTGCGCCCTTTAATTTTCTTTTACCGTCCAGTTCCTGAAAAAAATAATCAATCATTGCCTGCATATTTCCGATATCGGCGATCACGCCGTTTTTAACAGGATAAGATACTTCAATATGTACGGGTGCTTTTTCATACATCTCAAACGCTTCATTCCCTACGGCAAATGTATGATTTTTATTATACATGGCAATGACGCTCTTTTCATGGAGGATCACACCCTCTCCATTTTTATAGAATTTAATTGAGCTTGTACCAAAATCGATACCGATTGCTTTTCCTAACATTTACATTCTCCCTCTCTTTTTACCGGGCTTTATAAATAGCCCCGTTCTTTCAGACTGATATATTGATTATCACCAATAATGATATGATCCATCAGTGGAATACCGATCAGATCAGAAGCTTCTTTCAACCGTCCTGTAATCTGGATATCTTCACCACTTGGTTCGGGATCACCACTGGGGTGATTATGCAGTACCACATAATGGGTCGCGTCATACTGCAGTGCCAGACGAAGAATCTCACGGGGACTGGCAAGTGAAGACTGGATCGTCCCCTTAAAGATAATACGGTGGTGCAGGATCCTGCCGCTGGCATCGAGAAATACAGCATATAAATGCTCTGTCTCCAGAATGCGCATCTCCGCCATAAAATAATCTGCCACATCACCGGGACATGTCAGTTTGGGCGAACCTCCCTTTGTCTGCCTTGCCAGCCGGTTTGACAGCTCTGCCACGCATAAGAGCTGGACTGCCTTGACCCTTCCGACTCCTTTTACATTCATCAAGTCCTTTAGTGTCAGGTGATGCAGTCCGAGCAGGCCCTTGCAGGACGGATGGAGATTCAGTAATTCCATCGCCAGCTGCAGGCTTGTACAGTCTTTTGTGCCTGTCCTGACTATAACGGCAAGCAGTTCTGCATCCGAAAGGGCACCGGCACCATAATGCATACATCTTTCATAGGGCATTTCAGACACAGGTAATTGTTTCATTGTGTAATTTTTTTTGCTCATATACCATATTTGTCAATCTATCAATACTCAAACATAGTCATTTTACCATATATTGATAAAAAAGTATACCGTTTAACAAAGTTTTTTATGTGAATTTTTATGCCGGTACGACAGTCATTTCTGCAATTCGACAAATCCTCCATCCAGCATATTTTGTAAGGTTTTTAATATTCCCAGCTTGCCGTGGTACCATGTGATCCCCCCCTGGAAAAATACACTATACGGCGGTTCGATCGGGGCATCCGCACTGAGTTCGATGGAGGATCCCTGGATGAAGGCGCCCGCAGCCATGATCACATCACTGTGGTACCCGGGCATGGCATAGGGCTCCGGGAGCACAAAGGAATCGACCGGAGCTGCCTGCTGGATTCCCTGACAGAAGGCGATCACCCGCTCCGGGCTGCCAAAGGCGATCGCCTGTATGATGTCATGCCGCTCTTCTTTTCCGGCAGGACTTGCCGTAAAACCAAGTCTCTCATATAAATTGGCTGCGAAGATGGCAGACTTTAATGCTCCGGCAACGACGACCGGAGCGAGAAAAAGTCCCTGGTAAAACGCGGCGTTCACGTTCAGGGATGCCCCTACTTCCCTGCCGAGTCCCGGCGCCGTCAGCCGGTAAGCGGCAAGTTCTACAAGCTCTCTGCGTCCGGCGATATACCCTCCCAGCGGCGCCAGACCGCCTCCCGGATTTTTGATCAGGGATCCCACACAGAGATCAGCTCCCACATCCGATGGCTCGATGGTCTCCACAAATTCCCCGTAACAGTTGTCCACCATACAGATCACATCCGGGCGGATGCTTTTGATAAAATGGATCAGCTCGCCAATGCGTTCGACTGACAATGTCTTGCGGAGGGCATATCCTTTGGAGCGCTGTATTGTCACAAGCTTCGTGCGGTCATTCAGCGCCTCACGGATCCCGTCAAAGTCAAACTCACTCTCCTCCAGCAGATCCACCTGCCGGTAGGTAATGCCAAATTCACGCAGGGAGCCTTTGGTCCTGGTCCCTTCCATGCCGATAATCCCTTCCAGGGTATCATACGGTTTCCCCACCGGGGAGAGCAGTTCATCCCCTGGTCTCAGAATAGCAGACAGTGCAACCGTCAGTGCATGCGTGCCGCAGGTGATCTGGGAACGCACCAGTGCATCTTCGGTATGGAAAATATCTGCATAAACCTTCTCCAGCGTATCCCTGCCAGCGTCATTGTATCCGTACCCGGTCGTTCCCCACAGATGATTTTCTGCCACGCGGTTTTTCTGCATGGCATGGATCACCTTCATCTGGTTGATCTCTGCTGTCTCATCGATCGACGCAAAACGGTCTTCGATTTCAGCTAATACCTGGTTTCCCAGATCGATCACTGGTTTTGTGATTCCAAATTTCTGATACATTTCTTCTTTCTTCATCGTAATACTCCTCTGTCTTCTGCCAGTTGTATGATTTTTTTGACGATTCTGTCTGTCGTTGCATACTCTCCCTTATCGAGCATCACCACGTCCCTCTCCCGCCGGAACCATGTCAGCTGCCGTTTGGCAAAATGTCTGGTATCCCTTTTTAACCGGTAAACCGCTTCTTCCATCGTACATTCCTGTTCCAGCGCAGCAGCAATCTCTTTGTATCCCAGTCCCTGCATGGATACCAGGTCCCGCTGATATCCCTTATCCAGCAGTTCTTTTACCTCTCCGGCAAGTCCCTGTGCCATCATATTATCCACCCTCCGGTCAATCCGCTGATAGAGCTTTTCCCGCTCCATCGTCAGGACCAGATACAAAAAATCATAAGGGGATGTACGGCTTCGTTCTCTTGCATTGTGCTCAGAAAATTTTTCGCCGGTAAATTCATAGTATTCCAATGCCCGGATCACCCGTTTTACATTATTTTCGTGAATGGAAGCGGCGGATTCCGGATCCACCCGGCGTAATTGTTCATGCAGGGCATGAACGCCCTTCTCCAGTGCCTCCTGCTGAAGTTTCTGCCGGAAACGGTGTTCCTGCTGGCCTTCTGTGAACACGATATCATAAAGCACTGCCTGAATATAAAATCCAGTGCCGCCTGTCAGAATCGGCACCTTTCCTCTTGCATGGATATCCCGGATATATTCTTTGGCTTTTTTCTGAAAAATAAATACATTAAACTCTTCATCCGGCTCCCATTCATCAATCATGTAGTGCGGGATTCCCTGCATCTGATCCGGTCTGATTTTTGCCGTGCCGATATTCATATGCCGGTAGACCTGCATGGAATCTGCCGAAATGATCTCACCGCCGGTTTCCTTTGCCAGTTGGATTGAAATATCTGTTTTCCCCACGGCAGTGGGTCCCGTGAGGACTATGATCGGTTGATGCAAAACAAACTCCCTTCTGCTGGATCATCAAAATCAGCCTGTTATACAATACGTTTAAATTTTTTCTCAAAATCCTGTCTGCTCATGGCGATGGTAGTCGGTCTTCCATGAGGACAGTGATACGGTTCCTCTGCCTGAAGCATCTCATTCAATAGTTCTTCTGCCTCGGCAAAAGAAAGGCGGTGGTTTCCTTTGACTGCCGCTTTACATGCCATTGTGGCACAGTGGTCCAGTACCAGTTCCGGTTTATCCGGAATCCCCTCCTGCATCATACTGTCAAGGATCTCCAGGAAAAGCTCCCGGTATGGCAGATCAAGAAAATCAGCGGGAACTCCGGTAATGATATATTCTTTGTCGCCGAACGGTTCAAACTGAAAACCGATCTCACAAAAAGTATCCTTATATTCTGCCAGTATATCCATCTCCCGCCCGGATAATGTGACGACAACCGGGGCGGCGAGATTCTGTGTCAATCCGGTTTTGCTGCCAAGACGCCTCATCAGTTTTTCATATAATACCTTTTCATGTGCGGCATGCTGGTCGATGATCAGCAGCTCTGATTCATATTCTACCAGCCAGTATGTAGCGAAGACCTGACCGATCATACGGAACCTGAGCTTTTGTTCCGGGACTAAGATTTTTTCCTGTACAAATTCCTGCTGTGGCTTTTTGGGAGATTCCCATGCTGTCTTTTCGTTGACCGAAAAAATATCCTCAGCAGCAGGAAGTGCTTTCAGCCTCTTTTTTTCAAATGGTTCCGGTGTATCTTGTGCGCCCTGTACGGGAGGCGTCTGAACCGGCTGCTTTTTTTGTTCTGGTTCTGGTGATACTTCCGGGATCAACACCGCATTTTTTAGCAGATCCCGGATCGTGTCATAAATAAACTGATAGACCTGTTCCTGATTGGTAAAACGAGCCTCCAGTTTTGTCGGATGTACATTGACATCAATATAACTGCTGTCAATGGTCAGGAGAAGAGCCGTAAACGGATATCTGTGATTCATGAGAAAGGACTTATAGGCATGTTCGATGGCGCTTGTGATCACCGGGCTTTTGATATAACGGCCATTGACAAAATAATTCATAAACGTGCGGTTCCCCCGTGAGAGCTCCGGCTTGCCGATATATCCCTGCAGCGTCATACCCTCATATTCTGCCTCAGCCGGAATCAGACATTTTGTCACATCCGGTCCGTAATTATAAAAAATATTTGTTTTTAATTTTCCATCCCCGGATGTCTGCAGTTTATTCCTTCCATCCGCAATGAAGGTAAATCGGATCCGGGGATGTCCAAGGGAATAACGCAGGACGAGGTCCTGTATGTAATTTCCCTCTGTCGTTTTCGTCTTTAAAAAATGGCGGCGGGCAGGTGTATTATAAAACAGGTTCCTCATGATAAAAGTTGTCCCCTCCGGGCAGCCGATCTCTTCTGCTTTTTTTTCAGTCCCGCCTTCAATCTCATAATGCGTCCCTGTGATCTCTTCTTTCTGACGGGTAATGAGCTCCACCTGTGATACGGCGGCAATACTTGACAGAGCCTCCCCGCGGAACCCAAGGCTGTGGACGGTCAGCAGGTCTTCCGCTGTGGAAATTTTGCTGGTGGCGTGGGGAAGAAATGCCGTATTGACCTCTTCATGCTTTATCCCGGCGCCATTGTCCGTGACTCGGATAAAAGAAATCCCGCCGTCCCGGATCTCTATTGTCACTGCCGTTGCTCCGGCATCAATGGAATTTTCTACCAGTTCCTTTACCACTGCCGCCGGACGCTCGATCACTTCACCAGCAGCAATCTGGTTGATCGTCTCCTGGTCTAATACCTGAATCATTACCATTTCTCCTTTAACTGGTTCTGCCATTTATAGATAAGGTTCATCGCATCCATGGGCGTCACTCCGGTAAGGTCGATATCTCTTAATTCAAAAAGAATATCGTCGGTCTGGTTCCCTCCCATGGCATCAAAGATCGACAGCTGTGTCATTTCAGATGCTGCATTCCTGCTGGCAGCCGGAATATCGGCGGGGACTCCGTTCTGGCCTTCTCCCGCCTGCTCCAGACAGTCGGCGATCTCCCTTGCCCTCTCCAGAACTTCCTGTGGCACGCCGGCAAGCTTTGCTACCTGAATGCCATAACTCCGGTCGGCGCCGCCTTTGACGATCTTGCGCAGGAATACGATATCCTCACCATCTTCTTTGACGGCGATGCAGTAATTTTGCACTCCCTCCAGCTTGCCTTCCAGTTCTGTCAGCTCATGATAATGGGTGGCAAACAATGTCTTGGCCCCGATTTTCTTTTTGTCCACGATATGCTCTACAACAGCCCAGGCAATGCTGAGACCATCAAAGGTGCTTGTCCCTCTTCCGATCTCGTCCAGTATGATCAGACTGTCTTTTGTGGCATTGTGCAGTATATTGGCGACTTCCGTCATTTCCACCATAAAGGTACTCTGCCCACTGGCAAGATCATCCGATGCGCCCACCCGGGTGAATATGCGGTCTGACAGAGAAAGATCCGCCGACTGTGCCGGTACAAAAGATCCGATCTGTGCCATCAGAACGATCAGCGCCGTCTGGCGCATATAGGTGGATTTCCCGGCCATATTCGGTCCAGTAATGATCACTACACGGTGTGTATCTGTATCCAGATAGGTGTCATTCGCAATAAACATATCGTGTTCGATCATCTTTTCAATCACAGGATGTCTTCCCTCCCTGATGCGGATCTCCCCTTTGTGGTTGAGCCTGGGCCGGACATACTGGTTGTGCTCTGCCACATAGGCGAGTGAGGCGATCATATCGATCATAGCGATCATTTCTGCCGTATTCTGGATCCGCTCCATCTGTTCAAAAATCTGGTTGCGCAGATCACAGAAAACGGCATATTCCAGACTATAGAGCCGCTCTTCAGCTCCCAGGATCACATCTTCCATCTCTTTCAGCTCCGGTGTTGTAAAACGCTCTGCATTGGTGAGGGTCTGTTTGCGGATCCATGTGTCGGGAACCTGATCCAGAAAGGATTTTGTAACCTCCAGATAATAACCAAATACTTTGTTATATTTAATACGCAGATTTTTTATCCCGGTCTTTTCTTTTTCTTTTGCCTCCAGTCCGGCAAGCCAGTCTTTCCCCTCGGTCTTTGCCTGACGGAGTTTGTCGATCTCATCGTGATAGCCGGTCTTAAAGATCCCGCCCTCACGCACAGATATCGGTGGTTCTTCTTCAATGGCATTGTGGATCATCTGATAAATATCTTCCAGAGGGTCAAGTTTCTGATAGATTGACTGGAATAGACCAGACTTAAAATTCCCACACAAAAAACGGATATGGGGCAGCATAGATAACGAGGACTCCAATGCCGTCATATCCCTTGGATTTACCGATTTATAGCTGATCCTGCTGAGAAGACGTTCCAGATCATAAACCGGATTCAGATATTCCCTTAGTTCTTCCCGCGTGATGACATTTTCATTTAGTTCCTCTATGGCGTCATAGCGTTCCTGAATTTTTTTCTCATCGATCAGCGGCTGTTCCAGACTGCTCCTGAGTTTCCGTGCACCCATGGCTGTCTTTGTCTTATCCAGTACCCAGAGCAGGGATCCTTTTTTTTGTTTTTCACGGAGCGTTTCGACCAGTTCAAGGTTCCTTCTTGTGTTCCGGTCAAGCAGCATATAAGTACCGGTCTGGTAAGGAGCCAGCTTTGATATATGACCGAGCGAACATTTCTGGGTTTCGACCAGATATTGCATAACACATCCGGCGGCGATCACACCGATCGAATATTCCGAAAGCCCCAGTCCCTCCAGTGTACTGACCTGAAAGTGATCGCACAGGGTCCGGCTGCAGAGATCCGGATCAAAATAACACGGATCCAGAGCAGAAATAGCAATATTAAGACGGTCTGTCAGATCCGTCAGGTCCGCCCCGCTTATGTAAAAAGAATCATTGCAGATGATCTCTGCCGGCATAAACTTATTGATCTCATCCAGCAGCTTGCCGAGAGTATCCACCTCTGTCAGCTTGTATTCTCCTGTCGTCACATCCACGACCGATATTCCAAAGATACCACCTGTGGCAACAATCCCCATCAGATAGTTGTTACAGGTTTCATCCAGTGAGTCAGTAAAGCAGTTCGTCCCCGGTGTAACAATGCGTATCACATCCCGTTTGACCAGTCCCTTTGCCAGTTTGGGATCTTCGACCTGTTCGCAGATCGCAACTTTATAGCCTCTCTCCACGAGACGGTTGATATATCCTTCCGCAGAATGAAAGGGGACACCACACATGGGTGCCCTTTCTTTTAGTCCGCAGCTTTTTCCGGTAAGAGTGATCTCGAGTTCTTTGGACGCCGTCAGTGCGTCATCGAAGAACATTTCATAAAAATCACCCAGACGGTAAAACAGGATACAGTCTTTATATTCTTCCTTCGTTTCCATGTACTGTTTCATCATGGGCGTCAACTGTTCCATCATTTCCTCCATTCGTATGCCTTTATCCCATCGCTGTCATCTATTCCACTGCCGGATCCGCAGTCGGCTGTTCTGCCGGTTCGGTCGGCTCTGGCGTCGGTTTCTGGGTCGGTACTGGTGTCGGTACTTTTGTCGGCTCCGGCGTCGGTTTCTGGGTCGGCTGTTCTGTCGGTTCATCCGTCACATCCGGTTCCGGTGTCTTTGTCCTTTTCGGAGGTTTTGGCGACTTCGTCGGTTTTGGTGTCTTAGTCGTTTTTGGCGGCTTTGTCGGTTTCGGTGTCGCCTTCCTCGGCGGATCAGTAGGAGCCGGCGTCGCCGTGGCGATCGGTGCCGGTTTATTCGCAGACAGATACATCGCATTGATATATCCGGTGACACCATTGTAATCGACTTCAAACCACTCTTCTTTTTCCAGTTTGATCAGCTTCACCTTTGATCCGGAGGGTACTTTTGTGACTACCGAAGCAGTCAGGGAAGCATCGCTCCTCATATTGACATATGCCGTAGTGTAGGCCTTCTTACCTGGTTTCAGATCCTCGTCATAAGACTGATTGCCGTCGTCGTCATCTGTAATAACGGAACTACCGGGTGTCGCTGTCGGATCTGCCGGTTCATCATCCGCTACGGTCACTGCACTCGAACTCACGGCATCATCATTTTCTTCTGTCACCTTATTGGATGCCCCTTTGCTCCAGTACATCCCCAGCACAACGACACTGGCAAGTACGGCGATACCCATTAATATACTGATGGCAAACATCGTGATCTCAAAATTACGATGTTTCGCTGTTTTCAGTCTGCTGAAAAAGTTAACTTTCTTCTCGTCCATTCCTTCGTACTCTCCTTATTAACATTATCTTTTACTATTATAACCATTCTTATATCTTTTGTCCATGGAAAATTCGGTTTCAGGCTTTTTCAGCATAATACTTTGCAAAAAAATCGTCAATATTTTTCTTTAAGTCAGCGTCTGGCATTGTTTTCAGAAAATATCCTTCCGGTTTTAATGCCATTACTTTACGAATGCTCTCCCTGTCTCCTTTTCCTGTGAGAAAAATAACAGGAATATGTGCGATCTCTTTGTCAGAACGGATCATTTCCAGAGTCTGCCTTCCATCACAGACAGGCATTTCATAATCCAGCAGAATCAGATCAGGAGAATTTACTGTAATTTTTTTTATGGCAGAAATACTGGAAGATGCCTCGATCAGTTCATAGTAATCTCCCAGAAGCTGGCGGATCCTCTCGCGCATGAAATCCGAATCATCTACGATCAGGATCTTCTTTCTCTGTGCAGCCCGTTCCTTTTCTTTGTCCAGATAGGTTTTCACTGCCCCCAGTACATTATCCGGCGTGATACCAGGAGTGATCCTGCCCCGGATCGAATCCTCGGCTGATACACAAAATGCAAAATAACCTTCCCCTGTATCAAACAGCAAACTGCAGGCCGGCTGTGAGCGCTCAAAAGAATCAGAAAGCTGTTCGTGCGTCAGCAGGGATTCTTTTTCCAGTTCACATAAATCAACAGACGGAAAGCTTTCTCTGATCCGTTCGAGGAACTGACGGGAAAGATAACGGGAGACATTGATCACCATATCATCCACCCGCGAGTGCTGGGAATCTAAAATATCATCAATGATCTTAAGCAATAGTTTGTCCTCATAAACTAATGTGACTTCCCACTTATCTTTTTGCTTCCCCCGGAAAATAAAACGGAAACAGACAAGCTTGCC
>CAJUDA010000004.1:52156-117950 GCA_910584875.1 uncultured Eubacterium sp.
AATATCGTTCACTACCTGGATGATCGTCTGTTCCAGTGCATTTTTTTCCTCATCATGGGGCAGATCGACCCATTTGCTCGTTGTCCTTCCGGATATCGCCTGGTCCTCGGTCTGTGTATGTGCGATCACCCAGCCGATGCAGACACCAAGAAAATGCCGGACCGACTCAGTGGAATATTCTTCATTTACCAGTTCTTCCTCCAGGGCAGGAAGTGTTTTATAACGAAAATTATCATGAAGACGTTTATGTATTTCATAGTCACCATATTCAATAGAACGCATATATGCCTCTTCATGTTCAAAATGTTCTATCGCATGATTTTTTAAATATTTTACCCCTTCCCGGCATCCCCACTCACTTTTATTATCTTCCTGACTGATCTTCAGGAGCCGGTTCATGGTTGAAAAAAGCTTTTTATGCTCTTTGTCAATATTTTCTACATTGATCTTATATTTGTCATGCCATACGATCTGATCCATGTTTTACCTCCTTGTTGTAAAGCAATGCATATTTCAGTTCTATTATAACACCTGTCCGTTGATTTGGCTATCCCTAAGTTGCTGTTTCCCATAAGGGGAAACGTATTATTTCGTTTCAGCAGACAGAACATTCGTTTGACACACTATGGAAAATATGGTATATTGAATGAGATAACACAAACAAAGGTTTGGATCTACATATAAAAGGAGGAATCAGTCCCATGGCAAATGGCAGAATTTCAAAAAAACAGGAGGAAATTCTCACATATATCAAAACACAGATTCTGGAAAAGGGATATCCGCCGGCTGTACGCGAGATCTGTGCAGCTGTTAATCTGAAATCAACGTCGTCCGTACACTCACATCTGGAAACACTGGAAAAGAATGGTTATATCCGCCGTGATCCCACAAAACCAAGAGCGATCGAGATCGTGGATGATGAATTTAACCTGACCCGGCGGGAAATGCGCAACATTCCGGTGATCGGACAGGTTGCCGCCGGTCAGCCGATTTTTGCGGAACAGAATATCAGTGGTTATTTCCCACTGCTCTCAGAAACGCTCCCCGCCGGCAATCTTTTTATGCTTGATGTACGTGGTGACAGTATGATCAATGTCGGTATTTATGACGGTGACAGAATTATTGTCCAGCAGACGCCGGAAGCAAAAAATGGCGATATTGTCGTTGCCCTGGTAGAGGATTCTGCCACGGTGAAAACATATTACAAAGAGAAGGGCTGCTATCGTCTTCAGCCTGAAAATGATTCCATGGATCCGATCTATGTGAATGATGTTGTTATTCTCGGGAAAGTCGTTGGTCTTTTCCGCATTCTGTAATTTAGAGTATACGGGAGCTAGCTCAACGGCACCAATTTGAAACGGGTTCAAATTGGTGCCGTTGAGCTAAAAGTAAGGAGATGAAAAGGCACAGCTGTTTTCATCCCCTTTATCCATCAGTCCAGTTCTGCCCTGTCCACTTTCTTTCCATCCCGCCAGATGCGTTCCAGATCATAAAACAGCCGGTCTTCCTTTGAAAAAACATGGATGATCACATCACCATAATCCATGAGGATCCACGTTGAATTTTTGTTCCCCTCGATGCGTTTGTTGATATAACCGGCCTGTGCCAGTTTTTCCTCTGCCAGATCGGTCATGGCAGTGATCTGGTTCTGGTTATCTCCGCTGGCGATCACCATATAATCTGCCACAACAGAAATTTCGTCAATTTTTAAAATCTCGATATCACACCCCAGTTTCTCATCCAGGGCATCATAGGCAATCCGTACCATTTCCTTTGCATTATTTTCCATCTGTACTACCTGCTCCTTTATAATATTGATATGTCTGTATTGTCAGTTCATCGATTTCTTTTGCCGGATCACTCTCAAGATAGACAACTGTATTTGTCAGAATCATGAGCAGTGCCTGATCCAGATCGCAAAAACTCTCTTTGCGGATCGCAGAAAGAGAATACGGTTTACAATCCATGTTCCGTCCCGGTTCGATATAATCCGCCACATAGATTATTTTTTCAAGAAGGGTCATATCTGGTTTACCTGTGGTGTGGTAAGATATGGCGGAACAGATTTCCTCATCCCGGATCCCATACCGTTCCTTTGCCAGATAAGCGCCAAGCTTTCCGTGGATCAGCGCTGTGTTTTTTTCCTCTGTTCTGCTTAATGGGATACCATATTCACGGCAGAGTGAAAGCATCTCGTTTCCAGTATAGTATTTCCCGCAGTCATGCAGCATCCCCGCCAGTTCCGCGCGCCTGCCATCCTGATCCGGATCTATGCTATGACATAAAGCCAGTGCGGCTGCTGTCTCTGCTACCCGCAGTGTGTGGATGTATCTTCCCGGCCGGAGCGTGGCAGACAGCCAGTCCAATAATGTCTGATTTACGTTTTTCAATTTTAATCTGTCTTGTTTTATTCCATATAGTCCGTGTATCCGCATATATAATAAAACGTTTTCCGGACAGAAGGCAAGGACGGATCCGCCGTCTCTGACTTTACTGCGGATCTCTTCTGATGCAATCGCGATATGGTTCATGCGGATCGGAAGGATTTCTCCATGGAAACGAGTACCCTGTTCTTTACAAAGGTTCTTAACTGCCGCATCCGAAACTGTTCCCCGGGGCGCTGCCAGTATGGTACAATATTTCAGTATTTTTTCGGGGTGATACCATGTCCCGAAAGAGGCAAGGGAATCGCCGCCCATAATAAAATACAGTTTTACCTTTGGATATTTATCATGGAGTATCTTCATTGTCTCACAGGTATACGTAGTTCCCTCCCGTTTCAGTTCCAGATCAGAAAACAAAAAATACGGCACCGGATCAATGGCAGACTGCACCATGCGGGTACGGTGTTCCGCTGATACGATATCCCTGCTGTCCTTGTGGGGGGGATTTTTTGAGGGCATAAACCAGACTTCGTCCAGATGATACTGCTGGTATGCCGCCTGCGCCATCATCAGATGGGCATTATGGACCGGATTAAATGTTCCCCCCATAATACCGATTTTTTTCATTTTCTTCTCCGTCTTCACGTTCTGATCATCATCCTTTTGCCTGAGGCAGTTCTATCTTTTTCTTCGTTGCTGATTCACGGTATAACACTATTTTTCTGCCGATCACCTGCACGATCTGGGATCGTGTCCGTTCTGACAACATTCCGGCAATGTCATGGATGTCGGCAGTACAGTTTTTCAACACATGAATTTTGATCAGTTCCCGCGCTTCCAGCGCTTCATCAACCGATCGTGTGATTTCCGGTGTTACAGTCGCCTTTCCGATCTGCATGACCGGATCAATGTTCATAGCAAGACTCTTTAAATAGGCACGCTGTTTGCTTGTCATGTTCTCCTCCTCATTGTGTAAGCCGGTCAGCGGAAATACTCAAACTGCCAGCCATACATTTTTACCGTATCTCCCTCTTCGATTCCCAGCTTTTCCAGCTCATCCAGGATCCCGTTATTTTTCAGGAATTTCTGGAAAAATTCAAACCCTTTTTCAGAGTCCAGGTTGGTATAGCCAAGCATTCTCTCGACCCGGGGGCCTTCCACAATAAACAATCCCTCTGTTTCATCACTCTTTTCAACCGTAAATGGTTCATTGGCAAAATCCGGTTCTTTGATGAGATATTCTTTTTCAAAGACAACCTGGTTATCTGGTATTTTATCCAGCATTTCCCTGATATAATACAGAAGTTCTTTTACGCCCTCTCCAGTAACGGCAGAGACAGGAAACACCCGGATTCCCTCTGGTTCAAATTCTTTTTTTAACTGCTCCAGTACCGCCTCTCTGTCTTCCCCATAAAAACAGTCGATTTTATTGGCAGCGATGACCTGGGGACGTTTTGCAATCTCTGGATTGTAGGCTTCCAGTTCCTGATCAATCACTTTGATATCCTGAACAGGATCCCTGCCCTCAGTGGATGCGGCGTCGACCATATGAACGATCACTCGTGTTCTCTCGATATGGCGCAGGAACTCATGTCCCAGTCCGACGCCCTCGGATGCCCCTTCGATCAGTCCCGGTATATCTGCCATAACAAACCCATTCCCGCCATCCAGATCAACGACACCAAGATTGGGATTCAGTGTGGTAAAATGATAATTTGCAATTTTGGGCTGCGCATTGGTCACCCTGGATAACAATGTGGATTTTCCAACATTGGGGAAGCCCACCAGTCCGACATCGGCGATCACCTTTAATTCCAGCAGCACTTCCAGTTCAATCCCCGGCTTGCCCGGCTGGGCGTATTTGGGAACCTGCATGGTGGGGGTAGCATAATTCATATTCCCTTTGCCACCATTCCCCCCTTTTAACAGAATCTCTCTTCTGTTGTCATACGACATATCTGTGATGACCTGTCCGGTCGATGCTTCCCGGATAATGGTACCCGCCGGGACACGGACAACCAGATCCTCACCATTGGCACCGTGGCAGCGCCGTTTACCACCTGGTTCACCATCTCCGGCAAAATATTTTCTCTTGTGCCGGAAATCGGTCAGTGTATTCAGCCCCGGATCTACCTCGAAGATCAGGTTGCCGCCTCTGCCGCCGTCGCCACCGTCCGGTCCACCGTTTGCCACATATTTCTCCCGCCGGAAACTGACGTGTCCGTCGCCGCCTTTACCGGAACGGATCTGTATCTTTGCTCGATCTGCAAACATAATTTCCTCCATCTGCCCATACATCCCGGCGGCGTTCCGTTCAAACCCCGCTGCCGAGTTAAAACAAGGGCTGCTTGTGCGGCAGCCCCTGAACATTTCATCTCAATTTATTTGCTTTCTACGGGATATACGGAAGCCTGTTTCTTATCTCTTCCCTTTCTCTCGAAACGAAGAACACCGTCTACCAAAGCATACAATGTATCGTCTCCTCCTTTACCGACATTGACGCCCGGGTGAATCTTGGTCCCACGCTGTCTGTAAAGGATATTCCCTGCCAAAACAAACTGTCCGTCAGCTCTTTTTGCACCTAATCTCTTGGATTCTGAATCTCTGCCGTTCTTCGTTGAACCCATTCCTTTTTTGTGGGCGAACAACTGAAGGTTCATATTCATCATGGTCTTTTCCTCCTAACGATTAATGATCATAACATACTGGCTGCCATATGTCGTCTCAATCCCCTGTATGCCAAGGAGCATGGAACGCAGTAAAAGCTGTGTCTCTGCCGATGCGGCGATAACCTCAAGATCGACCAGTCCTCTCTCTTCATCCGTCTCCACGGAAAACCTGTCCTCTGTGAACTCTTCGATGGAATTCACACAAGTGATCGCCAGTGCGGAGACGGCAGAACAGATAATATCACTGCCATGCCCGGCATACCCGGAATGCCCCTCTATATGAAAGCCGGTAATACTGTCTCTCTGCTTTTTTACAATGACCCGGATCATAGACTCTGCTCTATACTATGCAATGATCTTGTCGATCTTTACCTGCGTATATGGCTGTCTGTGACCATTCTTTTTGTGGTATCCGGTTTTTCTCTTATATCGGTAAACAATAACCTTTTTCCCTTTGCCTTCGGCTACAACGGTCGCCTTGACAGAAGCGCCCTCAACCGTCGGGGTCCCAACCTTGACTTCCTTGTCACTTACCAGAAGTACCTGATCAAAAGTTACCTCAGAACCAGCCTCGGCACCAAGCTTCTCTACTTTGATGACATCGCCTTCCTGAACCTTATACTGCTTACCACCGGTTGCTATAATCGCGTACATATAGCACCTCCTAAATATAATTACTCGCCAACTGCGGTGTCTGCCCATACAAAAATGCGCAGAAACTAAACCTCGTTGTGCGGCACACTGTAGTAGTATAACACCTGTTTTATACTGATGTCAAGCATTTATTTGTGTTTGGCAGGGCAAGCGGCAGTTTTTGGGCAGCGGCAGCATCCCATCGTCCGTCTGCTGTACCACTCCCTGCGAAAAATCAGATCGCTCCCTTCCTTTGCAAAATTCTTCTGCCGCCCTTCGCAAAACTCACTGTCTGCCTTGTCGTCTTTCTGACTTTTGCAGCATAGCCGCCCGCCGGTCCTTATGCACCACCTAAGTTACTGATACCTGCAGGCAGCACCGAAGGTGCGTATCCAGAGAAGAGGGATGTCAAAGAAATAAATATATTTATTTTCGACATCCCTCTTCTCTGGACAGATGCTTCGCATCTGCCTGCAGTATTAGAAATTTATCTCTGGTGGTGCATTAGTACCGCTGCGTGGCGGCTCTTAGTGCAAACGTGCTGTCAAAAGTCAGAAAAAACGACAGCAGACAGTTCAGACAATGCTCGGGCGGCAGATTTGCAAAGGAAGTAGGCAGCGATGATTTTTCGGAGAGTGATACAAGGACGGGCGTTTGGGATGCTGCCGCTGCCCTGTCGCAATTTAGTAAGCGATTGCCCTATTCCCCTCCCAGGTCGCGCCGGTACTGGCGCAGAAATTCATAGACCAGTTTCCGTTTTTCATGCCAGAATTTCTTTCCCGGCGCCGTGACAAACTCCATCTGTTTCATATGACGATACGTGTATTTCTCAAAATGGCGGCATACCGATTCAAAACTGGGCTGTTTTTCTTTTGAAGCGATCCATGTATCCAGTATGATGCCCATCGCCCCGGTATCATCCAGCATATCCGCCTCCATCAGCACCACCAGCTCAACCGGGGTGTTTTTTTCCCGGAACAGCCGTTTGTTGGAATGCTCTGCCACCAGATAACAGATAAAATCGATCTGTGGCTGCGGATACTGCCGCCGCTCCAGATAATCCCGGCAGATCGCGGCACTGGATGCGGCATGATCGTCTTCTCCCTGTTTGCTGTATCCGGCATCATGAAAAATTGTGGCGATCTTCAGTGATTCCCAGTCAAGGGAATTGTCATGCAGTTCATTTACGATCCTCATCATCCACTGATAGACCCGTACGGTATGGGCATAGCGGTCATAGGCGATCCGGTTTTTACTCTTATCGCCCTTTTCCCTGTCATAACTATAAAGAATATCTTCCACATAACGGAACATCGCCCTGTGCTGTTTCATGGTATCCTTACTCCTGTTGCAATGAAATAATCTGGTCTCCTTTTACACGGCACGCCAGAAAGCAGTTCTCTGCTATGATGTTATTCCGTACGGACCTGATCGTAGCCAGAGCATCTTCTTCCGGGACCTTTCCCAAAGATGTCCCATGGGTTTTCTGACTCCAGGTGATCCCATTGTATTTCTCCATCTTCTTCCCCTTATAACAGACATGGATCGAAAGAGTAGATTCCGGCCAGTTCCTATCCGGTTTTGCATCCAGGACTATTCCGGAGATCCACTCATCCCCGGGCAGGAAATCATACAGATAGATATCATACTCTTCTCCTTTGCCGCAATATTCCCGGATCTCTTCCAGACAGTCTTCACGGATCTGCTTTCTGACATCCTCTTCCTGTTCTTCCGTGATTCTCTGTCCAGCCTTGCTTTCATCCAGAAGGATTGTAGTCTCTCCCCATTTTTTCCAGCTTTTGCGCTCTTTGGAAAAGATCTCCATGGATTCCTCCTCCATGACCTCACAGGCACCACGGGCATTATAATCACATAACCGGATATAAGACTGCTTTTGTCCCTGTATTTCAGGAAAATCCAGATAGATCTCATAATAAGGACGGTCGATCTCATCCGCCTGATCAAAATAAACTCCTTTGCCCTCATCATAGTAGAGTATCACCTTCTGTTCCTTTCCCAATATCCCATTCTTTTTCAGATAATCATAAAAGCATGTTGTCTCATCGTTGTGTGCAGATACACAGGCGTGGTAAAGAAGTTCTTCCAGTTCTTCTTTGAACGATTCTGCTTCTGGAAGAGCGAGTCCATATTCTTTCTTTTCTGCCACATAACGGATCTCATTTTTATTTGTTTCTGCTTTTTTCATGACAGCAGTCCCTGTCGCACTGGTGGTAGTACCACTGCTGTTTCCGCAGCCGGTACACAGCAGGATGGTACTTACTATCATAATGGACAGAATGCTTTTTGCGCCGTTTTTGTTCATAATAGTAGATCCTCCATTCTCATTGCAGAATATTTTTATCTTACAAACAGACATATCGTCTCAATCCCTCTCGTCCAGGGAAACAGATCCACGCACTGTGCCTTCACCGGCCTGTACCCACAATGTAGGAACATTTCCAGATCTCTTGCCAGTGATGTGGGCTTACAGGAAATATAGACGATCCGCTCCACACCATAGTTTAGAATCTTTGTCAGTGCCTTTGGATGGACTCCCTCCCTCGGAGGGTCCAGTACGATGACATCTGGTGTTTCTTCCACGTCATCCAGCACCTGTAACACATCTCCTGCCAGAAAAGCGCAGTTATCCAGTCCGTTCCGCCGTGCATTTTCCGTTGCCGCTTCCACTGCTTCCTCTACGATCTCGATCCCAACCACTTTTTTTGCCACAGGCGCCAGTATCTGTGCGATCGTACCGGTACCGCTGTAGAGATCAAAGACAACTTTGCCCTCAATCCCACCGATATACTCTCTTGCCGTCTGATAAAGGACCTCAGCCCCGGCAGAATTCGTCTGAAAAAAGGAAAACGGAGAGATTTTAAATTCCAGTCCCAGTAATTTCTCATAAAAATAATCTTTTCCATACAAAATTTCTGTCCGGTCGGATTTTACGACGTCCGCCAGGCTGTCGTTTTCCATGTGGAGGATCCCGGCATATTCTCCTTCTAACGGAAGCGAAAGCAGGCATTCCCTGTATTCAGAAAGTTCGAGTTCCTTCTTCTTTCCCGAAACCGTCACGAGACAGACAAGAATCTGTCCGGTCTTCCATGCTTTCCTGACCAGCAGGTGGCGGAGGATTCCCTCATGACGCATCTTATGATAAAAAGGCAGCTTCTTTTCCTGAAAAAAGGACAGCGTGGCTGTGAGTATATTACGCAGATCCTCATCTATGATCTGACATTCCGGCACAGGCTGGATATCATAAAAACTGTTCCGCTTGTGAAGACCAAGCGTCAGCGGTCCGTCTTTTCTCTCATCACCGAAAGAAAATTCCATCTTGTTGCGATATTCCCAGTTTCCCGGGCTTGCCAGGCAATCCCGCAGCGGGAAATCCGGGATCACATCAGTCAGAAGCTTTTGCACCTGGGATAATTTCAGTTCCATCTGATCCGGGTATTCCAATGTCTGGTATGAACAGCCGCCGCAGCCGGAAAAATGTGGACAGGGTGGTGTCTGCTTTTCGATCGGCGATGGTCTTACTATCTCTGTCAGATTTCCCTCTGGTTTCTTTTTTCTGGCCTTTTTCAACTGAAAACGTACTTTTTGTCCCGGCAATGTGTTTTTCACGGTCACAGGTACTTCTTCTCCTTCTACACAGACCAGTCCTTTATTGGGAAATATAAGAGAACTTACCACTCCCTCATAAAATTCATTTTTCTTCATTCTGTTATTCCTCCTCACTGGCGCCGCCGTCAGGCTTTGCAAACGATTGACCCGCATTTCTTTTTGAGATATAATACAGACAAAACAAAGGAGGGGCTGTTATGAAAAAAGAACCAGTGATCCAGAACAGGGAAGCACGCATCTATCGTGGATGCCTCATTCTCTTACCCGTCCTTGCACTTTTTGTTTTCCTCTCCTGTCAGGGTTATTCCATCCCGGCGCAGTTACTCCCCCCCTGTCTGTTCCATACTCTCACCGGCTTCTCCTGTCCCGGCTGCGGCTGCACAAGAGCAGTGATCGCACTGGCAAAAGGAGAACTGCTGGCAAGCCTCTGCTACAATCCGGGGATTCTGTACTGTGTGGTACTCTATTTACTCTTTGTACTCAGCCATACGGCTGCATATATTTCTGCCATGATAATAAAAAAACTTCCTTCCCGGCTGCAGGAATCCCTCCAGCGGGAAAAAAGTCTTTTACATCTGCTAAACCGGATCCATGGAATGAAGGCAAAGCCTATGTACCTTTACGCCCTTATCTGGTTGTTTCTCGGATTCGGTGTCCTGCGTTTCTCCGTCGAACTATGGCAGCGCTTCCACTAAAACATGGAAATAGTAGAAATAGCGAATGCCGCAACAAATATGTAATAAATGATTGCGATCGCCCATATGCAGATACCGATAATGGAAGTAACAAAACCGGCTGTAACGAGTCCCTGTTTCTCAGCAGATATCTCATTTTTGCTGTTTGCCCTCAGTATCAGTGCAACGATACCACAGGGAGCACAGCATACAATGGATAAAATTCCAAGAACCAGAATTGCTACCGCATAACCATCCTTATCATTCCCTTCCGGCATCTGAGTCGGCTGATACTGAACTGGTCCGTTGTTGTTCATCTGATCGTCCATTTTTCTCCTCCTTCACTTGATTGACTTCTGCTAAAAATTTTACATGCAGCCGCCGCATTTGTCAAGCAAAAGAATCTCCGGCAGAGTGAAATATTGTGTGCATCTATTTGACTTACCCAAAAAAATCCGTTATACTTATGAGAATGGTAAATTATGCAGGAACCTGTAATATGTGCACTGATTCTGTGCAAATGGAGGGAACTATGGAACATTCCAACGAAGAAAGCATTATGGATATTATCCGTAAACTAAACGAGATCGATTTCATCAGTCCGGAAGATATTCCGGGTATTGACCTTTATATGGATCAGGTAACGACATTTATGGATGAACATCTGGAAGCCTATAAGCGGATGGATAATGACAAGATCCTGACGAAAACAATGATCAACAATTATACAAAAAATAATTTTCTTCCTCCGCCTGTGAAGAAAAAATATTCCAAAGAGCATATGTTTTTACTGATCTTTCTCTATTATTTTAAAAATGTGCTCTCGATCACAGACATACAGAAAATATTCCGTCCCCTGACCGATATGTTTTATAACGGCAGATCACGGGATGTTTCCCTGGAGGAAATATACAGTACGATTTTCAGGATGGAGCGGATTCAGACAGATAACCTCACAAAAGACATCATACGGCGGTTTAAGCATTCACAGAATCTGTTCCCGGAGGTAAAAGACCCGGAAGAGGCAGATTTTTTGTCCCGGTTTGCCTTTATCTGCCTGCTGAGTTTTGACGCCTATATGAAAAAACAGCTGGTAGAGCGCATGATCGATGAAACATTATCGGACATAGACAAGGATAAATAAGGAGAACATCATGAACGATTTATTATCAGGATTAAATGATATACAGCGGGAAGCGGCTCTTCATTTTGAGGGACCGCTCCTTATTTTGGCGGGCGCCGGATCCGGCAAGACCAGGGTACTGACACACCGGATCGCTTATCTCATCGAGGAACGCCAGATCAATCCCTACAACATTCTGGCGCTTACCTTTACAAATAAAGCGGCCAGAGAAATGCGTGAACGCGTGGATCAGATCGTCACCTTCGGCGCCCAGAATGTATGGGTGAGCACATTCCACTCCACGTGTGTCAGGATATTGCGGCGCTATATCGATCATCTTGGCTATGACCGCCGTTTCACGATCTATGATACCGATGACCAGAAAACACTGATGAAAAACATCTGCAAAGAATTGAACATTGATACAAAAAAATTCCGCGAACGGACATTTCTCAATGCGATCTCTTCTGCCAAGGATGAATTGAAAACACCGGAACAATACGCCGATGAGATCGCAAAAGAACATAAAGATAAAATATTTGGCACCGTATACAAAAAGTATCAGAAAAACCTGAAAAAGAATAACGCGCTGGATTTTGACGACCTGATCATGCTGACGGTGCAGCTGTTCCGTGAAAATAAAGATGTACTCTCCTACTATCAGGAACGATTTCAGTTTCTGATGGTGGATGAATATCAGGATACCAATACCGCACAGTTTACCCTGCTGAGTCTCCTGGCCAGCCGTTATCAGAATCTGTGTGTGGTCGGGGATGACGATCAGTCCATCTATAAATTCCGCGGCGCCAATATACAGAATATCCTGAACTTTGAAAAGATTTTTCCTGCCACTAAGGTGATCCGCCTGGAGCAGAACTACCGCTCGACAAAAAATATACTGTCAGCCGCCAATGAAGTAATAAAAAATAATTCCATGCGAAAAGAAAAAGCGCTCTGGACAAAGGCGGAGGAAGGCGAACCGATCTCCTATGGCAGATATGATAATGAACATGAGGAGGCACTGGGGATCGCCTCTGATATCAAAAAAATAGTACGCTCTGAAAACAAAAGCTATTCTGATTTTGCCATCCTCTACCGGACCAATGCCCAGTCCCGTGTATTTGAGGAAAAGCTTGTCTATGAGGGGATCCCGTACCGGATCATCGGAGCGATCAATTTTTATGCCAGAAAAGAGATCAAGGACCTTATGTGCTATCTGAAAACGGTGAATAACAGTGCAGACGACATATCGGTACAGCGCATTATCAATGTACCAAAGCGCGGCATCGGTGCCACTACGATCTCCCGCATTATGACCTATGCCGCCGGACAGGAAATCTCTTTTTATGACGCCCTGACCCAGATTGACTATATACCGGATTGTGCCCGTGCCGCCTCAAAGATCAATTCTTTTGTGGAAATGATCGAACATTTGCGGGGCAGGCTGCGTGATGAATACTACACACTGGAGGATCTGATCAATGAGATCATTGACAGAACAGGATATGTCCGGCTTCTGGAAGCCGAGGATACGGTAGAGGCCCAGTCACGCATTGAAAATATTGATTCTCTGTGCAGCAAGATCATCCAGTATGAAGAAGACTGTGAAGAAGCGGCAACCCTGGACGGACTTCTGGAAGAGATCGCCCTTGTGGCAGATATTGATACCGTATCAGACGATGCCGAACAGGTTCTTTTGATGACGCTGCACAGTGCCAAGGGTCTGGAATTCCCTAATGTTTATATCGCCGGTATGGAAGAAAATATCTTTCCGGGGGCAATGGCAGTGTTTGGTGATGATCCGACAGAAATAGAGGAAGAACGCCGTCTCTGCTATGTAGGGATCACCCGCGCCATGGAAAAGCTTACTCTTACCAGCGCAAACTGCCGTATGAGGAATGGAGAGATCAATTTTAACCGGCCTTCCCGGTTTATCAATGAAATCCCCCGCTATCTCATAAAGCAGACATACGGAGCTGTGATCAAAGAAGAAAAGAAACCATCTATCCCGGAAAAACCCGCCTTTTCCGGGACCGGTTATTCCCCTGCCAGGGCATCCATCTATTCAAAAAACAAAAAAAATCCATTTGCGGATAACCCCTACATACAGAAAGGATTTGGAAATGGCGGCACCAGCCAGGTACCAGAATACCAGGAAGGAGATACCGTATCCCATACCAAATTTGGAACAGGTACCGTCATCTCCCTGACACAGCTGGATAACGATTATGAGGTGATCGTAGATTTTGAAGCATTTGGACAGCGAAAGCTCCGCTCCTCTTTCGCCAGGCTGGAACGAATCCCAAAGTAGAAACTACTCCACAGTCTTTGCATTGGGGTAGATCCGTTCCATTCTCTCATCCGGAAAATGCTGGTCCAGAAAACGGTTGAGGGGATGGATATTTTTTTCCGTCTGAACGGTTTCTTCCCGCTGTCTCTCATCATATCTTGATAGAGCAAGGCCAGATAATGTCGTATTCACTACCATAAACGAAATACAAAGCCAGGTCAGCCATATCCCGGTCCTTTTGGGAATCTTTTCAATCAGCAGGGACAGCCGGGGATAGATCCCCTTAAACCAGATCACGGCGGCGACCCCCCAGAAGAAGCAATAAAGAAGATTGATCCTTCCACCAAGATTGAAGGGAATGTCGCTGTAATCCCAGAATACGGTGCCAAATACCAGTTCTGTAAAAATGCTGCACAGATATTCATAGGTGCCGCCCAGTACCGTCCCGGCAAGAAA
Source organism: uncultured Eubacterium sp. (assembly GCA_910584875.1). Taxonomy (GTDB): domain Bacteria; phylum Bacillota; class Clostridia; order Lachnospirales; family Lachnospiraceae; genus Eubacterium_F. The sequence continues at coordinate 66,013 of CAJUDA010000004.1, forward strand.
CATATACCGGTCATTCTTATCTTTATATTTATAGAGAAGTCCCGTCAGAAGCGCACAGGCGATCCCCCACACAAGACTGAATGGTCCATATACAACGCTGCTCCGGCTCATCCATACTCCCATGCTGAACCGGCAGAATATCGTTTCTACAATATCCCCCAGAAATGCCCCGATCAGGAAAAGCCATACCAGCTTATAAAAACAGCAGCCCTCTGCAAAGACAGAGGTGGTCTGCCTGGTTTCTGCTACTTCTTTTGCCTGATCTGTTTCCAGATTCGGGTAAGCACGCGCCATACGTCCCTGAATCCGCCGGGTCAGGGCGTTGCCAAATTCATCTGACGCCTTCTGCATACTCTCCGTCAGCTGTTCCATACGACGCAGCCGGATCTTTAACTGCAGGACAGCGATCACAGATACGATACCATCTGTCACCATAAGGAACAGAATTCCCAATAACAGCGCAAAACGGATGAAATCCGGCATCCAGGATAGAATACGGAAAAGAACCGGATTACCGATCCAGAAAACAAAAAATGCAGCCAGTCCAAAAGCGATCAGATGGCCGATGTGGAGATATCCGTCAAACTGAAAACGTTTTTTGCTGTAGTCCCACCAGCGGCGGTGAAAGATACGCTGGAGAACAACTCCCGTCATGACACACTGTACCGCACCCATCACGGCACCGCCGACAAAAAGAAACAGAAAACGGGTTTGGAGTTCTGCAAGAAAAATCGTATACAATACTGCACCCAGACCATAAGTGGGGCAAAATGGCAGCGACATAAAACCGGTATTGACAAACCTTCTCTTCTGCACTGCATTTACGATGACTCCAACGCACCAGCCGATAAAAGAATAAAAGATAAAAATCCAGCAAAACTGCTGTAACGTATGATCCATAAATATGTCCGTCCTTTTTCTTTTGAATGATTTACATAATATAATAACACCGGACCCTCTAAAAATCTACTGCTTCTTTTCAAAAGTTTTTTTCACTTTTTTCAAAAACTTAAAAAAGTAGTAGTATAATATCCCGAAACGTGATACAATAATAATATCTAATATGACAGAGGAAAGGTGGAATAAATATGAGTGGAAAATTTGATGAACTGATCAGTAATGTAAAAGTTGCTGAGCTGTTAAATAAAAAGAAAGCAGAGGATGAAAATAAAACATGTGTCCTGTGGGTCCTTGCTATAATCGGAGCTGTGGCTGCCGTAGCTGCCATTGCTTTTGCGGTATACCGTTATATGAATCCAAAGAATTCAGATTTTGACGGAGATTTTGATTACGATGAGTTTGAAGACGATTTTGAGGATGACGACATTGATGACAATGATGTCTATGTGAAACCGGCTCAGAAGACAGAGGAATAGCCAGAAGGCAGACATATCAAATGAATAAGGCACAAAAACACGAAAGGCTGAAAGCCTTTCGTGTTTTTTCGTAGCTCAACGGCACCGATTTGAACCCGCCATTGAGTTATTTTAACTCTTCTACCCTTTTCGCGATCGCCAGTGCCAGTGCACCAGGTCCGATATGACAGGAGACACTCAGGGACAATGGATCGACCCATACCGCATGTCCGGGAAACTCAGCCTCAACCTCCTGCTTGAAGCTCTGCGCTTCCGTATCATCCGCTGTGTATGCGATTTCCATAAAGAAGTTTTCCCCTTCCGGGTCATGGAACCGTTCTTCAAAATCTTTACGCACTGCTTTCAGCATCGTCGCCTTTGCCTGTTTCAGCGTCTTTACCTTGGCAAAGGCATCCAGTTTTTCGCCCTGTATCTGCAACACAGGCTTGATCCGAAGGACGGTACCAATCGCTGCCGCCGCCGGGGTGATCCGTCCTCCCTTTTTCAGATAGGTGAGTGTATCAACCATAATGTAAATGCTGGACTCAAATTTCTCCCGAAGGAGGATCTCCTGTATTCTGGCTCCGTCATACCCCTTTCCTGCCAGTTCCACCGCATCCAGAACGGACTGCCGCTGGGTAACGGAGATCCGCTGATTGTCTACGACAAAGACTTTATTTTCATATTCCTCTTCATAAGAAAGCATCATCGCCGTCCCACAGGAACTGCTGAGCCCGCTGGACATCGGGATATAGACGATCTCATCATATTCTTTCAGTGTATCATTCCACAGATTCATCAGTGTATCCGGGGATGGCTGTGATGTCGTGACCTCCGCCCCCTCAGCAAGATATTTATAAAATTCTTCCTGTGTCATACTGATATCTTCATAATACGTTTCACCATTTACAAAAAAAGGCATCGGCACAACCTGAATCCCCAGCTCTTTTGCCTGGGACTGGGTAATACCGCTGTTACTGTCTGTAATCACTGCCACTTTACTCATAAAGTCCTCTTTTCTGCGCTGCCAGCCGGCTGCGCCATATATTATTCACTATGTAGTCAATGATACTATTTTTCTGCCTCTTTGTCAATCAGCTGATACCGTCGGCAGATCCGCTCCAGTCTGCGCACAACAGGTTGATACAGCAGGTAAAGAAAGATGGCTGTCGATACGCCAAACAATATATTAAAAGGCAGTCCTGAAAGATAAATACCGGCAATCGTCCCGGAATCCGGTTCCCCCGACATCATAAATATCGTATTGAGATCCACAATCCCCCCATACAGGATCACGACAGAAAAAAAGCCATACACTGCCACCGGGATCCGGCTGTGTTTTTTCTTAAACAGGATTCCTGCCAAAAAACCGGTCAGCCCCAGGGCAAACATCTGAAACGGAGTCCAGCTGCCCTGTCCAAAATAAAAATTTGACACAAAGGCAGTGACAGCACCTGTTATAAATCCCGCCTCTCCTCCAAATACAATGCCTGTGATGATCACCACGGCCGCCATTGGTTTGATCTGGGGCAGAAAGATAAAAGCAATGCGGGAAGCGATCGCCAGCCCGCACAGGGCAGCGATAACCGCCATCATCTGCACACTGGGATGGCTTTTTTCAAAGGAAAGGAGAAATCTCATCATACCTGCCAGTATAATAATAAGACTGACCACATAATAATTGTTCCCCTTCAGTATAAAAATCTCATAACAGAGAAGCCCCGCCAGTAAAAGAAACAGGCATATATCAATGATCCTTTGTCTCGGCATACCGTTCCACATCCTCCAGTGTAATAATATAGGGACTGACCTCTCTGGCGATCCGGTTCATGCATGTAGTATAAAACTGGTTTTCCACAAAAAAATCCCGGGTATCTGCCACCAGCGGTACATCTCCCTGAAACATCAGCGCCATGGTATCTGCATATTTTGCCGCAAATTCCATATCGTGAGAAACGAAGAAAATCGTCCTGCCCTCATCTGCCAGTTTCCTGAGCAGTTGTCCCAGAAGATGCTTGCTATCCATATCCATCCCCTTCGTTGGTTCATCCAGCAGATAAAGCTCCGCCTCTGTGCCAAGTACCTGGCACAGAGCGAGTTTTTGCTTCTCTCCGCCGCTGAGGTCGGCAGGATGGCGCTGCCTCAATCCATCCAGGCCAAAACCGGCCAGCAGTGCTCCCATCGGACCCTTGTCAGCACTGATACACTGTTCCACCGTATCACCCAGAAAGAGATACTGGGGCTGCTGTGGCAGAAAGACTCTCCGTCCGGGGAGATTTTTTATCTTTCCACGGTATCCATGACGGGTTCCATACAGATGCTCAAGAAGGGTCGATTTTCCACTTCCGTTTCCTCCGGCGAGACAGGTAATTTCTCCTCTGGCAAAGGAAAAAGAGCATTCACGGAGAACGTCCGGAGAAGATCTCTCATAGCGGAAACACAGTCCCCTGCACTGGATCCGCTCTTTTTTTCTTTCTCTGTCTTTCTGGTTCCTCTCTCCTGGTTCTGCACTCTTTTTTGCCTGATAGTCATCGCAAAACCAGTTTCTTGCCGCCTTTTTTGTCAGTGGTACTTCACCAAATCTGCCCGTCCTTTTATATAACTGCATATAAGAGGGAAAAAAGGATAAAAAATGGTCTGATATCTTATCGAATATTGTATCCGGTTTTCCCTGAAAACATACGTTTCCCTTTTGCATCAGGATGATCTGGTCTGCCAGCGCTGTCACATCCTCCAGACGCTGTTCAGCGATCATGATCGTGATGCCCAGTTCTTCGTTGATCTGATGGAGCAGTTCAAAAAAATGTCTCGCCGCCACTGGGTCAAGCTGACTGGTCGGCTCATCCAGCAAAAGGAGATCCGGATTCATGGCTATGGCAGCTGCCACATTTAATATCTGTTTCTCACCGCCGCTCAGAGACATTGTATCGCGGTCCATCAGCTCTTCCAGCCCGAAGAACGTCACGACCTCTGCCAGTCTGCGCTGCATCTGTTCTTTTGGCATTCCCCTGTTTTCCAGTCCAAAGACAAGCTCATACTCGACACGGTCTGTCACGATCTGGTTTTCCGGATTTTGCTGCACATAGGCAGCCGTCCCGGCAAAACAGGACAAGTGCCCCTCTTCTTTTCCCTGATAGACAGGATTGCCGGATAACTGCCGGAGCAGGGTTGTCTTTCCGCTTCCCGATGCGCCAGCCAACAGACAAAAGGAGCCTTTTTCTATCGTCAGGCTTTCAATACTGACTGCCGGTCTGTTGTCTTCCGGGTAGTAGAAACGATAATCCTGCGCCTGGATAAATACCATGCCAATTCCTCCTTTCCCTGCCAGATCAGAGGCAGACTGTAGAAAAACAAAAGCAGCGCCCACATCCAGAGTGGAAGCCGGTCAATGTGGAGCCGGGGAAAGAAACGGACTTCCCTCTGTGTGATCCACTGATAACCATATGATCCGGCGACAGTCACGATACTAAAGAGAAGAAATAAGACATCCCGCACGTTCATTCTTCTGTAATAATAAGAACTGCGTTTTCCGCTGTCAAAGTACCGGTCTTTCATGGACAGACTCCGTTCGATCGCATCCTCAAGAGAGAAGCCTAACAGGGCGGACCATACGGCAGGACGGTTTCCATGCAGGGCAGTCATCCTGCGAAAATCCCTGCCGGCACGGGGAACAAAACGCAGGGTCATAGAAAACAAAAGGGCAAAGGAAGGCAGCCTTTTTCCGAACAGTGTCATTATTTTTTCAGCGGTCATGTGATGGCTGAAACAGGAAAACAAAAGAAGAGATGCCACAAGCACCGTCGCCATATGCATCCCATACAACACGGCCTCTCTGGTGATACGCCACTCACCCAGATAAAAAAGCAATGTGACGCCGCGGTGGTTCAGCAGGGGATTGATCACCAGGCACAGTATCGCCGCAACGAGACTGCAGCACAGCATATGAAATCCTTTCCTTCTTCCGGCAAGACAGAAATAATGAACAGAGGTAACCAGACAGACCAGCAGACCGGCAAATGGATGCCAGATCCCAGCCAGAAGGCATACAGCTGATATATAATAAAATAATATACTCAGTGGATGGAGTCTTTCCAAAGGGTTCATCCGTCTCTTCCTCTCCCTCTTACCATTTGTAATCGTAATAAAAGACAATGCTGTCGCCGTTGTGGAGCTGATAGGAACTGCAGGCGGTATCTGGCATTTTCTTATTTACGGAATACTGCCATCCGCTCTCACTTCCGCAGTCAAATTCATACAGATTACCGATACCCCGGATATAATAGGTATCGTAGGCTGGTGTGTACTGGCTGTCAAGCGCGATATTCTTAGCCTTACAGATCCTCTTTATTAAATCATAAGCCGTCTCACCTTCAGTAAAGGCACATCGCCCGGAATAAAAGATTCCCTGATCCGGTATGATCTCCTCGATTCCTTCTTTCCACAGCTCTTTATGGTCAAGGATTTTTATACACTCGATCGTCAGAGTTACCTGATTCTTCTCTTCTGGTACTGGTGTGGCAGTCGCAGGCTTCGTGGAAGGGACCGGCTGCCGGGTGGATGGTTGTCTGGTGACAGCCGCTCTTTTCCTTTTGTCTGGCTTTGAGGATGTGGCCGCCTTTTTCTTTTTTGTGGAATGTGTCTTCGGGACAGCTGTTTTGCCCGCCTTTTCAGTCGCTGCTGCGACAGCTGTCCCGGAATTTGTTTTGAGTCCGGCAGTAATCTTCTGCTGTGGCTCGATAACGCTCCCTGTGACTGACTCAAAAATATATCCCGGGCTGGCAGAACCGGTGCTGCCCTCCTGCAAACCAGGCTTTCCCCGTAACATCAATACCCCGGTCAGCAGGAAAAGTGCCGCTGCACAAACAATAATCGCTTTCTTTTTTATTCTCATAAGAATCTCCTTTACTAAACACTTTATCAAATCCGGGACAAATGTACAAGCAATTTTTAGTAGACAGATAAAATCTCCGCTGATATAATAATGACATTCTGTAAACAAGGGGGAAATGAGTGATGAACCAACGGAAAAAAACAATCCTGTGCCTGTTTCTTATATTTTCTACGGCGCTTTTGTTATGCTCTTTTACTACCTTCCGGCAGGAAACAGGGAACGGATCTGCCAGTGTAGTCACTGCCAGAACCCCGGTTGGCAAAAACGGCGGCAGGACCATATGGACCCGCTCTTTTGCATCCCCGGACGGAAGCTGCACCTTTAATTCCGATCCCGTGATCTGTGGTTCTGTTCTCTACATTGCCAATGGTCAGACACTCTATCAGGTCGATAAAAAGAAAGGAACTGTTTTACATACGATGCGGCTTTCGGCACGGACCAATGCCATCTGCCATATGCTTTTGGAGGGAAATTCCCTCATGATCCCGCTATCCGGAGGGAAGATCGAGTGCGTGGATATCCGGAACATGACGTCCCGCTGGCAGAGCAGGGCTTTCGGCGGTCAGTCACTGTCCACCCTTTATTACAAAGACGGTCTCCTGTATGCCGGCACGACAGTTATGACATCTGGTACGGACTGTACTGGAGTTTTTTACTGTATCAGCACAAAAGACGGCAGCACACAGTGGACTTATGAGGATCCTGCACACCCGGGAGGATATTATGGAAGCGGTGCCATCTCACGAGGCGGACGCCTTTATTTCACGGGAGACAATGGTATCCTGGTATCCCACAGTCTCACAAAGGATACCGTATATGATACGGTCCCGCTGACCACAAAAAACGGCATCCGTGCCGGTCTCACCTATGACCCCGGCACCGCATCCCTGTATACGGCGGATACCGAAGGAACCGTATACCGGATCCCGATATCCGGCGATGGCACTATCCAGAAAAAAAATATCCGGGTTTCCTCTGCGGCACCAGCTGCCCGTTCTGTCCACTGTACCAGTACCCCTGCGGTCTGTCACGGACGGCTGTACATTGGCTGTATCGCTGACGGTTATGGCTGCCTTTCTGTTCTGGATGCCAGAGACCTGCGCCTGTACTATAAAGCAAAAGGCGCAAAGGGGGCAGAAATCAAATCCTCCCCTTTACTATCGACAGGATATGCATCGGCGAAGAATAATAACCGGATTTATGTCTATGTGTCAGCGAATCATCCGCCCGGAGGAATTTACTATCTGGCTGATGAGAGTACCAGTGTCCGGGGTACCTTACAGACGCTCTATACCCCGGCGAAGGCGAAACAGTATTGTATGTCCAGCATAACAGCTGACAGGGAGGGGAATCTGTACTACTCCAACGACAGCAATACCCTTTTTGCCGTAGCCGGACCAGTAAAAAGTGCTGCTGCCAAAAAACCTGGGAAGCCATCCGGGATTAAAATAAAAAAGAAAAAAACAAATATTTATATCTCATGGAAAAAAACCACGAAAAAAAGCCAGACCATCCTCTATTTGAAATATGGCAGAGGAAAATGGGCGAAAAAGGTTATCAAAACAAAAACAAAATACCGGGCGGGAAGGAAACAGAACACACTGCGCCTCCGCTTCCGCTGCCGTATCCGCCGCAATAAAAAATGGATTTATTCTGATTATACAAAAACTTACAAGGTGAAATACCGCTGATCTTTATTCAACCGCCATATAAGTTTCATCAAAAACCTCCCGTTTGATCACATAGAGGTCTGTCTCATCATCAAACGTATAACATATGTAATCACCAGGTTTGCCATACATATATTTTTCATAATCCCATTTGGTGAAAACTTTGGCGGCTTTTACCAGCGGTTTTGCATAGATTCTGGCGCTGTCCTGGCAGTCGCACTGCTTTGCATATGCCATGATCTCACATACCCTGTCGTCACTCAGGTTCCGCACCGACGGCTCATAATCAAATTCCTTATAGAAGCTTTCTTCTTTTGGAATATATTTTTTTAAAAAAGAGTCTTTATCCAGGGGATAAACCTCTCCCATATAGCCGATCATCAGATAGATATTGGGACTGGCTGTCACAAGGACATCCCCCTCATAAGTACGGATCCGGCACTCCGTCCCCTCTTCAAACAGATCGGTTGTTTTCACATACCCATAGGTATATGGCTTTTTTTGATATAACTGACAGCCTTCTCTGTCCGTCATGCCGTCTCTTGCATAAACAACATCAAAGCTGTCATAGTATTCATCCACGCGCTGGAATATATAAGATTCAATCACCATATCATCAAATTGTTCCTCATATTCCTTTTCACTGATAAAGCCTCCCGCTTTATCGATATGTCCACCTCCATTGCCGATATTTTCGGTCAGATATGCTGCCAGATCATTTGCTGCCACTTCCGCCTCACAGCTCCGCACTGACAATTTATACCCTCCGGGACATTCGTTAAATATAATGCAGACATCAATACTGTCAACCTGCAGTACCATATCACCTACCATTCCCAGTATATTGGGATCACATGGCTTGGATTTCACGATAGACAGTCGTTTGTTTTCGTCATAGCTAAACCGGATCATGGCGATTGCTGCCGTCTCCAGCTCCTCCAGTGTAAAGTTGGCATGGGTCAGTTTTTTGATCAGTCTTTTATCTATATTTAGAAACTCGATCATATCCCGTTCCAGCGGATGACGGATCTCAGACAGCTCATTGCTGTCCATAAATAGACCATAATATAGTGCTGTGGCAACACGGATATCAGCATTTACATCATATCCGGCTTTGGTAAGCATATCAAAGCATACGGTAGAACAGCTTACAATATGGCTCCGGATCTCCACCATATCATCCGATTCCCTTCCTGTAGCGTGATGATCGATCATTGCCACATGTTCTGCCGGAAAACAGGTGACATTTCCCTCTCCATACTGACAGTCCACGGTCAAAAGCAGCTCTGGTTTCTCCTTCAGATCCTTTTCTTTTATATACTCAACAGGAATGGCAAGTTCTTTGATCAGCAAAAGCATATTACTTTTATGAATTTTATTCCGTCCCCCGTACAAAAGCCGGACCCGTTTTCCCTCTGCCTTAAAATACCTGTACAGCGCATACCCCGACCCCACAGCGTCAGCATCCGGATTATCATGCATCTGGATCACAATATCATTAAAATTTTTTAAATTTTCTAGTTTCATCTTCCCCTCCATACAATTGATTTTATAATTCGTATAACTTTACCGTTATGACTGGTCTCACTCCAAACCCTTCCATTGCTGCGTTGTTCTGTACAACTTTATCCTTTGTGGCACCATTTGATGCCAGATAACAGAGACTGGCAGCCGTTTCTACGGGATCGCGCAGCCACCAGTAAAAGGTATCAACACCCCGTTCCCGGGAATATGTCTCATACCAGTCCGTCTCATCCTGTTCGAGCGCTGTCGCCGTTGGTTTTGCAAATACACTGATACCAGCACTCTCAAGCCAGGGAAGCTCCTCTCTGGACAGCAGATATACTTTATCCTTTGTGACCGACTCATTGCTGTCAAACAGCCCATTGGTCTTTGTATGGATCTCTGTCTCCCTGATCTTTTGCCGTTCCTCTTCTGTAAAGCCGTGGAGAAATCCCGGTTCTGTATGATAGCCGTTCTGCATATTGGACATCGCACTGGCTGTGGGGGGCTGCCCTTCATAGGTTACCTCCTCCTGTTCTGCATTCAGCCATGTTCTGAGACAGGAGCTGCTCCAGGAACTGTTACCCCTCACCATCTGCTGTAATTCCAGATCCGTATCTGCCTCTGATCTGTCTTTCCAGTAATTCTTCTTTTCTTTATCTATATTATAGGTTCCGCTTTCCGGCGCATCAAACGCTTTCATTGTCAGTATATCCTTTGCGATCAGGACAGCCTCCGATCTGTCTTCAGATATTCGGAGCACACGCCAGACAACTGGTTCCTCATTATAATGACCCAGGGTTACCTCGTCTCCTAACTGCCATTCCTTTCCCCCGGTAAATACCGGTAAGATAAATAGCAGTCCGAAAATCACGGCGACAGCGGCAAGAGCGGCTGCTATTTTGATTCCGGCGCCATGCCGTTTTGCCGGTCTTTTTTCCTCTGTCCTTTTTTCTGCTTCATTCTGCGGCTGGTCCGACTCTCTTCTCTTTACACAGCTGGCGATTTCCGTAAAGCTGCCGCCTGGCTGGGCATTCATCCACTGATGTGCCATCAGAAAATATTCCATTGATTTTGTCAATTGGACCTCTGACAGCTTATATACGATGATCGGAACCGATTTGCTGACTGCCCTCTCTACCTCCCGCAGCACATGCGGCGAGTGGTTTGCCTGTTCTGACAATATCAGTATCATAAGATCTGAGGAATCAATACCGTTTACAATTTCCTCCGCATACTCATACCCTGTGCGGATATCTCTGGGTGCCAGGAAACAGCGGTTTCCATCCTGTTCCAGCACCTGACACATCCCTGCTGCGGTCTCACTGTCATAAGACGAGTGGGATATAAAGATATACATAAATCTGGTTTCCCCCTTTGTATAGTGTCTTCATTATACCGTAAATGGATTGAAATGGCAACAAGTCTGCTTTCGCCGTCTGGACAGTTACCGGTTTTTCCTTTATAATATAATGTAATTAGTTCCGTAGAGCTACAACGTAAGGAGGTCACAGATATGGAAGCCAGAAAACAATTAGCAGAATGGATTAATGAAAGTGATAATATCGTTTTTTTCGGCGGCGCCGGTGTTTCTACAGAGAGTAAGATCCCGGATTTCCGGAGTGTGGACGGTCTGTACAACCAGGAATATGATTATCCGCCTGAGACAATCCTGTCCCACACGTTTTTTATGCGAAGCCAGAAAGAATTTTTCCGTTTTTACCGCAACAAAATGATATTTCCCGATGCCAGACCAAACAATGCGCATAAGGCACTCGCCAATCTTGAACGACAGGGGAAATTAAAGGCAGTCATTACGCAGAACATTGACGGGCTTCACCAGAAGGCGGGCAGCCGGGAGGTTCTCGAACTCCATGGCTCCGTACTCCGTAACTATTGTATGCAATGCCGCCGTGCTTACTCTCTCGATGACATACTGGCACAGGAAGATATACCAAAATGCGAATGTGGCGGTACGATCAAACCAGATGTTGTCCTTTATGAAGAGGGTCTTGACAACTATACTCTGGAAAAAGCTGTTTCCTATATCCGAAATGCTGATATGCTTATAATAGGAGGTACCTCCCTTGCTGTCTACCCGGCCGCCGGACTGATCGATTATTACCGGGGAAATAAACTGGTTCTCATCAATAAAGAAAAGACCAGCCGGGACAGCCAGGCTGATCTTATACTGTATGAACCCATCGGAGAAGTGCTTACACCATGGGTCTGACCGATACGGAGACGGTGGGATTCGAACCCACGTGCCCGTGAAGGCAAAACGATTTCGAGTCGTTCTCGTTATGACCACTTCGATACGTCTCCCTGCTGGTAAAACCAGACTGTTGTGATAATACATTATCGCAACAGTCTTATTTAATCATTTTTTGTCCCATTTGTCAATGCCTGAATTAAAAACATTTCTACAGCGAGCTGATCAGACAGTCTTCCTTTTTTTAAACGTTCTTCATATTCCACACGGGTTTCCAGCATCTGCCGGAGATTTTCTGAGCGGAATGCTGCCGCCTGTTTGCTGTATTTTGGCACTGTAAAGGGGGGGATCCCTATCTTTTTTGCCAGTTCTCCCCGGTTCAATCCCCGTGCAGTCAGCTCTCTGATCTGCAGCAGGATATTAATATGGCGGGACAAAAGATATAAAATCGACATGGGCGATTCTTTGTTGGCGAGCAGATCATTATAATACCGGAGAGCCTTGTCCCTCTCTCCCGCTGCTACAGCGTCGATCATATCAAATATGCGCGAGACTGTCAGACCGGAGCAGACAGCATCGATATCACTGCTTCCGATATCCGGTCTCTCTCCTGTATAGCCGATCAGCTTGTCCAGCTCATTGCCCAGTGTCTCCATATCTGTCCCTACCCGTTCCATCAGATGTTCAACTGCCTCACCGGATATTGTCTTTTTTTCACGTTTCAGATATCCGGCAATCCATTTCCGAAGCATAGGTTCTGTCTGATGCTGGCACTCAGTGATGCAACCATTTTTCCCCAGCCACTTATACAGCTTATTGCGTTTATCCACTTCCCGTTCTACAAATACTACATAAGTAGAATCCGGGAAATCCGATAGATATTCTGTCATCTCCGTTGCCTTTTTAAAAAATCCACTGTCCTGTATGATGATCAGGCGCTGTGGAACCATAAAGGGAAGGATCTGTGCGACATCAGCGACGGCAGCTGGATCTGTCTTCTCTCCCTGAAATATTGTACAGTTCATTTCATCGTCAGGCGCCGACAGCCGGTCACGCAGACATTTTTTGTAATACCTCACCATATAACGCTCTTCCCCATAAATCAGATGAAACCGGGATAATGCATCTTGTTTTAGTTCCTCCTGCAGCTTAAGCATTGATAAATCCCCCATACGAATCTTTTTTCATGTAACTATTGTCGGCTAAGACCTGTTCCCTGCTTTTTTAATATTTTATATCCAAATTTATCCGATCAATACTTCCTTACCCCGAAAAGCAAAACCGTATTTCCGGATATTCCCTTCTTCTATTCTATGTGCGAGAAGTATTTGCTCATACTTTCTTTCCTCAATCTGATTTAAAGCTGCCTGCACAGTTTCTTCCAGTGAAGACTCTTCTTTCGGATCATACACTTTAAATTCCAGAATGATTCCGTTGTCTCCTTGCTTCAATGGCGTCAGCATCACATCATATCGCCCATAACCGCTTTCTCTGTTGGATGTAAGTTCATACCTGTCAGAAAGATCAACCAGAAGCCCCAGCACCAATCCATGATAAAATTTCTCCGGCATCGTAAATTCAGATGAATGAGTCCCTCCATCAAAAGAACTAGTCATATCCATCAATATTCTGTTCATATAAGCATTCATCTCTTTCAGATTTCCCCGCAAAAGAGCCTTAATAAAATCATTATAATCACTGACACTTTCATCAAACCATTCCCGTACCATATCTTCAAAAGTTTGTCTGACTTCATAGTTCGTCAATGAGAGTTCATATTCTTTTCCATGTATTTCTATTATTTTCAGATATCCCGCTGTTAAAAGAAGACTCCACACAGCTTTCTCACTGCCAGATAACTGGTTAAATACCATTTCTTCATTAATTCTGCTTTGGATCGTCTTTCCCGACAATAAACATTCAAATTGCATTTTGATATCTCTGTTCCCTTCCCGGATCAGGCGGCTGACTAATCCGTTTGAACTTGTATTCGCCCAAAAAGGTTTGAGACATCCTTCGTCAAGAAAATTAATAATAGACCATGGATTATAAATATCCTGCAGATTTCCTATCGTAAAACCGTCATACCACTGCTTCACCTCGGCTTTATTCGACAATCCAAACTCATCCATGGCATCAAAGACTTCTTCCTCCGTAAAACCAAAACAGGAAGCATAACGATTAGAAGTCATTGTTATAACCTTTATATTATTTAGATCTGAAAATAGTGATTCTTTACTAACCCTTGTGACGCCAGTCATAATTCCCCTTTCCAGATATGGATTTGTTTTAAAAGCTGCATTAAAGAGACTTCTTGTAAAAGAAACCATTTCATCCCAGTACCCATTTAAAAATGCTTCCTGCAAAGGAGTATCGTATTCATCTAATAAAATAATAACTTTTTTACCATAATAGCGGAACAGAAAGGCTGACATCTGGTGAAGAGCAAGCGTGGCATCGCTATCATTCATACCCGCTGAAATCCTGTTGTAATATTCCATCTCTTTTTCACCCAGCATACCACTTGTTTTAATAAAAGAATATTTCTCATAAATTTGCACTAAAAGTTCATTTAATTTCGCCCGTGCATTTGGATAATCTTTTTCTTTTACAAGTGCAAAGGAAAGAAATATCACTGGATATGTCCCCTGCAATTTTCTATATTTTTTCTCTTTCCATATATTCAGTTTCTGGAAAATCTGCCCATTATCCTTATATTCCACACTAAAAAACCGTTTCAGCATGTCCATATTTAATGTTTTTCCAAATCTTCTGGGTCGGGTAATCAGAGTTACGGCATCCTCATTCTCCCACCATTCTTTTATAAAACGGGTTTTATCAATATAAAAATTATCTCTTTGAATCAATTCTTCAAAATCCTGTGTCCCAACTGATACTGTTCTTGCCACATCTTCACCTCCATATATCATCCCTCAATCACACAATGGTGTTCCCCTGTCTTCCTGACAGAAGTATATCATAATCAATATATAAAGTCTATCCTTATTCACGGTCTAAATGTACTCCTAAATGTGCTGACATTCCATTTCCCCTCCTGGATCTTCACGGTTATAGCCCCGTTATCCATCGTACTGTAAATGTCTGCCCCCGTGCGCCGCAGCCGATCCAGCGTCTCTGGCGCCGGATGTCCGTATCGGTTGCCCTCACCGGCTGAAATCACAGCGATTTCCGGTTTTAGTATCGCCAGAAATTCTTCACCGTCCGAACCGGCAGAACCGTGATGACCTACCTTTAAGTAATCGACATCACCGATCTGATCCATAATCTGTTTTTCCCCTGCCTGCTCCAGATCCCCCGTAAAAAGTCCCCGAAAATCCTTGTACTGCAGCTCCAGTATAAGCGAATAATCATTCTTTGTCTGCCAGTTGTATGCGCGGAATGGATGAAGGCACCGGAATTTTAAATCTCCCACCGCAAGTCCGTCTCCCTTTTTCATCTTCTTTACCAAAATACTTCTCTCCCGGCAGATCTGTTCTATGATAAGATAATCCTTATCTGTCTTCTCAATCTCTGGAAGTACCAGTGTACCGATCTGGAATCCCATATAATCTTGTTTTTGCAGTATTTCCAAAATTCCGTTACTATGGTCGTTGTCTGAGTGGGTAATAAATATATAATCCAGTTTTCGTATCCCGTAATATTTTAAATAGCTGCAGATACGATATTTCCCGACACTTCCCACATCCGAACTTCCACCGTCGATCAGGATTGTCTTATCCGCATAACGGATACAACAGCAGTCCCCCTGACCGACATCCAGGTTTGTAATCTGCAGCTTTCCCCTGTCTGGTGCCGGTACAAGCAGCAAAATGAAGGCAGAGACCAGCAGACCGCAGGAGATCCATGTTCTTCGGGAGCCTGCCTTACGTCCGGACGGAAACCGGGACAGGCTGACCCATACAGACAGGAACCCATAGTATAAAAGGATCTGCCACCATGCCGGTCTCCCGGTGATGCAGGATGCCATGGGAAGGAACTGTATCAGTTCTCCCACATATGTATAAAAATATAATATAAAATGGACAATACCAAAGAGAAAATTTCCGGTCTGTACAGACAGAAAAGCTGACAGACTGCCCAGAAAGGACATACAAAGCAATATTCCGACAAAGGGAAGTACAATTACGTTGATCAGTGCGCTATATGGATTGAATTCAAAATAATAATAGAGAAGTACCGGAAGCGTCACGATCTGTATACCAAGGCTTCCCAGGAATGCCCGGATCACGGCACTGCAGAATATGTTTTTGAACTCCTCTGCCTGTTTTTGAAAACCCTCCACAAAAACAGCAATGCCAAAAACCGTTCCATAAGAAAGCATAAAACCAGCCTCAAATAAAACCGATGGATGCATTAGCAGCTGGAGAAAGGCACTCAATGCCAGCGCACAGTAAACATCATACCGCTCTCCCAGAAAATATGCTGCCAGATAACACAACATCATCCAGACTGCCCTCTGTGCCGATACAGAAAAGCCGGTGAGTTCTCCATACAAAAACAAAACCACTGCCGTAACGACCGCTGCCGCTCTCATCGGTATGACATAACGACGTAAAACAGCAAAAAGTCCCATGCCGATCAGGGAAATATGCAGTCCGGATATCGCCAGAAGATGTGCGATACCGCTCTCCTGATACAGCGTCCGTGTCTCGTCTGACAGCGCACTTTTTTCTCCCAGCACCATCGCTGCCGCCACGCCCGCCTCTTCTTCCGGCAGACATAACATGATTCTTTGATACAGTGCCGTCCTCACACCATGCAGCCACTGCTCCACGATTCTGCAAGTTTTATCCGTTATCTTCAATGACTGAACAGACATTTTGCAGGAGATTCCCTGATTTCTATAATACTGGTATTCATTAAATTGTCCCGGATTACCAGGCTGGGAAAAGGAATAGATTTTTCCTGTCACCAGCAGGATATTGCCAATCCTTACGTCTGTAAAATCCACTCCGTCCCGCCCCTGATACAGTTTTATGCGCCGGCATAAAGGCTTTCCGTTTTCCATCACATCACCGGCTGACAGACTGACCGATTCCCCCTGACCGTCAATCTCTTCTACCTGACACTGTAACGTTTTTTGCTCTCCTTGATACTGCCGCTCTTTTACTGCGTCCAGCTTTCCACGGAATATCAGGATTAAAAATATATACATCCCCAAAGCCACACACAAAGGACGTCTTCTCAATACCTCCTCCTTACTGGTTTTCTATGGCGTTTCCTCCACGGAGGAAGCCCCTGTTACCAGATTGAGGTTCCTCTCGTATGGTGTATTAAAATTCTCTGTTTCCCCGTATTTCTCCCACTGTTCCCCATTGATCGTAAACTGCACCTGACTGACATTGGAAAGTTCACAAAGTGTGTTCACGATCGAATAGACCGTCACATCACTTTTAACTCCCGAAAGCAGACCCATGAATTCTCTGCTCAGATCAACATAACAAATATTATCACGGATCGTCACACTATTCACCACGGTACCCGAAGGTACCGCAGGGATCAGGCTATACTCTCCTGCATTGACGATCTCTTCCGGACCTTCCACCAGTTTTTCCAGCAGCAGCTGCGCCAGCGGCTCTGCCGCATTATAAGTGACATCGGCAGATACTGCCATCAGTGCCTCGCCGTTTTCCTGGGCAAAATATAATGTTACCTGCTTTTTCTGTTCCTTAAATTCGGGGTTCAGTTCATCCACAAAGGTATCCTGGTTCATCAGACCGACGGCATTGCCAGAGAGCGTCAGCGGCTGGTCTTCCACATAGAATTCTACATAATCAATCCCGGGGATCTGACACAGCGTCTTTACAATGGCCGCTCTTGCGAGGATTTCATCAATCCCTGTCCTGTTGTTATATGTTGCGGTAAAATACAAAGACAGCTGTGTTTCCTTGATCAGAAAGTCACTGATTTCCACCTGTGGTTCGATAGGATTTCTGGCACGCCCCGACGAACCGCTGGTCTGCAGCTGCCCCAAAAGTTTCTGTATGGTATCCACTGTATTTTGTTTATAGATCACAGTCTCATATTCTTCTGACACAAGACCAGATGACTCCTCATCAATCCGGTAGATTTGAAACACACTCGTCTTTTCTTCTTCATCACCATTACAGGCAGTCAGTATTCCTACAAGAAAAAGGGACAGAAAAAAGCAATATATCTTTCTCATTCCGCCATACCTCCTATTCCAGATAGATCAGGGGAATCCTGACATTAAAGGTAGTTCCCTGCTGTTCCTGACTGTGTACACGGATCGAGCCGCGGTGCAGCAATACGGCACTCCGGGTGATGGCAAGCCCCAGTCCGTTCCCGCCAGTCTCCCTTGACCGTGCCTTGTCCACACGATAAAACCGCTCAAATATATTTTCCTGAAGATCCTCGGGAATGCCCACACCAGAATCCGACACTTTCAAATAAAAGAACTTGTGGTCCGCATTCAGGGAAACCCGGACCCATCCGTCATCATAATTATATTTGATCGCATTCTCGATCAGATTGCGGACAGCCATCTCCAGCTTCACCTCATCCATCTGGGCGGTTACCGGACGCACGCTTTCAAAAATAATCTCAATATTCCTCTGGTCAGCGATCGGGCGGAGCTGTTTTAAGATCCGTTCGACAAATTCATTGACATTTACCTCTGAAATCGTGACAGCAGCCGCATTTTTGTCCATGCGGACCAGGGAAAGCAGGTCGTTGATAATCTGGTTCATACGTTCCAGTTCATTATTGATATCAACCATAAATTCCTGATATAGTTCTACCGGCAGTCCCTCCTGTCCCATCAGGGACTCTGCCAGCACTTTAACAGATGTGATCGGTGTCTTTAATTCATGTGACACGTTGGAGACAAACTCCTGTCTGGCATCTTCCAGATTCTGAAGATCGGTAAGCATATGATTAAAGCTCTTTGTGAGTTGTTCTTCCTCCACATAACCGTGCAGGTCCATCGTTTCATTAAAGTCTCCCTGTGTGATCTGTGAAATGGATCCCGCCACCTCCCGGATCGGTTTTACGATCTGACCGGAATACAGGATCGAACTGACGATCACGATCACTCCCAGCAGCAGGATCATCGTCAGTGAGATCGTCTGGATGCTTTCATACATCCGGTTGATGCTGTTGAGCGAAAAATCCATCACGACAGTGCCATTGACTGTTTTTTTATCCGAGCTGTATATGGGCAGGATGATCTGGACGTCATCCCTGAATTTATTGACGACCCGGTTTGTATTCCCTTTCATGCACTGTACGATATCCTTGATCAGTATGATATTTCCTTCCTGCAGCCCATAGGTATCGCGTAGCACGACAAGACCGGAATCCACGATCAGGATCCTGCCATCGTATATGTCAGAAACCTGTGTGAGCTCGGAATCCAGCTCAGAAGAGACGTCATTTGTAAAAAATGCGGAAGACACAACAAGATTAGACAAGATCGTTCCTCTTGCCTGTAATTCTGTAATTCTCTGTGATACAGCACGGGAGCGGTACGTGTTCATAAGAACCAGCGTAAAGATCACAAGGGGAATGATCCCGGTCAGGATCAATACACATAAACTCTGGACACGAAGGCTCTTTACCTGTTTGATCTTATTCTTTATTTGCAAAGTAATAACCAACACCCCATTTTGTATGTATATATTTGGGCTCGCGTGGATTGGATTCAATTTTTTCACGAAGTCTCCGGACATGCACATCCACTGTTCTGACATCTCCCGGGTAATCTGCTCCCCATACCTGATGGAGGAGATCAACCCGTCCATATACTTTATTGGGATGATTTGTCAAAAATTCAAGCAGATCAAATTCCTTTGTCGTAAGATTGATCTCCTGATCGTTTATAAATACCCGTCTTCCCTCTTTGTCGATCCGCATCTGTCCATAGAAAACCGCATTTTGATCCAACACCTCTTCTTTGCGGGTACGCTTTGAGCTGCGACGGATGATTGCCCGTATCCTGGCTTTCACTTCTAAAATATTGAAAGGCTTGGTGATATAGTCATCGGCGCCATATTCCAGTCCGAGTATCTTATCCATATCGTCCCCTTTCGCTGTCAGCATAATGATGGGAACATCCGAAAACTCCCGGATCTGCTGACAAACTTCAAACCCTGACATCTTTGGCAGCATGACATCCAGAAGAATGACATCATACTGATTGTGATGTACTGCCTCCAGTGCCTGCTCTCCATCGTAGGCGACATCGACATCCATCCCGTCCTGTTCCAGACTAAAACGGATCCCCTTCACAATCAATTTTTCATCATCCACTACTAATACTGTCTTTGCCATAATCTGCCTCCACTTTTATGAAACTATGATATTTTCTTTAATTTTACTGAATACCCCTTCTTTTATGCCAGTGATATTCATAATATCATCAATCTTTTCAAATGCTCCATTCGTTTCCCTGTAAGAAATGATCTGGGACGCCTTGGATTCCCCTATTCCGTTCAGTGTCATAAGCTCTTCACGGGAAGCAGTATTGATATTTACTTTCCCTTTTGTTGTACTGTCCCGTGTCCTCTCCACTGATCTTTTGCTTTGTTTGGCAGGAATGGTGATCTGACTGCCGTCTGTCACGCTCTCTGCCTGGTTCACCGCCGATGTATCCGCTTTTTTAGTAAATCCGCCGGCGTGCTTCACAACCTCCACCAGCCGCGGAGCATCAGAAAATACATAGACTCCCGGTTTTTTCACCTCACCACATATATGGATATATACATTGTCGCCCTTTTGCGGAGTTTTCCCTGCTTCTTTTGCTGATGCGGGCTGAGCCCTCCCGGAATCGGAACCGTCGGCAAACTGTTCTGTCACAACCTCTTCTTTTACCGGCTGTCTGTTGTTCACTGTGATATAAATGACACCACACACCAAAACGGCGATCACACCGATCACCACCTGGATTTTTTTCTTTTTCTCCATATCGTACTCTCCTCTGTCAGGCCGGAAAAGGAAATACGATGTATAGAACCATTTTACCAACAATGCAAAGATTTTACAACATCAAATTTTAGAAGTTTCCGGTAAGTTTCCGGCGTTACTTCCATTTGAATGTTACAATGCCGGCAATGATAATGGCGATCCCGATACATTTTCGCCATTCAAAAGGCTGGCGGTCAAGCCCGAACATACCAAAAAGCTCCAGCAGATAAGAGACAAGAAGCTGTGCTGCCACGATAAACATTGCCGATCTCGCCGGGCCAACCGCATCGACGCTGAAAATTACAGTATATGTGATAAAGGCGCCGATCGCACCGCCCAGCAGCATATACTTCGGTGATACCTGAAACAGGCTTCCTACTGTGCCATCCTTCCCTGTAATAAACCATGCCGCGATACATACGACCAGCGCTGTCAGCTGGACAAATGACGCCGACAGCCAGATACTGGTCTGTTTCGTCACTTCGGTATTAAAGACGCCCTGTACACTCATCAGGGCACCAGAGATAATCGCAACCAGAATTCCCCACATAAAAAACACCTCTTTTTGAATGATCTGTTGTAATAGTATCATCCGGAATCCCGTGTTTTATACGATACCATCATCAAAAAAGGTGTTTTTATATATCAGAGAATCTTATCCAGCACAGCGGTCATTTCATCCACATGCTTCTTTTCGATCACCAGCGGTGGTACAAAACGGATCACATTGGTGCCGGCACTCATTAGGATCAGTCCCTTCTCCAGCGCCTTCATCACATATGGTCCTGCCGCTTCTGTCAGCTCCAGTCCGCGCATCAGTCCCAGTCCTCTGGTCTCCCTGGCAATTTTTTTTGCCTTCACGATCTCTTCCAGCCGTTCTCCAAGATAAACTCCTGTCTCTGCCACATGCTGGACGATATTATTTTTCGCGAAAATATCCAGCGTCACTGA
Source organism: uncultured Eubacterium sp. (assembly GCA_910584875.1). Taxonomy (GTDB): domain Bacteria; phylum Bacillota; class Clostridia; order Lachnospirales; family Lachnospiraceae; genus Eubacterium_F. The sequence continues at coordinate 87,541 of CAJUDA010000004.1, forward strand.
TACGGCTGCCGCTGCCAGCGGATTGCCTCCGAATGTCGTACCGTGATCTCCCGGGACCAGCGCCTCCGCGATTTCCGCTGTCGTGGCAAAAGCACCGACCGTCATGCCGTTTCCGATTCCTTTTGCCATCGTCACGATATCCGGCTGGATCCCATAATGCTGATAGGCAAACATCCTGCCGGTACGTCCCATGCCGCACTGGATCTCATCACAGATCATCATGATATCATGTTCATCACACAGAGTCCGTATCCCCTGCAGAAACTCCCGGTCTGCCGGATAAATCCCGCCTTCTCCCTGTACTGCCTCCACGATAACAGCATATGTGTTATTGGTTATCTTTTCCTTTACACTGTCCAGGTCATTGTAACGGGCAAAACTGACGCCGCCGATCATTGGTTCAAATGGTTCCCTGTATTTTTTCGTCCCCGTCACAGACAATGCTCCCATGCTCCGTCCATGAAATGCCTTATCCATGGAAACGATCTCGTGACGTTCTTCGTGCCCTTTCATGATCGCATATTTGCGTGCCAGCTTCAGCGCTCCCTCATTTGCCTCACCACCGCTGTTTGCCATAAAAACTTTATCCATACCGGAGGCGTCAGCCAGTCCTTTTGCCGCCTTCACAAGCGGTTCCGAATAAAAATAGTTGGAAAAGTGGATTCCCCTGTCGATCTGCTCTTTCAGTGCGTTTTTGTATGTTTCGTCACTGTAACCAAGGGCACAGACAGCGATCCCTCCCCCGAAATCCAGATATTTCTTTCCCTCTGTATCATAGAGATATACCCCTTCGCCATGATCCAGCATCACTGGATAACGGTTATACGAATGGATCAGATAATTCTCCGCCTCTGCTATTTTTTTTTGCATCTGTCTTATCCTCCCTTACTCTTATGCCTGATTTTTTTCGTGTGGGTACAGATCCACCTGATCCCCTATGATCGCGGTACCGATTCCCTTTTTCGTATAGAATTCCAGAAGCAGGCAGTGCTGCTGACGTCCGTCCAGAATATGGACGCGTCCGACGCCCTGTTCCACCGCTTCGATACAATTACGGATCTTGGGGATCATACCGCCGCCAATGGTGCCGTCTTTGATCAGGTACTTTGCCTCTTTTACGGGAAGTACGGAAATCAGTGTGTCCGGATCCTCGGGATCCATGCAGACTCCTTCGATATCTGTCATAAAGGCAAGTTTCTCTGCGTGGATGGATTTGGCAATGGCACTTGCCGCATCATCGGCGTTGATATTGTATGCCTGATAATTTTTATCCATGCCGATCGGGGCAATGATCGGGACAAAATCATTCCCGATCAGTGTATCGATCAGTCCGGGATCTACCGATTCTACCTCTCCGACAAAACCAATATCCTGACCCTTCACCGTTTTTCTGCGGCAGATCATGGTGCCGCCGTCCTTACCGCTGATCCCCGCCGCCTTCACTCCCAGCTTTTCCATCATCTGTACCAGATGTTTGTTTACCTTGCTCAGCACCATCTCTGCTACTTCCATCGTATCTGCGTCGGTGACTCGGAGTCCCTCGACAAACTGGCTCTCCTTGCCCATATAACCAAGCCATTTGCTGATCTCTTTCCCTCCGCCGTGTACGATGATCGGCTGCATCCCTACCAGTTTGAGAAGAGCCACATCTTTAATGACGGATTCCTGTAGTTTCTCATCCAGCATGGCACTCCCGCCATACTTCACGACTACCTTCTTTCCGTTAAAGTCTCTTATGTACGGCAGCGCCTCGATCAGAGTCTCTGCCTTCAACATGATATCATCTAACTGCTGCTGTTCCATCTCTTACCTCCTGCCTTAACTTCTATAATCTCCATTGATCTTCACATAATCATAGGTCAGATCGCAGCCCCATGCTGTGGCGGAGCTGTCTCCCTCCTTCATGTCGCAGATCACGGTTACCTTCTGTTTGCTGAGTAATTCTGTCGCTTTTCCTTCGCTGTAATCGGTCGCCACACCATCCTGCACCAGTACAAGGGATGTGCCTTCTGCCTCCAGAGTCAGATCAATGATCTCAGGGTTGAACGGCACGCCGGCATAGCCAAGAGCGCAGAGAATCCGTCCCCAGTTGGCGTCGCTGCCAAAGACTGCCGTTTTGACAAGGTTCGACGTGATCACAGATTTACCCAGTGTTTTTGCCTTTTCCCTGGATTCACAGTGAACGACCTTCACCTCAAATAATTTTGTGGCGCCCTCTCCGTCGGCAGCCATCTGTTTTGCCAGTTCGGTTGAGACATAGTTTAATGCTTCCTTAAAGTCCTCATATGCCTTCATCCCCTTCTGGATCGTGATGCCGGATGCGCCATTTGCCAGCACAAGATACGTATCGTTCGTCGATGTATCCCGGTCTACGGAGATCATATTAAAGCTGTCAGCCACTGCCTCCTTTGTCAGCTCCTGCAGATCCTCCCGGGATATAGCGGCATCCGTCGTCGTCACACTGAGCATCGTCGCCATATTGGGGTGAATCATACCAGAACCTTTGCTCATACCGCCTACCGTAACGGTCACACCGTCCACCTCAAAGGATACGGCTGCCTCCTTCGGTACGGTATCGGTCGTCATGATCGCTCTTGCCGCCGCTTCCGCCGCTTCCCTTCCTGCTGACAGATTTTGTTTCAGCAGAACCGCCCCCTTTTGCAGCGGTTCCAGGGGAAGCTGCATACCAATAACACCCGTCGATGCTGTCAGCACCTCTTCGGTCCTGATATCCAGCTGATCGGCCACTGCCACTGCCATTGCCGCATTTTGCTGCTTCCCCTCTTCTCCGGTACAGGCATTGGCAATCCCGCTGTTCAGTACCACGGCATGAACCGGAGCTCCCTTTGCCACGATCTCTTTATCCCATAAAACAGGAGCCGCTTTTACTACATTTGTAGTAAAAGTTCCCGCACAGACGGCGGGCTTTTCTGTATAAACAAGCGCCATATCGGTCCGTCCCTGATATTTGATTCCTGCCGCCGCTGCTGATGCCTGGTATCCCTTCGCTGCGGTAACACCGCCCTCTATCTTTTTCAATTCCCTCGCTCCTTCCACATGAATGTTTTTCTGACAACATGAATACCGCCGTTGAGCTAAGGTACAAGGGGGACAAAACGAAGCCCCTCTGCCTCATCCAGACCAAACATCAGGTTCATGTTCTGTACCGCCTGACCGGCGGCGCCCTTTGTGATATTGTCCATTGCACCCATCATGATTACCCGTCCTGTCCGTTCATCTGCCTTCACGTTGACATCGACAAAGTTGCTCCCTTCTACCCACTTCGTCTCCGGACAGACACCTTCATCCAGAACCCGGACAAAGTATTCATCCCTGTATGTATCCTCATATGCCTTACGGATCTGTTCCGGCGTCACGCCTTCTTTATATTTGGCATAGGCTGTGATCAGGATTCCCCGGTTCATGGGGATCAGGTGAGGAGTAAAGTTAAGAACTACCTTCTGGCCGCTGGCATAGGAAAGCTGTTCTTCAATCTCTGGTGTATGACGGTGTGTTGATACACCATATGCCTTGATGTTTTCATTGACTTCACAGTACAGGTTTGGCACTTTGGCGCCCCGTCCGGCACCGGATGTCCCGGATTTCGCATCAATGACCAGGGTGTCCATATCGATCAGCCCTGCCTTTGCCAGTGGATAGATGGATAACGTCGAACAGGTGGGGTAGCAGCCCGGATTGGCAACCAGCCTTGCACCCTTTACCTGCTCTCTGTTGATCTCGCAGAGACCATATACTGCTTCACCGATCAGCTGGGGACTCTTGTGCGTTATCCCATACCACTTTTTATAAGTGGATACATCCTTGATGCGGTAATCTGCACTGAGATCGATCACCTTTGCATTCTGCAGGATTTCTTCTTCTAATATCCCGGCAAGATATCCCTGGGGAGTTGCCGTGAAGATCACATCCGCTTCTCTGGACAGGGTCAGCAGATCATCCCCTTTACATACATCTTCTACAATCTGAAATACATTACCGAAAACAGAACTGAATTTCTGATCCACATAACTCCGGGATCCATACCATACGATTTCTGCCTCTTTGTGCTGCAGGAGCAGACGGACCAGTTCCTGTCCGGCATACCCGGTAGCACCTATAATACCTGCTCTTATCATAAAATCCTCTTTTCTGAGCGACTTGTCGCGAAGAGGCGATGAGAAAGCTGCGTATGCAGTTTCTCATCTGCCAGTATGCTATTTGTTTTCGCCCAGAAACAAATAGCCGTGTGAAAAATCAGCACTTCAGTGTGATTTTTCACACTATCCTCCTGATTATATGCATTCATCATGAATATTTATGCATATTATTCATAAACTTTGTTTATTATACTCCTTTTACCGAAAATATGCAACACTATTACATAATTTTTATAAAATTTTAGATTTTTAAACTATTTCCCTCTTGCATATTATACAGTTCTGTTGTATATTAAACAAAGGCAGAAAAAATTATTTCAATACACTGTTTTCAGTAATTAATCATTGGAGGTCTTTTATTATGAAAGAAAAAGTTGTTTTAGCTTATTCCGGCGGTCTGGATACGACAGCGATCATTCCATGGCTGAAGGAGAATTTTGATTATGAAGTGATCTGCGTCTGCATCGACTGCGGGCAGGGCGAAGAGCTGGACGGTCTGGAAGAGAGAGCCAAATTCTGCGGTGCTTCTAAATTGTACATAGAAGACGTCGTAGACGAGTTCTGCGATGAATATGTACTCCCTTGTGTACAGGCACACGCCGTCTATGAAAATAAATATCTGCTCGGCACGTCCATGGCACGTCCGGTAATTGCCAAACGTCTGGTGGAGATCGCCCGTAAAGAAGGTGCTACTGCAATCTGCCACGGCGCTACCGGTAAGGGAAATGACCAGATCCGTTTTGAACTGGGGATCAAGGCACTGGCACCTGATTTAAAGATCATCGCTGCATGGCGAAGTGACAAATGGACACTGGATTCCCGGGAATCTGAGATTGAATACTGTAAGGCACACGGCATTGACCTGCCGTTCTCTGCGGACAGCAGCTACAGCCGTGACCGCAACCTGTGGCACATCAGCCATGAGGGACTGGAACTGGAAGAGCCGGCAAATGAGCCGAACTTTGACCACCTTCTCGTACTTGGTACCACACCGGAGAAGGCTCCGGAGGAGGGTGAGTATGTTACTATGACCTTTGAGGCCGGCGTGCCAAAGAGCGTCAATGGAAAGGAAATGAAACTGTCCGATATCATCCGCACCCTTAATGAACTGGGCGGCAAACATGGTATCGGTATCGTAGATATCGTGGAAAACCGCGTAGTTGGCATGAAATCCCGCGGCGTCTATGAAACACCGGGCGGCACGATCCTGTATGAAGCACACCAGCAGCTGGAAGAGCTGATCCTGGACCGCGATACGACGACCGTGAAGCTGGACATGGGAAATAAGCTGGCACAGATCTGCTATGAGGGTAAATGGTTCTCTCCTCTCCGTGAAGCGGTGCAGGCGTTTATCGAATCCACCCAGAAATATGTGACCGGTGAAGTGAAGTTCAAGCTCTATAAAGGTAATATCATCAAGGCCGGGACTACATCCCCGTACAGTCTGTATAACGAAAGCATCGCCTCCTTTACAACGGGTGATCTCTACGATCATCACGATGCGGAGGGCTTCATCAATCTCTTCGGTCTGTCCACAAAGGTACGTGCCATGAAGATGGCTGAGGTGGAGAAAGACTGAATAAAAGATAAAAATTGATGTGTTACAATGAGAAAAGGACATATGTTTTTTGCTTCATATGTCCTTTTCTCATTTAAAAATGCTTACTGCTTACCCGATCAATACCCTTTTTCCATGGAAAGCAAAACCATATTTTCTGATCCGTTCGTTCGGTATCCCTCTGTCTATTAATGACTGCTCATATCGTTTCTCTTCAATCTGCTGCAAAGCTGCCCGTACGGTATCCTCCAGCTTTCCTTCTTCTTCCTGATCATATACTTTAAACTCCAGTATAATTCCGTCATCTTCCTTGTTCACGGGAGTCAGCATTACATCATAGCGACCCAGACCACTCTCTCTGTTGGATATCACCTGATATCTACCGGCAAGGTCCACTAACAGACCAAGGACAAAGCCATGATAGAAACGCTCTGGATTTGTACTCTCTGAAGGATGATTTCCTCCATCAAATGAACTGAACATGGAAAGTGCCATCCTGTTCATGTAAGCATTCATCTCTTTCCGATCCCCCCTTAGGAGTGCCCTAACAAAATCATTGTAACAGGAACCACGCTCATCAAACCAGTCCAGAACCATATTCTCAAATGTATGTTTCACTTCATAATTTGTCAGGGAAAGTTCATATTCCTTTCCATGGACTGCTATTATTTTCAAATAACCCGCCGCTAGTAAGAGGCTCCAGACAGCCTGATCACTTCCATCCAACTGATTAAAAACAATTTCCTCATTAATTCGGCTAATAATAGTCTTCTCTCTCAGAAGATCCTCGAATTGCATTTTAATGTTCTTATCTCCCTGGCGAATCAGACTGCCTGCCAGGGCATTGGAACTTGTATTTGCCCAATAAGGTTTTAATTCCCCGGTATCAAGAAAATTTATGACTGACCATGGATTATAGATATCTGTAATATCCCCTATTATGAAACCATCATACCAGTTTTTAGCTTCTTCTTTATTTGATAAATTAAATTCATTCATGGCATCAAAAACTTCCTTTTCGGTAAAACCAAAACAAGAAGCGTATTCATGGGATATCATGGAAATTACTTTCAGATTATTTAAATCTGAAAATAAAGATTCTTTACTTATTCTTGTAATACCAGTCATAACAGCTCGTTCCAGATTTGGATTCGTCTTAAAGGTATTATTAAACAGATTCCTTGTAAAAGAAACCATTTCTTTCCAGTACCCGTTGACATATGCTTCCTGCATTGGTGTATCATACTCATCTAACAAGATAATCACTTTTTTCCCATAATAACGATGTAGGTAGGATGACAATCTTTGAAGTGCTACAGCAGCATCACTGTTACCCATATCAATTCCCACCCGGTTGTAATATTTTATTTCTCTGTCTTCTAGAATTCCTGATTTTTTTAAAAAGGAGTATGATATATAAAGATCTTCCAAAACCTGAAAAATCTGCTCCTTTGCTTCAATAAAGTTATCTGACTTTACCCCTGCGAAGGATAGAAAAATTACGGGATAAGTCCCTTGCAATTCTCTATATTTTTTATCCTGCCAGATACCCAGATTTTCAAAAACATTTTCTTCCCCAGTATAATTTACGCTAAAAAATCGCTCCAGCATACTCATATTGAGAGTTTTTCCAAACCGTCTGGGTCGGGTAATCAGTGTTACCTTATCCTTACTCTCCCACCACTCTTTTATAAAAAATGTTTTATCTACGTAAAAACAATTTTCTTTAATCAATTCTCCAAAATCCTGTGCCCCGATTGATACAACCCGTGCCATAGTCTATCCTCCGCTTTTCTATGATCTTATTAATATCCCTATATTGTATACTGTTAGAAAATATTATATCTATCGCAACAAGCCATGTAAAGTATTTTATAAAAATTTCTCTGTACTCTTTACTTCACTCCTGTACAGAGAAATTTTTATAACATGAAATCAGTTTGTCAGTCCTTCGCTCCTGCTTTCATCTCCACATAATTATCATTCATATAAGCAAGCTCGGTAACCAGAAACATATGATCAGTCAGATCTTCATCCACCAGATAAGCAAAGTGATACGTCTGCTCTTCCCCTTTCCTCATCTTTTTTATGCGAAATTTCTGTTTCCCTGAAATAGCAGGGTACAAAATCCATCAGGGCATCTGAAATTTTTTCTGGACGGTTGTATTTGAAATACAAATCGGTATCATAGTATTTTCCTTTTTCTTTCTCAAAAAATATGATCCGCGGCAGGTTAAAAAGCACATGATCTTTTTTCGCTTTTACCTTCATTGTGACATATACCATCTTCGGCTGTACTTTTTCCGTCCCTGTTACAGTCTGTTCTGGTCTGGACACCCCGTCTCCCGTGCAGATGTTCTCACGGATGTAGGGTTTCAAAATTCCCTTTTTATCCCATAATCTGCTTCCTGCAGGAATATTGCTGTCATCCAGTGTTGTTTTATCTGTATCTATTATTTTAGAGGAAACTGTCACATCCGTCACCTGATAGCTGAATTCCTCCCCTTCCAGCTTCTGTCCCATGTTCTTTACCAGATCCGTAACTTCTTCCTTTTTGCTGTCCCCGGCAAGCTGTTCTGTGAAGCCTGTATGATGGAGGCTGAGATATTGATAACGGCACGCCTTTTCTTCACTGCATTCTATTACGTTTGTTTTTTCTGCCAGTGCGATCAGTCTTTCTGCTCCCAGTCCCTGCATACCGACATACTGGATGATATATCCATATTCTTCATAAAAAACATAGAGCCCGATTGTATAGTCCGTATTCTGATCCGAACGATACCGTGATCCCTTTATCCCCACAGATTCACTGAGCAATGCTTTGTGACCATTTACGGTGATCTCTTTTCTGTCCGTCTGGTTATACAGTTTCAGGACCGCATCCTTCTCCTGATCCATATAGATCACATTATAATAAAAATTCTTTCCTGCCTCAAATCCATCTTTATGGCTGTACGAATAGATCCCGTCTGTCCCTTTTTCCACCTTTTCCTCCCGGGTAATGATCATCCCGTCCTCATCCTGCTCATAATACACCGAATCTTTATCTTTTACATATTCTTTGCCAAACTCGGATTCCACCCGGATATATTTCATCTTCTTGTCAGAGTCTGTTTTATCGGGCTCCGCAGTCGTTTTCCCAGTCTCCGATTTATCCAGTGCGACCTCCACCTGATAGTCGTCGCCATTGATCTTTACCGTAAAATACTTTGAAATCTTTTTAGCGGCAAAAACGCCTGACGGAATAATAAGGATCAGGCCGAGGCAGGCAGCCAGTCCTGCCTTCCATCTGCCGCTGAACATCGGAGTCTTTTCTCTCTTTTCGTCTGTCTGTCCGGACTGCCGGATCTCCCTGCTGATGCGTTCCTTTGCCTCCTCCGGCATCCGGACCCGCTTATAGGATTCTTTGATTTTCCCTTCCATCGTTACCTCCCTTGCTCCACTAATTCCTGTTTCAATATTTTTCTTGCCTTTTGTAAATAGGTCCGTATTGTAGAATCCGGTTTATGGAGCAGTCTGGCGATCTCTCTGCTGTCATATCCCTCATAGTAATATAAGTAAACCGCCGTCTTATATTTTTCCGGGAGACCCATAACCAGCTCCATGATCCCGTCGGTCTCCACCGTTTCCCCGCCGACTGTCTCTTCATAATCATCCAGATTCTTTCTTTTCCGCCACCACTGCTTCAACAGGTCTTTACAATGATTGGATGCTGTAACGATAAGCCACGCCTTCAGATGCTCCGGGCTTTCAAATTTCTTTTCGCTGTGAAAATATTTCAAAAAAGTTTCCTGTACGGCATCTTCGGCATCCATCGTATTTTTCATGAAAGAAAAACAAAGCCGGAAAATATCATCGACGTACGCTTCGTACACCTTTGTAAATTCCTGCTCCATCTTCCCCCCTCCTTTCACTATAGATACGATCCGGACGGCGAATGTGTCGAAACTTTTTATCGTTTTTGCCTCTCGATCTCATCCAGCACATCTGCCAGCGAATACATATCATTTTCCTGAAAGCAGAGATAGAACAGGGAATCCGTATCATATTCCTGATTCAAAAGTGCCATATTGCAGCTTAACAAAGTCGCGTTGGCGACCTCCTCAAAATACCGGACCGCTTCCTCTCTGTTATATTGTCTGATATCACTTGAGATATTTTTCAGATAATCCTTCTGAACCATATAAATAACCATCGGCAGTATATCGCCCCGCTGGAGCAGCAGACAACGGCGTTTTTGTTTTTTCTGAAACTGCTGCAGCCATTTATGCGCCCAGGACACAGAGACTTGTTCCGGTATACCCGGATCCTGGTCAAATTCCCGGATCAATGTCAGGATCTGCTCTGGACAGTCTTTTTCTCCATCCACTTTTTCCAGCAGACGGCAGCTGCTGACTGCACGGATCTGCTTTTTTCTCTGTATCGCAGTCCCCAGCAGATCGGACATTCTTTTTTCTGTCATGCGCAGCACCCGCCGGGTATCCATATGAGAGCTCAGGGCATCATAATTAAACGAAAACAATTCCCGGATAAAAAGGGAATTGGGCTCCTGGGGAGAAAAGGTAACCTGTGCCAGTTCCAGAATGTCTTTGCGCAGGTCCGCATCAATTTTTTTGTTACTGTATACAAACCGCCGTATGGTCTCCAGATTTGTCTCCCGGATCAGCCTTCTCCTCTTCCATGATACATACTCCGTATCCTCCAGCAGTCTGTTGAGAATGATCTCCGCCTCTTCCCTTACGCTCTCCAGAATCAGTTTTTTATACCGGGAGAAATAATCCAGCGCTGTCCTGCTGTACCCTTTAAAGTATCTGCCGTTTTCTGTCATCCAGGCGAGAAATTCCTCTTTGGGAAGTTCTTTCTTGACCTGATACTGTTTTCGTAACTCATGGGTCGAATGTGTCTGACAGAAAGAAAGATCCATATCCAGCTTCTCTTCAAACCCTGCCGCCATCTCATCACACTCACCCTGCTCCATGCCATGCTCAAATCCGTACAGATAAATAATCTCCTGATAGTCATTGATCTGAAACGAGGGCTCCCTCAGTCCCTCGGTAAGAAATCTTCCGGCACCCTCTGCATCCAGGCTCAGGGCAAAGCAGATGGCAAACAGTGTCTCCCTGCCCGGCACAGCAGATCCGCCGATCCCGAACCACCTCTTCATCGTAGGCTCAGACGCCAGTTTTCTATGTCCTGTTTTTTCCCTGAATGTCTGATAAGCACTCCACCTTGTATCACTGTCGTCTTCATGCGCCAGCCGGTATCCCATCTGATGGATCATAAACCGGTCAAAGGTGTGTTCTTTTTTTCGGTTCAGCCATTCTCTGACGTTCTTTTGAAATTCTTCCATGATAGCCTCCATCTTTCTTCTTTCAGTGCCATCCGTAGTTCCCGGATACTGGAATAGCGTTCCTTTGCCCGTACTGATATTCCTTTCATCACAGCCTTCTTCTGGCGGCGGCTCAGTTCGACCTGCGGCATCGAAAGAAGGGAGGGTGTCTCATCGACAAAAATCCTCTCTAGTGCCTCATCTGGCACCGTTCCGGTCAGACAAAAATACATCGTCGCGCATACGGCATAGACATCCGTATAGATCCCCTGCTCCCCTCTTGCCCGGTACTGCTCTGCCGGAGAAAATCCCCGTTTAAACACGACGGTCAGACTTTTTTCCTTTTCTGTGTTTGTCTCTCTTGCCGAACCAAAATCGATCAGCTCCAGACTCGAATCCGGTTTCACAATAATATTATCCGGGCTGATATCCCTGTGGATCAGTCCGGTCTCATGAATCTTTTCCAGCGCATCCATCAAAGGATCCATATGTGTCAGTACCCACTCCCCTTTCATGGGACCATGCTTCTCCACATACTCTTTCAGGCTCACGCCCTCCACATATTCCATCACCATATATGCCGTATTGTTTTCAAAGAAAAAATCCCGGACTGATACGATACCCCTGACCTCTCGGAACTGGGACAGCCGTTTCGCCTCATCCAGAAATTTTCCCATCATTTGTTTATATTCACTCTGCTCTTCATCCTCATACAGACAGACCATGATCCCCTCAGCCCCTGTCACATTGCGGTAAACATGATGTGCTGGAAAATATTCCTTCACTGCAACCACACTGTCAAATAAAGTGTCCCTGCCAATATAAGTAATGCCAAAGCTTCCCTGCCCTATGACCCTCCCCACCACATAACGATCCCCCAGCACCGTGTCCGGAGGAAGGTACCTAGTTTTGATCTCCCTCATGTTATCGTACTCTCCAGCTTTTTGAATACGGACTATCTCTTTTCCTGTACAATAATAAAATTTTAGCATGATTTCACCAGTTAAACAAGATGAAAACATCCCTCACCCCTCTTCTTCCCGATATACCGTGCTTATTTCTTCTTAAGTATAATAATTCATATCTGCAATTAAGTATAAAACATATACTCTAATGTCTCTTCCCAGATTTTTTGCGCTAAAAAAGCGCCATAATAATCCGACGCTTTCAGTAAAACCTGTCATTTTACACCTTCTTTATCTCCAAAACCTGCAAATCAACCGGAGTATAGTAATACGAACTCCAATGGGCATCAAGCCTTCCTTTCACTTTTACTTTTTTGCCAACACATTTTTTGATCTTTTTGCGCAGCTTCTTTGTCTCACTCCATATTTGTATCTTCTTCTCTTTTGTTTTACCTGTAAACTGGGTTTTTACCTTAATCTTCTTGTTCAGGGTCAATACATACGATGTCTGCCAGGTTCCGTTGATATGCTGCCAGCGTACTTTTTTCACCTTTCCTGTAAAGGTGTACTTTTTGCCTTCTTTGTACACTTTAGCATGGCTCACCGGACAGGCTGTGAAAACCAGAGCTCCTAAAATCATAAAAACGGTCAATAAATACATCATTCTTTTTCTCATCTTAAATTCCTCCCTCGTTTTTCAGTTTACTTTAAGTTTCACTGTTACATTTTAACCATTCACCCGATCAGTACCTTTTTCCCCTCAAAGGCAAAGCCATACTTCCGGATTCGTTCTTTCTGAATCCCGCCATCCAGCAGGGACTGCTCATATTTTTTCTCTTCAATCTGGCGCAATGCTGACTGGACGGTATCTTCCAGACTTCCCTCTTCTTCCGGGTCATATACTTTAAATTCAAGTATCATTCCGTCGCTCGCTTTATCCAGGGGAGTCAGCATAACATCATAGCGGCCATACCCGCTTTCCCGATTGGATGTCACCTGATATTTCCCGGCAAGGTCCACCAGAAGACCTAATATAAAACCATGATAGAAGCGCTCTGGATCCGTCTCTTCTGATGGATGGTTTCCTCCATCAAATGAACTGAACATGGAAAGTGCCATCCTGTTCATATACGCATTCATTTCTTTCAGGTTCCCGGACAGGAGTGCCCGGACAAATCCATTATAAACCGTCCTGTCCTTTCCAAACCAATTTTTCACCATTTTATAAAACATCTTTTCTACTTCGTAATTAGTAAGCACTAATTCATAGTGATCCTCATTGATCTGCATTACAGTAAGATAGCCACTTGCCAGTAACAGACTCCATATAGCATCCGGATCCTGTTCCAACTGGTCAAACACAATTTCTTCATCAAGTTCTGTGATAATAGATTGCCTTTGCAGCAATCTTTCAAACTGCACCTTTAACTCCGCATTTCCTTTCTGTACCAGCCGGCTGACCAGACCATTGGAGCTTGTGTTTGCCCAGTAGATATCAAGTTTTTTCTTGCTAAGAAAATTTATAATTGACCACGGATTATAAATGTCTTGGACGTTACCTATCGTAAAACCGTCGTACCATTCTTTCACCTCATTCTTATTCGTTAAATTAAATTCATCCATGGCAAAAAAAACCTCATCTTCTGTAAAGCCAAAACAGGAAGCATACTCATCAGAAGTAGTTGTCACCACATTCAAATTATTTAAATCAGAAAACATAGATTCCTTACTTACTCTTGTGATCCCAGTCATCACTGCCCTTTCTAGATATGGGTTTGTCTTAAAGGTATTATTAAACAAATTTCTTGTAAAAGAAACCATTTTCTCCCAGTATCCGCTTACAAAAGCCTCCTGCATGGGGGCATCATATTCATCCAGAAGAATGATCACCTTCTTGTCATAGTGCCGGCTCAGATAATAAGATAATCTGTGAAGAGCCACTGGTGCATCTTTTACATCCATGTCATCTGCCATTCTCTTAAAAATATTCTTTTCTCCTTCGGTCAGGACATCTGACTGCAAAAGAAAATAATTCTTTATATACAGATCCTGTATAATTCCGCATAAACGGTATACTGCCATATCATAATCAGGTTCTTTCACCCCGGCAAAGGACAAAGAAATCACCGGATAAGTTCCCTGCAGATCCCGGTATTTATAATCTCCGTCAGGAGATTTTTCTTCCCATATATTCAATCCTTCAAAAATAGTCCCCTGCTCCCGATATTTTATACTGAAAAATCTCTCCAGCATATTCATGTTCAGTGTCTTGCCAAACCGCCTGGGACGGGTGATCAGGGTAACGATATCATAGCTTTCCCACCACTCCTTTATAAAAAGTGTTTTATCCACATAAAAACAGTTATTTGTAATCAACATCTCAAAATCCTGTGCTCCAATGGATACGACCCGTGCCATGCTATCCCCTCGCTTTCATGAATCCCATCATCATGGACTTTTATAGAAAGTGTAGCACACTTTGGCAAATTAAACAATGGATTAATCTTTATTCCATTCATTATCCGCTAATTATTATTTTCATTACTGGCATAAAATACCAAATCACTCGCTTCTCCATTCACTCCTTCTCTGCTCCCCACAGCAACACGGATCACCTGGTGAATCCTCTTCTACTGTAATAATCCTACTGCCGCAATACATGCATACATTAGAATCTTCTGGTATTTCTTTTCCACACTGGTTACAATACATTTTCTCTGCACTCCTTTACCTCAAAAATATTTCTTCCTGTTCCCTGCCGTATTTTTCCGGTAAGTATATAATTTTTTATTCTTGCTCTTGCCGATCAGTTTTTTTCTGGTATGTCTGATATTTTTTCTTACTGACTTTCTTTTTCTCTATATAATGATTATTGTAATAAAAATCACTATCATGTCCTTTTATACTGTCGGAGCCATGCCTTTCCAGTACCAGTCGGCAGGTTCCCTTAGATATTTTATAATAATACTCCCAGTACCCACCAGTATGCATACCGCTAACTACACAAATCCCCTTTGCCGGATATATTTTATCAATTCCACCAGAATAAACACTGAATCTTACTCACAGATGCCGCCCTTATGGTTCGGTTTTCCCCTCCCAGACAAAGAATAAACAAAAAAATGCCCATAGCAAAAATAAGCTTTCGGAATATCGGCATCCCGATCTTCTTTTCGATATTTTTCATGGCAGATCCTCCTTTGTAATTAACAATATACTTATAGTATCACGCCAGCTTTAATTTCTCTTTCCAAATTTTTCTGATTATCAAATTAATAAAACAGCCGGCTGTACCTGCACAAACCGACTGTTCACAATGGCGATATTCTTTTTTATAGACCATTCACCCGATTAGTACTTGGGGAGATTTAACAACTCTTAATCTTTTATAAAACTTCCATACCAAAATTCCAGAAAATACCCATACAGTCAATCCAAAAATAATATATCCTGTTGTACTGATCAGACTCTCTTCCCTGCTGTTGACCACACAAAATGCCATATCCCTGTTTGATAAAGTGTGGTTGAGTTTCAATGAACCATCTTCATATAAATCAAACATATCATAAGGAGTAATTGCTAGCGAAATCCCCTTCTTTTGATTCTTTAGACATACAACCCGTATCGTAAATCTCTTTGCCTTTTGAACGGCAGGAATCTCATCCAGATGAAGACAGATCCATCTGCCATCTATGCCTTCTGTTACCTCTTCAGATATTTGCCGGATTCCTATATCATCCCCCTTCTCATCCAGTAATTGTAATAAATAATTATCTTTCATCCATTTTGATGATTCTTTACATAAAATATATACTTTGTTAAAATTCTGATCTGTTATAAATGTCTGTTCCATCACATCTCCATTTTTCTTTAATGAAATATATTCTGCTTTATGATTAATGACCGATAGCGCCACTCTATGGTATTCAGATTTCTTTTGTATATAATGAGAGAAATCTGCTAACATTAAGGTTGAGATTGCCAGAGGAATCACCAATATAAACATTAAGACACCCTGTCTGCACCATTTTTTCTGTAAAAACATTTCCATTTTTTTATTCTGGCGTGTAAAACCTGCAAAGCAGTTTATACCATCTCCCATCAGAATATAGAGTAAATTCATAAAACATATATTATACTTGTGGTTTGTTTCCCAAATTATAAAGAACAGTATTGCTCCCAATACCGTAAGAGAAAGCATAAAAAACTCATCTAGCCCCTTCTTTCGTAATTGGAAAAATACACTGTAAAGAGCAAACATAAAAGTAATACTACGGAAGACCTGACTGTATATGCAAAATAAACCATTTTTATCTCCATAAAAATACTGATAAATACCAGTTATATTTTCCCCACATGAATAAAATCCAAGACTTCCATCTCCCCCAGCGCCCCACACATATTCCAGTTTTTTTGCCACCAGCAGCACATAGCCAACTGGCCCCATTTTAGATAGTCTCTCTTTGATCTTTTCTACATTTCCTTTTATTTTTTCCTGTTTCGTTGGAAGAGACATAGAATAATTGACATCTGAATTATTTACAAAACCATTTTTATCGACATTCAGTCCCATCATTACCCAGTGTGTAAAAGGAAATGTTTTGTCCGACTCCCGGTTTACAATATGAGTACGACAAAGAAAGGATGTTGCCAGCATAACGCCTATAAATATACCTGCCACCAACAGAAGCATGCATATTTTTTCTTTTCCTGACCGTATCCTCATTGTCAAAAAAATCCCCAGTAAAATAGCAATCAGCGGTATAATAGTAGTTGCCCGTATTTGATATCCCACCGCACCGATGATAGAAGCAATCACAATATTTTTTATACGATGCTGTTCACATCTCATCGCCCTTATCCCATAATAAAGCAGTCCCATAATAAATGGCATACTAAAAGTATTTGTATAAGTAAACAGAATCCAGATATATGTGGTAGGAGAAAGCACAAGTAGGATTAGAAACTTAATACCAGAAACTGTTCCCCGCAAAAGCTTTACTATTTTAAATGAAAACACACCAGAAAGATTAATTAAAAGTACATTCAACACCATCAAAACAGCCGTATAGCATCGAAATCCCAATGAATGGATGATCTTACATATATAATAAATCAGAATGGTAAAGGAATAATTATTCCCATACCTGGCAAAATAAGCAGCCTCATTATTGATCAGACCGTTTTGTGACTCCACCATGGCAATCGCTTCATTAATCACACGACTGGTATCTGTAATCCCCTTAAAGCCTTCTTTTATCAGAAAATATACTATAATCGTCTGAATTAAAATAATCATACTCCAAAGTACACAAATAACCCTTTTTTCATTGCCTTGTCTTATCCTATCAATACGGTTGAACAATAATAACAACATACCTGAAAACAGGATTATTCCCGGAATTATAACAACGGCAGCATTTCTCCCTGGTTTTAATAAAAAGCTTTTTTGCCCTTCAATATACAGACAGCTTTCAAGAAAAATAATAGCAGTCAGTAAAAAAACTATGATTAGTACAACTTTACGAAATATTAAATTTATTCTCCCAGTTTTACTCATTTTAATGACCTCCAATGTTTTATATTGTCACATTATAAAACACGAGGTTTATTATCTCTTTCCAAATTTTTCCCATAAAAAACCTTCCGTTGCCATATCTCCCAATTCCTCCCGTCTCTTGCAAAAACATCTATAATCTCTTATAATAAAAACAATCAAACAAAAGGTTGGGAGGTCTCAGAATATGGGAAAAATGACTGTATATCACGGAAGCTACACTTCTGTGAAAGATCCCCGTATTATCAAAGGCAAAAATACAAAAGATTTCGGAACTGGTTTTTATTGTACCATTATCCGGGAACAGGCAGAACGATGGGCAAGACGTTATAATACACCTGTTGTCAACACCTATACGGTTCATGGCGAACGATCAGATTTATAACTATATCGCAGATTATATAGACGGGGTGATCACCCGGGAGCAGTTCTGGGTACTGGCAAAATTTAAATATCCAACCCATCAGATCAATTTTGCTACCAGTGAATCCCTCAAGTCCCTTGAATTTGTATCGGCAAAGGAGGTTACCATATGACTGGCAGAGAAGACAAAAAGGTGAACGATCTCTTTTTTACCTGCAGCCTGATTGAATATATGGCAAGAAAGACAAAAAATAAATGCTCTGCCGTCGTTGACGCACTGGGCAGAACACAAATTGAAAAAATATATGACCTGGCAGATGTTTATCACAGCGATAATATCGATACAGTCAGCGACGATTTTATCTGCCGGACAGGCATCCAGGAGGGCAGTTTTGACAATATTGCCGATGCCCAGTATGCGGTTCCAAGTCATTGGGACATCGGCAAAATCTACAAACGATTGATTTTAGGGATTGCTGAACAGAAGAAACTATCAATTATAGACGCATTATGGGAAGCTTATCATTCCTTTGTCAGTGACAAGATCAGTGATTACAATTCCAGCTTTTACTATGACTCACCCCAGAACATCCTGATCGCATTTCTGGACGGAACGATTGAATGACCGCATTCCTATTTCTTTTTTGTATTACTCCATGCCGAATAATATCTGGACTTCCCTGCCTTCTTATAACAGCGTACATTGACCTGATATTTCTTTTTTTTCAGCTTTTTCAATGTGACGCTTCCCTTCTTCTTTCCGTTCACGGTCACCGTTTTGGTTTTACTGCCGGTGCGGTACCGAATCTGATAACCGGATGCTTTCCCATTTTTCTTCCAGGTCACCTTCATCCTGCCGCGGGACAGTCTCTTCAGTTTCCGAATAGACGGACGGGACATAAAATAACAGGATTTCACGGCAGGCTTCTTAGACGTCAGATTTCCTTTCCGTGCCCGGACATAATAAGTGTACTTCCTGCCGTTTTTGCTGGCGCCGGTATCGACATAACTGGTTCCCTTCACGACCCGGACCTTTTTACCGTTCCGGTAGACCGTATAACTCTGGGCGCCAGATAATTTATCCCAGCTGACCTTTATTCCCTTTGCACTGTTCGACAGGCGGAACGCAACCTTCTTTCTGGAAAATCCAACCACGATATCCTCTGGAAAAACATCTTTATCCTCGTCTTTTTCGTATTTCAACTGAATACCCGAAGAATAGGGAAAGAAGTCCGTTGTATATGTCAGCTCAGCCGGCATGGCATCGGCATCCGATAAATTGCTAAGGGTAACACGATATTTTCTGCCAGCATAGGAATTCACACCATCCGGAAGTTCCGGCGGCGCAAAACAAACATAATAACCCCAGAACTTACTGATATACAGACCCGTTGCGGCAGTTTTCCTGACAAACTTCTTTCCTGTACTGAGATCCTTGATTGTAACCTGCAGTCCGATCGCCGACAGATTCAGCTTATCCGTATTGAGGCATACCGTCCAGTATGCAGAAGGAGACAGCTCTTCTGCTGGGAATGCCCCAGGAGCCGGCCAGGCATATGCCATCTCATTATTTCCTATCTTTGCCGTCCCGGAAGGATTGGGATTATCCTCATATCCTACCGTCTGACACAGATGTCTGCCATGGATCCCATAAGCGATCGTAGTGGCATTGCGGGTAAAAAACGTATTTCTGTGTCCGGGAACCACATCCCCCGTATCATCCAGAAACTGCCGGATGCTCCCGATCAGTTTGTACTGGTCTGCATAATAATTCATTGCGATATTACTGCTTCCCGTCGCTTTCTCTGCCTCGTTATAAAAAGCATCCGGCATATCCGACGGTTTACCTGGCGCATGTGAAAAATCAGAGGAGGCCAGAAGTACCGCTCCCTTTCCTGCCCTTGTCCAGATATTGTCTGCCGCACTGCCAAGATTGGTAAGACCTGCCAGCCATCGGTAATAATTAGATATACTGACTGCATTTTTTCTTGTTGCAGTGGTAAGGACACTCTCTTTATAGGTACCAGATGCAGAACCAGCGCTCTGAAATAGTGTCTGATCCATATTAGATGGAAGGGCGCTGTGAAACCGGGACTCGATCTGAGCCTTTGTCCGTCCCTGATAGACCATGACCTCATTCAGATCATAGGATTTTGTCGTGATCCTCTGAAAATCCGATAAATGGATCTGTTCATAGGAAAAGGAAGTACCATCCGTCTCCAGCGCAATGAGATTATCTCCCAAAGCTTTCATATTAAAAATTTTATTTTTTGCATAGAAAACCTGTTTTTTCTCCTTCGTGGACATACTGTATACAAATATCGTTTTATTATCCATAAGGGTATAGACAAGATCGCCCCGGATCACGGTGCTGACACCCGCATTATACAGATAATCGTACTCATCTCCCATCTCCAGATTTTTCTCTACAGCCAGCGAATGTGAAAAGGAGCTGTCTGTAATTTTGTCGAGGGGATAAAAACCGCCCATGGATGTTACCAGAACAGTATCATTAATAATCTCTACCGGATTGCGGTAGTTGGAAAAATAAATATTCTTGGCGTAGGTCAGATATTTTTCTCCCAGCGTAACCTTTCCTTCTGAATAACTTCCTCTCATCAGGCGTCCCATAAGGTTCGGATACCCAAGCTGACTGTACGCCATATATTCATCGATATAATAAAAGGTGCCATCTGCGCAGAATCCAGAAAATTCATTGATGGGATATGGCGTCTCCTTTTCCAGCACCTTCTCCCCGGTTTCATCCAGAATGATCAGACTCTGGGCATCCCGATTATCCGAATCTTCCGATTTTATGTAATCGTCTGTCCCGATATAAATATTTCCCTTTTTATCCGCACCAACACAGTGCAGGATATTTCCTGACAGGGAGAATGTATCCTGCACTGCTGCTGTGTTCAGATCATACACTACGATATTCATGATCTCATCACCGGAAAAAGTATTCTGATAGCTGTTATAGCCATAGTACAGCAGTCCCTTATCTTCCCTGATATAAGCAGATGGAACATCCTGTGAACCATAAAACATACTGACTCCCTGTTTAAACTGCGCCGTGCCAAAGGTATGCTCTGTCGTGACTAGACCAGTCTGGATGTCATAGGAATACAGGATATTATTATTTAGCAGCTTTACTTTCTTTTGATCCTCTGTGACATACTGCATCAGAAGATCGGTACTGGCATTTTTAAAGGAAAGCGGAATCTTGTCCAGCGTCGCAGCGGATTCGGATGTTTTCTGAAGGGATAACGCTTTCCTCCATTGATTTTTTTCTGTCTTGTCTTTCTCTGACAGCTGTTTGTCCTCAAGCGGGATCATTTTCTCCCTGACAATTTCCTGAACCGCTGCTGCTTCTGCCCGACAATATGGGGCAGATAGCAGGATACCAAGCAGACAGATCACTGCCGGCAGACACATAATTCCCTTACGTCTCATATACTCCTCCACATCATTCTGATCTTTCTCTTATCTTCCCTACATCATACGGTGTGCTCTGGTATACATAATAATTCAGCCAGTTGCTGTAAAACAACTGTCCGGTTGAGCGCCATCGCACCACGGGCTCCCTCGCCGGGTCATCATCTGGGAAATAGTTAACCGGAAGAGAGGGCTCCATTCCCTTATCCCGGTCACGGAAATATTCTTTTGCCAGTGTATCCGAATCATATTCCGGATGACAGGTAATAAAAAACTGACGGCTGTCTCTTGTCTTCAGTATCGTCACCCC
Organism: uncultured Eubacterium sp.; assembly: GCA_910584875.1. GTDB lineage: Bacteria > Bacillota > Clostridia > Lachnospirales > Lachnospiraceae > Eubacterium_F. The sequence goes on from CAJUDA010000004.1 coordinate 109,158, forward strand.
GGCAAGATCGGACACAGCAAGCAGTTCCAGTTCTGGTACTTTCTCCACCGCCTCACGTTCGACCGTCATGGCACGGGACTGCGGGGCATAAAAAATATCATCAAAGCCCCGGAACAGGGGTGAACTCTTCTTCAATATATAATGCTCATAAATGCCTGACAGTTTTTTCGGAAGATCTACCTTATCAATTCCATAATGATAATACAGACCAGCATACACTCCCCAGCACATATGCAGGGTACAGTGGACATGCGTCCGGCTCCACTTCATGATCTCGCACAGTTCTGGCCAGTAATCCACATCTTCAAAAGCAGTATAGTCCAGAGGTGCTCCCGTAATGATCATGCCATCAAATGTCCGGTCTTTTATTTCGTCAAATACCTGATAAAACGTATCCAGATGACTTGGTTCCACATGTCTTGGCTGGTAGCTTGCCGTCTGCAGGAATTCTACATCCACCTGCAGTGGTGTATTGGAAAGCTTCCGCAAAAGCTGGGTCTCCGTCTCGATCTTGGTGGGCATGAGATTCAGTACCAGCACATGCAGTGGACGGATATCCTGATGCATGGCACGATACTCTGTCATCACAAAAATATTCTCACTTTCCAACGTCTTTTGTGCAGGCAGGGAATCCTTTATTTTAATCGGCATATCTGTCACTCCTTACTAATCGTTTCATGATGATGTACAACCGTTCCCATCGTATCGAGTAAAAGCGGGATATCGATCGGTTTCGTCAGATGAGCGTCCATACCGCACTGGATTGATTTCTTCTCATCACTTTCAAAAGCATCTGCTGACAAAGCAATGATCGGGATCTGGGACAACACCGGATCGCTTAACTGTCGTATTTCTCTGGTTGCCTGCCATCCGTCCATCACGGGCATCTGTATATCCATAAGGATCAGGGCAAACTCTCCCGGTTCGGACTGACGGATCGTATCAACCGCCATTTTGCCGTCTGTGACTGCTTTGAGATGAAATCCCAGGCCGTTCAGGATCTCTGTTTCAATCTCAATATTGATTTCATTGTCCTCTACAAGCAAAATAGTACGGCTCATGATATGGTCCAGTATCACATCCATGTCAGCCGCAGCGGCCAGTGGTTTATTCTGGATTCTCAGCCGCAGTGTAACAGTAAATACCGTTCCCTGGTCTACCTCACTTGCCACTTCTATGTTACCGTCCATAAGCTCTACGATGTGCTTCACGATAGTCAGTCCCACACCTGTACCATGTACTCCGCTATAGGTCGTATTCTTTTCTCTGGCAAATGGTTCAAATATATGTGCCAGAAATTCTTCGCTGATCCCAATCCCATTATCCTTTACTTCAAACTGATAAACGGCATAATGATTGACTGGTTTTTCCAGTTCTTTTACCGTAATATCGACGTTGCCGCCAGGTCTTGTGTATGTTATGGCATTGCCGGAAAGATGAAGAAAAATCTGGCGAAGCTTTTCCCTGTCAGCCAGGATATTGCTATCCTCCAGAGTATCCGTGTTCAGAGTGATCGTAATCTCCTTTTTCGACGCCTGGGGCCCCAGATGGCGGGTGATATCTGTCAAAATATCATTCAAATTGCATTCCGTCTCTGTGATCCGGGTATCTCTTGTCTCTGTCCAGGAAATTTCCAGCACCTTGTCAATAAGCTCCAGAAACTGACGGCTCGATTCCTCGATCTTGTCCAGATAATGACTGACGGCACCTCTGTCATTGATATTTTTTCTGGCAAGTGCCGTATATCCAAAAATAGCATTTAACGGAGTCCTCATATCATGTGACATATTAGACAAAAATGTGTTTTTTGCCACGATCGCAAGATTAGCATTATTTAATGCTTCCTCCAGGATCTGCTTCTGTTCCAGTTCACGCTGGACTTCTTCATCCACTCTCCGGTATCCCATTACAATCTGTGAAATCTGGTCTTCGTTTCCTACATTGACGATGCGCAGCTGGAGATACTGCACCTCACCTTTATTCTGGATACGGTAATTAAAATAAAACGTCTTATTCTGCAGCAGTTTCTTTTTAATATACCCGGGAAGCGTCCTTCTTAATACAAGATCCTGTTCCTCCGGATGTACCCATGTCCTCACATAATCTTCTATATACCACATATAAGAACGTTTCTGATATTTTTGTCCAAACTGGACTTTGGTTCTCGAACTTAGACGATAAGGCAGAATCTGATCCGTTTCCAGATCTGCATATAAAATAGATTCATAATTGACACTGAGTCCTTTGATCACCTCAAGCCTGCGAAGATGTTCCTGATGGATGAGTTTTCTCTCCTGATCGTATTCTTCGATCTCATCCATCAACATCTGCATTTTCTGCTCTTTTCTCTTCTTTTCCTTCATCCAGTTCGCCTTTTCCAATAGCTGGCGTTTCCTTTTTTCTGTGGCATCACCGATAAAGACATAGAAGATATCTCCCACTGCCTCACTATGGATAAAATGACCATAATCATCGACCCAGCGGACCGATCCGTCTTTTCTTATGATACGGTACTCTACATAGTCAAGATCATACTGGCTGGCAGTGATCTGCTCCCGGATGCTCTCTTCAATGGAATCCAGATCCTCAGGATGCACAATTCCCTGAAACGAATTGCCTGTCAGCTCACGGAACTCCCGCATCGTATCACACCGGAAAATCCGTAAAAGTGCTTTGTTTGCATAGATGATCTCTTCCCCGGCATCCGCATGATAGATAAAAAAACCTCCTGGCATTTCATCCATAAAACGTATCACCTCATATGCCATCTGAAATTCCTGTGAACTGCCCAGAATTTTTTCTTCCAGCCCGCTGTCATACCGCATCAGTTGATCTACATCAATATGATTCTGATCCAGTGTCTGCAACAATGTCAGCATGTATTCTATCAGACCATACTCTGTTGTAAATTTTTTCATCCCCCGGCTCCTCTCAGAAAGTCTGATAAAATAGTACCATAAAATAAGCCATCTGTCACCAGTTAAGTGAAATCTTTTTCATCATAAACCGTAAAGCTGATCCCCGGGTGACCTGTTTCCACCCATGGCGCCAGACATAATGCAGACCCCTTTTGCCCCCTGTTCTATCACTGATTTTTCATTATCCGCACAGATTCCCCCAATCCCAAAAACGGGGATCGTAACACTACTGCATACTTTTTTAAGAAAATCCAGCCCCCTGGGTGGAAGACCCGGCTTACAGGTGGTAGAAAATATATGTCCCGCCGTAATCGTATCTGCTCCCAGCCGCACAGCCTCCTCTGCCTGCTCCACAGAATGTACCGAAGTACCTATCTCTGTAAATAACGATTTTTGTTCCTGATCCAGTGTCCGGAGAAGCGGCAGCGGCAGATGGATCAGCGGATGGCCATACTCTGCTGCTATCTGCCAGAATGAGTGCAAAATACATTTCTTATTATTTTCCTGACAGACCGCCAGTACCTCACTGGCCAGCACTCTGTACTGTTCTGCTGTCATATCCTTCTCCCGGAGGAGGATAGCATCATAGGCAGGATCCTCTGACAGTTTTCGGATCCGCGTAAGAAAGTCTTCCTGACAGAGATGACGGTTGGTCACAGCAATCCTATACATAGATATGATCGCTCATAACAGGCTGCATACCATGAGAGAGGATGGCATCGTATACTTCCTGTACATTTCTTGTATCATCAATCTCGAACTGCTCATCTCCCAGTTCTGACCCGCTATGTCCTCCGATCCCCACATCGACACCAGCTGAGATCTTCGTTGCCGCGATCTGGATCAGATTATCACGGACACGTTTACACTCTCTGGTGGAGATCGTTATGGAAGCAAAAGGCAGGAGCAGACGGTAGGCACACACTACCTGCAAAAGCTGTGCTTCCTGTACATCCATGGGATTGATCCTGTCATTGTTGATGATAGGACGCAGTCTCGGACAGGAAAATGCGATCTCGGCATGTGGATATTTTTTCTGCAGCAGATAAGCATGGGTCCCCGTAGCAAAAGCATCCCTGCGGAAATCGTCCAGTCCAAGCAGGGCACCAAAACCCACTCCCCTCATACCGCCTTTCAAAGCCCGTTCCTGGGCATTGATTCGATAGGGAAAAATACGTTTCCTTCCTGCCAGATGAAGCGTCTCATATTTATCTGGATTATACGTTTCCTGAAATACTGTAACATAATCGGCGCCACATTGATGCCAGTATCGGTAATCCGCCGAATTCGCCGGATATACTTCCAGTCCGATCACTTTAAAATATTTTCTGGCGATCTTGCATGCCTCGCCAATGTATGTTACATCTGACATCTCCAGGCTCTCCCCTGTCAGGATCAGAATCTCCTGCAGACCAGATCTGCTGATTGCTTTCATCTCTCTCTCAATCCCGTCCCGATCCAGTCTGGCACGGCGGATCTTATTATGGCAGTTAAATCCACAGTAGATACAATAGTTCTCACAATAGTTGGCGATATACAACGGGGTAAACATCATCACCGAGTTGCCGAACTGTCTCCTTGTCTCCTTCTGTGCCATCTGTGCCATCTCTTCCAGAAAGGGCAGCGCTGCCGGAGATAAAAGTGCCCCAAATTCCTCCAGTGTCCGATTTTCATTATAAATGGCATATTGTACATCGGATGCTGTATAGCTGCCCTGGTCATATGTACCCATCGCTTCCAGGACCTGCATGGCAACATCGGATTCCAGAACTTCCATGTCATCCATATATGTCATATGATCGATACGGTTCTCTTTCATATCTTTCCGGATTGATTCACTCATGATACTCTCATTGATTTTATTCTTCATACGATTTGTTTCCTTCCTTCACACTGCCATCCTGTATATATCCCGTCAGAGGTGAGGATGCGCTCCCTCCCCGCTCGAGCACACGTCCTGTCCCGGCAAGATATGCCTTTCTTCCTGCCTCGATGGCAAGTTTAAATGCTTCCGCCATTGCCGGGATATCTCCTGCTGTCGCGATCCCGGTATTCGCCATAATAGCCGCCGCGCCCATCTCCATGGCAGCACATGCCTCCGACGGCTTTCCAATTCCGGCATCAACGATCACAGGAAGGTCTATTTCATCGATCAGAATCTGGATAAACTCTTTTGTACAAAGCCCTTTATTGGAACCGATCGGAGCTGCCAGCGGCATGATGGAGGCAGCTCCTGCTTCTCTCAGATCACGCGCTGTGTTAAGATCCGGGTACATATATGGCATCACGATAAACCCTTCTTTTGCCAGCAGTTCTGTCGCCTTCACCGTTTCGTAATTATCCGGCAACAGATATTTTGTATCACGCATGATCTCGATCTTTACAAAATCTCCACATCCGACTTCCCGGGAAAGCCGGGCGATCCTCACTGCCTCATCGGCATTTCTCGCCCCGGACGTATTGGGCAGCAGGGTTACCCCTTCCGGAATATAATCCAGTATATTCGCTCTTCCGTCCTGGTTGGCACGGCGCAGCGCCAGTGTAATGATCTGTGCCCCCGCCTGCTGCACAGAAGCCCGAATCAGATCCAGAGAATACTTACCGGATCCCAGGATAAACCGGGAAGTAAACTCATGCCCTCCCAGGATAAATTTATCGTTCTTTTCCTGTTTCCTGTTTTTCATGATATATCTTCCTTTCTTTAGACAGTCTGATAATTGTTTCTTCCCGTCTCAGCCGCCACCCACAAAACTGACTACCTCAATGCTGTCACCAGAGTGCAGCAGTGTTTCATTAAATTCCTTTTTACTGATGATCACACCATTGATCTCAATGGCGATCCGGCTTGTTTCATATCCTTCTCTTTTAAGCATTTCTGTTACAGAGAGTCCCTCGCAGTCCTCCCTTTTTTCACCGTTGATGGTAACCATGGATCTCCTCCTTCCTAGCTCAACGGTGCCAATTTGAACCCGCCGTTCAGCTAACTTTTTTATCGAATGAAAAAAGACACCTCAAGAAGTTCCACACCCGTGGTGGTGTGCCCCTTCCTGAGATGTCTCTCAATCTGCTGGTTATCATAGCATATACTGATCGCGCTGTCAAGGTATAGCTGGGATTTTAATAAAGCTTCTAAAATAAAACCTGCAAATACTTACTATTTTTCACACTGCCTGATATCCGGTCCCAATCATTTTCCCCAGCTGCTCCACAAGTCCGGCATTCCCATTTACTGAGATCTCCCCTACCTTTTCGCAGATCCTTTCCAGATATTCCATCTCTTTCAGCTTATAAAGAGTCTTATTCTCCTCCATCAGCTTTGCTGTATTGAGCAATGATCTGGTAGATGCCACTTCTTCCCGCCTGGCTATCACATTCGCCTGTGCTGTCTTCTCTGCCACAAGGACAGAGTTCATGATCTCCCGGATCTCTCCCGGCAGTATGATGTCCTTGATCCCGGCAGTCAGAAAGGTGACGCAGAACATCCCTTCCCGCTCTTTTAATATCTTGTAGAGTTCTCCTGAGATACGTTCCTTTGCCTCAAGGATTTCATCCAGTTTATAGTTCCCTACAATCTCCCGGATCGCAAGCTGGACTGCCACATAGAGCTGCCCGTTCAGATCTGTAACCGTGCTGGCAAACTCTACCGCGTCCCTGATCTTATACAGACACGCTACATTCATGCGGATGCCGATCTTGTCCTTTGTCAGGATCTCCTGACCTGTGATATCCAGTTCTTTCTGTCTCATATCAATTACCTGGCTGGTTATCGTGTGCTTGTAATTCCAGAACCGGTACACTCCCTTTGTGAGAGGCGCCTGCATTACATGATCAAAATATAACAGGCCAGTTTCCCCTTCTCCCACGGATACCTCTGTATAATATTTCCCAGGGGTCAGGGACAACATCTGTTTCGTCATCTCTTCTCCCATCCTCGTTTCCTCCATGGAAATAACCTGGATCTCATACTGGTCATATACATTCCAGAATGTATACTCCTTCTGGCTGGCAAACGCAGTCAGCTTTCCATTGACATATATAAATCCGACTGATCCATCTGGTATTTCCCTGTGTATGGTGGAAGCAACAAACAGATCATCCCTGGCAAGCACCTGATAAGGCACTTCCGGATACTCTATCTCGCCTTCCATCTCTTCGATTTCCACCTCATAACCAAGCAGTCTGGAATAATGATAGGTCCCGGCAGTGATCATTTTTTCAAAAATACCGTTTTTTATGACAAATCCTGCTTCATTATCTCTTATTATGTATTTCATTATAATACCCTCCAATCCAATTTTAGCATCGTTTATCCACTGATGGGAAGTCCGGTTGAGCAGTCAGTTGAGAGGAAGGACAGACCGGCAGCCATTCTCCACTGGTGGCAGTTTTCTGCCACGCTGCGGATCCCAGGTCTTATACTCTTTTGTCTGCCGGGACTGCTGTTCCCCTTTTCTTCCTGCGGTATCCCCGGACTTCAGACATCCAGTGGACAGCATTTTCATTCTGCATCCAGGTGGAATACAGAATATGCCATGATAAAAATTTTGTTTCCTTGTGCGGAGTCGAACCGCAGACTACAAGTCCTGCCGTGACCCGGCAATGCCGGGTATGCTCAAAAACTGTTGAGCAGATCATGTGCACTCTACCACTGAGTTACCAAATGGCATTACGCCAGATGGGAGGGATTTGAACCCCCGTAGAACACAAGCCATCCTTAACCTCTTGTTAAGTTGGTGAAATATTTATGGTATACCGGACAGCACGCTGCCGGCACCGCCGGGCAGAAGGAATCCCTTCCATACCCGGGCGCTATAAATTATTTCCTCACACATTTTTATAAAGAACGCTGTTTTTTCGAATCCGTAGTTTCATTCACACTTTAGCCCTTCACAACACCAGCTGTCTTTAATTTACGAATCGGTGTCACCATGTCCAGCTGCTGCGCCATCACCTCATCAATATCTTTATAAGCAAACCGGCACTCCTCTGCCACATCATTTTTCTTTCGTTTCCCCAGAATGACTCCCTGTTCCTTCAGATCAACCATGACCTGTTCTGTTGAAAACGCCTGCATGGCTCCGGAACGCGAATAATTTCTTCCCGCTCCGTGCGATGAGGTACAGAAAGATTCTTTATTTCCCTTTCCCTCAACAACATAACTATAAGAGCCCATGGCGCCCGGTATCACAGCCAGTTCCCCTTCCCTCACTCTGGTAGCCCCCTTGCGGTGTACCCAGACGTTGGCATCATAATGGTTTTCCAGGGCAGCGTAGTTGTGATGGCAGTTTATCTCCTCACCAAATTCCACTGTCTGACCGGTATGCTTTTCAATCAGTTCCTGTACGATCGCACAAGTCTTATCCAGCATACGGGCGCGGTTTTCAAAGGCATAATCCATGGAAAGATTCATCCAGTGGATGTACTGCTGACCCTCTTCCGAATGAACAGGAAGGAAAGCCAGACGATATTCTTCCTTTACCTCACTGTACCACATCCGGTTCAGTTCCCTTGCCTTCTTGTGGAAATAGTCACAGACCGCCTTCCCCAGATGCCGGCTTCCAGAATGGATCATAATACAGAGGAACCCATCCTGATCTTCCTGAAGTTCGATAAAATGGTTGCCTCCCCCCAGGCTTCCCACCTGATAATATCCATCTTCGATCAGTGGAAGAAGTTCGATATCCTTTTCATACTTTCCAATCTCCTGCTTTGCCTGATCGAGCACTTGCGACTTTTGTGGTTCCCTGTACCTCTCGGCATTGAGAGGTACTGCCCTCATAATACTGCCGATCATAGCCTGGATCAGCGAACCGTTGCCTGTCTGGATCTTTCGTATATCCTCCATCCGGATATTAGTAGGAATAAAATCCATGCC
>CAJUDA010000004.1:117960-136675 GCA_910584875.1 uncultured Eubacterium sp.
ACATCCGATATCTACCCCTACCGCATTCGGTATAATCACATCCTTTGCTGCGATCACTCCGCCGATCGGCATTCCTTTCCCGGCATGAGTGTCGGGCATCAGACAGACCCATTTATGTAAAAAGGGAAGTCTTGACAGGTGGTATGCCTGTTCCATGCAATTTGTCTCCAGTTTTGTCTGATCCGCTAACCACACTTTTACCGGATATTTTGTATTTTCATCATAAATGACAAACATAATGTCCGCCTCCTCTTTTTCTGGTCCGGACTGGAACCATTGATCTTACTGAAATTTATTATATACAACATTTACCAGAACATCATTTCAAAAAAGTTGCGAACTTTAAATCATTGTACTAGACTTTGTAAAATTTCTATGATATACTCCAGTTAGTATAAAAGAATGGGAGTGATACTATGACTGATAATGAACTGCTTCTTGCCATATCCAATATGATAGACCAGAAATTCAAATCAGAACTGACGCCAGTAAAAACTGATCTATTGGAAGTGAAAACTGATCTGCGGGAAGTAAAAACTGATTTACTGGAAACGAAAAAAGATTTACTGGAAACAAAGAATGACTTACAAGAAACGAAAAATGAAGTTCATCAGATAAAACTGTATCTGGAGAATCTCATAGTCCCAAGACTGGATACGATTGAATCCTGTTATTTAGATACATATAACCGTTATCAGAATTATACAGATAAGATGCAGGCTTCTTTTGATGACATTGAAGTAATGAAAAAAGTCCTTCTGGAACATAGCGAAAAACTGCAGAAAATTTCTTAGTGCCATGTCCGAATTTCATGAATTGATCAAAAATTTTTCCAAAACAAGAGAATATGTCCGGGATTTCTTTGTCTATGGATTTAAGACAAGAAACGAATTTAATGAAAAAAGTCCCCGTACCTACGACAATGAGCGGAGGCGGCTGGAGTGCTGGCTCAGTCCTTATGTAAGAAGAGACCACACTTCTGACGGTTCCAATATTTCCCTTGCCATAGACAGCAATCTTCTCGATACTAACCCCCTGTTTCAGGTCTGGAAGACAAAAAGTTTTACCGATAATGATATCGTTCTTCACTTTTTAATTCTGAATCTTCTCCAGGATGATAAAAACCGCACGGCAGATGAGATCACGGACGCTCTCCTAACAGGATATGACGTACTGTTTGATACCCAGACGGTCCGCCGCAAATGCAATGCCTATGTAAAAGAGGGGCTGCTGGACAAAAAAAAGGAGGGAAAAAAGGTCTCGTTTTCCCTGGACCGTTCGGTTGCCCTCTGGATCCGCTCCAATGAAAGTATTCTGGATGCCCTTGATTTTTATCAGCTGGCAGGCAATTTTGGAATCGTAGGAAATGTACTGACCGAACAATTTGATCATCATAACCAGACTTTCCGGGTAAAACACAGCTTTTTTGTCCATTCACTGGAGGATGAGATCCTTTCCGCTCTCCTGGAAGCCATAAACCAGAAAAAATCGGTCAGGCTTGAAATGAAAAGTTCCCGGCAGAAGAAAATGAATCAGACAATATGTATACCTCTGCAGATCTTTACCAGTACCCGGAGCGGCAGACGTTTTCTGTGCAGTTATGTACAAAGAAATAAACGCTTTACCTGTTTTCGACTTGATGCGGTCAAACGTGTCACGGCGATGGAACCAGTTATCCGATATGATGAACTGTATGATAAACTGCTGCAGAACCGCCGGCATCTTTGGGGTGTATCCTTTCAAAGTACGGCAGGACACCGCCTTGACAGACTGAAAATGACCGTTCAGATCATGGAACCTGCTGAAAATTACATACTGAACCGCCTGAGATATGAAGGGCGGGGCGGCACAATTACAAAAACCGGTGAAAATATCTATCAATATGAAACGGAAGTCTTTGACTGCAATGAAATGCTTCCCTGGATCCGTACCTTTACCGGCCGGATCCTCTCCTTGGAATGCACTGCCAGATCAGTTGAAAAACGGTTTTATCAGGATCTGCAGACGATGTACCATATGTATCTTCCCGAGACGGCATATAACGGTCCGGACAAAAGGCAGCCAGGAAAGGAACAGGACTGAGATTATGGAACTATTTTCTGAAATATACAGTTGTTACTATCAGGTATTGCGTCACCTGTTGACTGGAAAAAACTCTCTCACGTTACAGGAGATCCGAAATCAGATCCACAAGGAGGGCTTTGAAGAGAGCCTTCTGGCAATTATACCAAAACTTGAGAACAACACATGGAATCTGTTTGAGAGACAGGAACAAAAGTATCTGTCCAAACTAACCTCATCATTTGTCACTCCTCTTTCCCTTCTGGAGAAATCATACCTGAAGGCACTGCTGGCTGATCCTCGCATTACTTTATTTCTTGATCCGGCGCAACTGGTCACTCTGGAGGATATGCTGGCATCCGTAACCCCTCTTTTCCGACAGGAACAGTTCTTTTATTACGATCAGTTTACCGGCGGCGATCCTTATGAGGATGAGGGATACCGTCAAATTTTCCGTACTCTTCTTTATGCACAGAAACGGAAACTGTATGTGGATCTTGATTACAACTCCCCCGCTGGGAGACGGGTACACCACTACTATGTTCCGGCACGTCTGGAATACTCTGTAAAAAATGACAAATTCCGTCTTCTCGCCCTGAAGCAGTCTAATACTAGTAAAATGAAACTGGAAATTCTGAACCTCTCACGGATCCAGAGTGTCCGGCTAACTGAAAAAACTCTTTCTGCCAGCACAGACCTGAACCGGATCATCCGTGATACTTACTATAAGGAACCAGTGAGATTACATATCATCAACAAACGGAATGCTCTCGAACGTGCAATGCTGCATTTTGCCAACTACGAAAAGAATACAAGAAAAATAGACCAGGACACCTATGAGTGCCTGATCTATTATAACCAGATGATGGAAACAGAACTGTTGATCGAAGTCATGTCCTTTGGACCTATGTTAAAGGTGGTTGGCAATGACCGGTTTTTAAAAAGTCTGAAAACCAGACTCCGCAGGCAGCTGGTACTGGGAGAACAACCTCATCAGGATTCATAATCCTTAATGATCGGGGAGACCTGCCCCAGCATATTATCAATATCCTCAAACATAGCGCTTTTCGTTGTCCCCATATTGCTGGCACGGTTAATATGCTGGATCACATCCTGATACCCTTTTTTCATGCCATCAAAAAAACTGCACAGAGTCTGAAGCTCATCCCGGGATTTATCAATAACCTGGGAAATCTCTGTCTGTACCATAGTTGCCCCCTCTGCCGCTTCCGTAATGTTATCAAAGGTCTGATAAGTTTCCTCTACTTTTGACAGGCTTTGTTCCAGCGCTTCATGGGAAGTTCCTATGCTGTTGCTGAGTTCATCCGCTCCCTGCTCTACATCCTCAATACTTAGATCCACGGCAGCAACCAGATCTTTGATCTCCTCAGACAGATTTTTTACCTCATCAGCGACTACTGCAAAGCCTTTCCCCTGCTCACCTGCTTTTGCCGCTTCAATGGAAGCATTCAGCGATAAAATATTCGTCTGGTCGGCAATCGTAACAATCTTCCCCATGCACTTTCTGATTTTGTTCAGAGAAAGCTGGAACGTCTCAAATGTACTTTTCATTTCACGGAAATATGTTTCCACCTGCAGTGAACTGTTTTTCAGTTCTTCCACCTCATCCTGAGCCTGAACGACGGACTGGGAAATATTTTCTTTGACCGAAGCAAACTGGCTTGATGCTGTATTAATACTTGAAAAATTCTGCTCATAATCCTGTAATGTCCCTTTAAAATCTTCGGATTCCTTTAATACCTTGCCAAAAGACCTGCTTACCATACTCAGTTCATACAAAGACTCCACCTCACTCTGTACCAGCAGATGATGATAATCTTTCAGACTGTCCATAACATATAATACCGGATACAGGCTTTTACCTTTATTCTGGGATTTTTTTGATCTTTTCATTTCCACGTTCCTCCTCTTACTCGAATACAACACAGGTCATAGACTGGTTGACAAACTGATTATTGTAATGTTCTCCATATCCAACCAGACCAGCATGATTTCCAAGCGTACTCATGTCCCGCAAATATTCTTCCATATAATGATGATCATTAAAAAGAAGATACCGGAACAGACAATTCACGGAAAATACTGCTGAAATTTTGGGGAAATCACTCTTGATCTTATGGATCGTTTCCTGTACGATCTTCTTAAAATCTCCCAGTTCCAGCATGAGGAGCACATCCGAATCGTTGACCTGGCGAAAACAAGTCAAGGCATCGCCATGTACTTCTTTGATGGAAATAATACAGGTTTCATTTCCATTAATTTTTCCAAAGGGATTCTTAAATGTCTGCGTCTGTATTTCATCTTCCGTTATGTGGAGAAGTTCCTGGTATACCTGTCTGGCAGGCATACCATTTAATTTGCCCATCATATAATTTGCCTTATCTGTCTTAGAAGCAATAAACCGTTGGTTTCCTTTGGGATGATAAATATTCTCCTTGTATGCCTTTACTTTTCCCTGATTATTTTTAATCAGTGCATATGCCACGGCATCTTCGTATACTTTTCCATTGGCAGATACTTTTCCTGCATCACCGGTCCCGCCTACCAGAGAAATATTCCTGTGTTTCAATACACTATAGATCGTCGTCAGTACACAGGCATCATTACCAGAGCAAAAATCAATACATATCGTATTTTCACTGGAACTCTTTATCCTGTCCACATCCTGTTCCAGGCGATGTATGTATTTCACAGGCATAACCGATACTTCTTCCAGCACATTTGCCGTAGCGCTTACCCCATTGCAGAAGGCAATTACGCTGACTCCTTTTTCTACAACTTTCGTGTCATAACTCATCCCAATACATCCAATACTGGGGACACCAGGATACAGTTCCTCCAACTTTTTTACATGTGCCTCAAACTGGTCACTGTTGGATAATAACATGATAAACTGGGGATCTTTAAGTCCCCGGACTGCTTCCTGCAGATTTCCACCCTGGCTCATTCCAAAAAACTGTTTCAAAACGTTATCCTCTTTTCTTTATTATTGTTCCTGCTTCCGGTAATCCACATGAAGCAGTTCATGACTCCTTCCCTTAAGAACACCTGTCTCATAGAGCTGGCTGACAACCGGATTTTCTCCCGGCCGCTTAATGATCGCTGACTTATCAGCACGGTACATACCTCCGGCGCGTTCGCTTTTCACCGACTGATAGCCAAACGGCTGACCGGCACCGCCGATACATCCATAAGGACATGCCATCACTTCAACAAAGTCAAAATGTTCTTCTCCCGACCGGATCTTCGCGATCAGTTCATCCGCATTTCCCAATCCGTTGACAACAGCGATCCGAAGAACAGAATCCCCAATCTCTACCTCAGCGACCTTCACTCCTTCGAGCCCCCGTACTCCTGAGTATTCGAGATCTTTCAGTGTCTGGTTATCTTTCGCCGCCACATGACGAAGCGCTGCTTCTGTCACACCTCCGGTCACGCCAAAGATCACACCGGCTCCCGATGAGATACTAAATGGCATATCCGGTGAGCTCGGTTCGATCTCGGCAAACTGAATCCCCAGTTCCTTGATCATACGGATGAGTTCTTTCGTCGTGATGACATAATCCACATCCGGTACATTATTTCTCCGGAATTCTTCACGGGACGCCTCATATTTTTTTGCCACACAGGGCATCACAGCCACAGAGACCGTCTCCAGACCGGATTCCCTGTCTGCAGGTTTATAGTATTCTTTGATCACAGCGCCAAACATCTCCATTGGCGATTTACAGGTAGACACATAGGGCAGCAGATCCGGATGTTTTGTCTCCACAAACCGTACCCAGCCCGGACAGCAGGAAGTAAACAGCGGATAGGCGTTTCCCTCCGGGTATTTCTCCCTGTCTTTCTCACCGCTCTCCAGTTTGCGAAGCAGTTCCTCCGCCTCTTCCACGATCGTCAGATCAGCGCTGACGCTCGTATCAAACACTGTATCAAAGCCCAGCATACGCAGAGCGGTAAAAATTTTACCGATGGAATTTTTCCCTGGCTTCAGCCCGAATTCTTCACCGATCGCCACTCTGACCGCAGGAGCTACCTGCACCACGACTCTCTTATCTGGTTCGTACAGTGCCTTCCAGACAGCTTTTAAATCCTTTTTGATCGTTATCGCTGCCGTGGGACAGACCGCAGCACATTGTCCGCAGTTCACACAGTCGGTATCCGCAATACTTTTGTTAAATGCTGGTGTTACGATCATATCCGCTCCCCTGTAGGCAAAATCGATGGCACCTACATGCTGCACTTCATTACACATGCGTACACAGTCGCCGCAAAGGATACATTTGCTCGGATCGCGCACGATCGCACAGGAAGAATCATCGATCATCCGCTCCGGATGGGCATTGGGAAATCTCACTTCTGTAAGACGGAAGCGGGAAGCCAGCATCTGGAGCCGGCAGTTGCCGTTCTTCTCGCAGATCGTACAGTCGCGGCAATGGGAAGCAAGAAGAAGTTCCAGTATCATCTTTCTGTAATCATGCAGCCGGCTTGTATTTGTCCGGATCACCATCTTATCTTTTGGCGGCGTTGAACAGGAAGCGATGATCCCGCCCCGCTCATCTTCTACCACACACATACGGCAGGCACCATAGATCGACATATCTGAGTAATAACAAAAGGTTGGTACATGGATTCCCACTTTCTGGATTACCTGCAGGATATTTTTCTCATCGGTATACTCGGCGCGTATACCATCTATTATCATATATTTACTGTTTTTAGCCATTTTTTCCTCCATTCCAATTCTGTTTGTGCTCACTCCGCATTCTTTACAGCGCCAAAGTTACAGCCTTCCATACAGGCGCCGCACTTGATGCATTTCGTTGTATCGATCACATGTGGTTTCTTTAGCTCTCCTGTAATGGCTCCAACCGGGCACATCCTGGCACACTTGGTACATCCTTTGCAAAGTTCCGGATCGATCCTTAAGCTTACCAGTGCTTTACACTGTCCTGCCGGGCATTTCTTATCCACCACATGAGCGATATACTCATCCCGGAAATATTTCAATGTGGACACCACGGGAGACGCCGCTGTCTTGCCCAGTCCGCAGAGTGCTGTGGCAGACACTGTTTCAGACAATGTCTCTAACAGCTCAATATGCTCCATCGTTCCGCGCCCTTCTGTAATATCTGTCAGAAGTTCCAGCATCCGCTTCGTTCCTTCCCTGCAGGGAACACATTTCCCACAGGATTCATTCTGCGTGAAGTTCATGAAAAATCTTGCCACCTCTACCATGCAGCTCTTGTCATTCATGACAACGAGTCCGCCGGAACCGATCATGGCTCCTACCTTTTTCAGGGAATCAAAATCCAGTTTCATATCCAGATGATCCTGAGTGGCACTGATGCAGAGACAGCCGCCGGAAGGTCCTCCGATCTGTACTGCCTTAAAATCCCCGTCTTTCACGCCGCCACCGATATCAAAGATCACTTCCCGCAGCGTCGTACCCATGGGAACCTCAATCAGTCCGGTATTCTGCACATTTCCTGTCAGGGCAAACGCTTTCGTTCCATGGTTGTTTTTCGGTCCATAGCCCTGATACCATTTGGCGCCGTTCAGTATGATCGGGGGTACATTACAAAATGTCTCTACATTATTCAGTACCGTCGGCTTGTCAAACAGACCATGCTCTACTGTCCTCGGCGGTTTCACCCTAGGCATCCCCCTGTTACCTTCGATGGAGGTTGTCAGGGCACTTCCCTCACCACAGACAAAAGCGCCGGCGCCCTGACTGATCCGCAGTTCAAAATCAAAGCCCGAACCGAGAATATTTTTACCCAGAAGTCCCCTGTCATTTGCTTTGTCAATCGCCCTCTGCAGTCTCTCAACTGCCAGAGGATATTCAGCCCTTACATAAATATAACCATAATGCGCCCCTGTGGCAATCGCTGCGATCAGCATACCCTCGATCACGCGGTGCGGCTCCCCTTCCATCATGGAGCGGTCCATAAATGCCCCGGGATCACCCTCATCGCCATTACATACAATATATTTTGTCTCTTCTTTCTGATCCAGTACCTGCTGCCATTTCCGCCCGGCAGGAAATCCTCCGCCTCCCCGTCCTCTCAGACAGGATTCTGTGATCTCATTCACGATATCCTGCGGTTTCATATCAAAAAGCGCTTTCGCTACCGCAGAGTAACCGCCCAGGGCAAGATATTCGGCTATACTCTCTGCATTGATATGACCACAGTATTCCAGCGCGATACGCGTCTGCTGTTTATAAAAAGGAATATCCTCCTGTTTCACATAAGGATTTCCCTCCTTGTCTTTGTAAACAAGATGGTCGATGACCTCGTCTCCGATTATAGATTTTTCGATGATTTCTTCACAGTCTTCAATACTGACCTTTATGTATAACCATCCCATCGGTTCAATCCGCAGAAGCGGTCCCATCTCACAAAAACCATGGCATCCGCTCTTTTTCAACCCGATACTGTCACCATGCGGATCTTTCTCTAAAACAAGGGCACACTTTAACCCCTTATCCTCGATAATCTCCTTCATCCTGTCATATATTTCCAGCGATCCTCCCGCCACGCAGCCTGTTCCGGCACAGATCAGGATCTGTTTTCTCTGGCTGTTCAGCGAGGCACGGTATTTTTCCTGTTTCGCTATCAGATGGTCTCTGTCTTTAATTCTCATTGGCGGCCTCCTCTTTTAACTCTTTGATAAGATCCCTTGCTTTTTCTGGCGTCATGGATGGATGAACATGATCATTAACCGTACATACCGGCGCCAGCCCGCATGCCCCAAGGCAGGAAACGGTTTCCACAGTAAACAGCATATCGTCCGTCGTCGGTTTCTCCTCCGAAACACCCAGGATCTTCCGGAACTCTTCCAGAATCGGCACGGACTTACGCACATGGCATGCCGTCCCGTCGCAGATCTTCAGCACATATTTTCCCTTTGGTTCCAGTGAAAAGTTTTCGTAGAAGGTGGCAACCCCATAGATTTTCGCCTCACTCAGCCCCAGTTCCTTCGCTATGTAACAAAGCATCTCCTCAGGCAGATAATGATACTCCTTCTGTACCTCCTGCATGATCGCGATCACCAGGGTCTTATCATATTGATGTTTCTGCAAAATTTCGTCTAATTTTGCCTGTTCCTGTTCTTTCAATACCTTTCTCCTTTCCTTCATGGCAGCGCTGCAGATACGTTAGTCCGTTCACCCGGTATTCAGTTCCGCCAAGTCAGCCTTACTCATTAAACTGGAAAATCCGGCACAATGCCAAATAATCGTGTCGGGTTTTCTTTGATTCTAACATATATAGACAAAACAGTAAATAGGTATAATGAAATCGGATGGTGTTTTTTACGCTATCGTTTTATTTTTCTTTCACCCCTGCTCCTTTTTTCTGCCTCTTCTTTTTCGGCGCCTTATAATGTGCCGATGCCAGCTGAAAATAGGAATTCAGTTTTCCCCGGTTATCCTCCGCCTTCACCTGACCGACCAGTTTTCTCACAAAGTCTTCCAGTTTCTTCTGGTACTCTGCTTCTGTGATCGTCCCCTCTGCCACACCGCTGAGTCCTTTTTCCCAGCTCGCCGTCAGTTTGGGAGAAAGCATCGCCGGCATGGAGTACCGGACGATACTGCAGACCAGTTCTCCTTTCATGGTCGGGGTGATGATCTGTGACTTTTTATTGAGTTCCAGATAAGAAATATTGAAAAGTTTCTTTAATATCTCGGCACGGGTCGCACTGGTCCCGATCCCGCTTCCCTTGATCTGGGCACGCAGTTCCTCATCCTCGATCAGCTGTCCTGCATTTTCCATCGCCAGTATGATCGATCCCGAATTATACCGTTTGGGTGGGGAAGTCTCTCCCTCTTTGATCCTGCATTCTTTGAGATTTACTTCCATCCCTTTTTTCAGTTTTCCCAGGAGTTCCCGCAATTCCTCAGCATCTACACCAGTATCCTCTTCTCCGTTCTCTTCCTCCTCACCGGTTCCTCCCCTGCCGGATTCTGTCTCTGCCGGTGGCTTTTTCTTCGTAAAGGAGTACTGGTTCACAGGAAGGAATCCCTCTTCCACCAGAACTTTTGCTGAGGTAAAAAAACGCTCCACTCCTGCCTTTACTACGACAGACAGCTTTTGATAAACAGCCGGAGGATAGAAAATACTTAAAAAACGCCGGACGATGACCTCATACATTTTTGCCTGGGTCGGCGCCAGGGTACGGAGCGCCCCCAGTCCCTGTCCCGTGGGAATGATGGCATAATGGTCAGTGATCTGTTTGTCATTGACATACCTTGTCTTCTCCAGCCCCTTATAGGTCTGGTTTTGCGATATATAAGGTAAATGCGGCGCTGCCTGTTCATACCCCTGCAGGCCTCGGAGATTTTTTCCGATCTCTTTTGCCACAGCGCTGGAAAGCACCCGGGCATCCGTACGGGGATAAGTCACCAGTTTCTTTTCGTATAATTCCTGAACGACTGCCAGCGTCTCATCCGGGCTGATCTTGAATAATTTTGAGGAAAGGTTCTGCAGCTCGGCAAGGTTAAACAAGAGCGGCGGATTCTTTTTCTCTTTCTTTTTTTCCACCGATTCGATCATACAGGATACCGGCTGCGGATTCATCAGGGAATCGATCAGGGCAAGGGCGGTCTCTTTTTCTTTGAAGCCGTTTTCTTTATAAAGCGCTGGAGAATCAAAATATTTTGATCCCTCCACTGCCTTCCATTCGCCCGGAAAATGCTTCTGATCCAGTTCAAAAGTACCAAGTACCCGGTAAAAGGGGGTTTTTACAAATTTTCGGATCTCCCACTCTCTAGTCACCACCATGCCAAGGACACAGGTCATGACGCGCCCCACCGAGACCGACGTCCATTTCTGATCCTGGACATTCTGGTTGAGCCAGTAACCGTATTTCAGGGAAAGGGCACGGGAAAAATTAATCCCCATCAGGTAATCCTCTTTAGCACGGAGATAGGCTGAATGGCTGAGATTGTCATATTCTGCCATTGGCTTTGCCTCACGGATCCCTCGCTGGATCTCTTCTTCCGTCTGGGAATCGATCCACACCCGCAGTTTTTTCTTTGTATCTGGCACGTTCGCCATCTGATCCACCAGACGGTATATGTACTCCCCCTCCCTCCCCGAGTCGGTGCAGACATAGATCGTGTCCACATCCTCCCGGTTCAGAAGACTGCTGACCGTCTGAAACTGTTTTCTCACATTGGGAATCACTTCATACAAAAAATGTTCCGGTAGAAATGGCAGTGTTGCAAAATCCCACTTTTTCAGCGCCTCATCATAGGCTTCCGGATAACTCATCGTCACCAGATGTCCCACGCACCATGTCACCACCGTATCGTCTGACTCCAGATAACCGTCTCCCCGTCTCGCATTGACTCCGAGGATGCGGGCAAATTCCTGCGCCACACTTGGTTTCTCTGCGATAAACAACCGTTTTACCATATTTAAAATCCTAATTCCTCTCCGACCAGGATCACTTTGATCCGCCCTTTATTACTGCTCCGTCTTGTGACCACTGTCTGGCTGCAGATGCAGTCTTCTGCCAGGCAGTCTGCACATCGTCCGTTTTGCGCGCATGGCGTATCACGGTGCAAACGGATCGCATTGGGCGGCGATGCGATATTTTTCACCCGCTTCAGTGCGTCCTCCACATCGGTCGCCACTTTATTCATCCCGGCGATGACAAGTACATTCTCCGGTCCATAGCAGAGAAAGCTCACACGGTTCGCCGTGCCGTCGATATTGACCAGTTCTCCGTCCATCGTAATAGCGTTGGTACTCATGATAAAATAATCGGCATTCACAATATTCGCCTTCATCGCCTTCTGCTCCTCCGGCGTTTTTGCTGCCATTCTGTCATATATGACACAACCGCTCTCTCCGCTCTGCAGATATTCCATCAGCCCCATCTCCGTCATCGTCATGGAACCTCCCCATGCTACGGATACGCCTCCAGTCAGGAACTTTTCTTTTACCAGCTCCAGGGCTTCCTCTTTTGTCGCCGCATAATACCCCTCCATGTTGCGGAGAACAAGTTTGTCGATGATCTTATCAGCAAGAATTTTATAATGCGCTATTTTGCTCTCTAACATAATATCACACTCCATTTCTTTATTTATATATTTATTTATTATAAATCATACGGGAATTGTAAATTGATTACTATGCTTTCTACGAATCAAGAACTGTTAAAAATTCTCTGGCAGTTACAATAAATGATTTCACAGGGAAATGCTTCTTATTTCCCGTAATCAGATAGGCATTGTCTTCTTTTTTTTCCAAAACGACTTCATAAAAGGGAAGATCTTTCTTATCCGGTAAAATTTCACCGGATGGAGAAGGAACGACGAGTTCCCCGATTGATGTAATGGTGTTTAACAATGTACAGACAGTTTCTTCCGAAAAGTGAAACTTTTTTCGACAGAGTACCTCACCATATTCAGCAAGGATGTCTTTACTAAATACCGGAATAATATCACCTGCAAAAATACGGTTCATGACCTGCACAGTGGCAGAGTCCTCATGACTGGATAGCAATGCCGAAACAAGGACATTCGTATCAATTACAACGCAAAAAGTCATATATCATCCTCCCCGGAACGGGCTTTTTGGATTTCGGCATTGATCTGATCGAGAGGCATATCCTGAACACCATTTTGTTTTGCCTGCTGACGAAGAGCCATAAAGGCATTCCATCCCTGTTCCCGTTCTATTACCGCAGAAGAAGCCTGAATTTCAAAAGGTATTCTTTTCTCACGGACAACAGCACGGGCAAAGACATTAAACGCTGTTGTAGCATTCATGCCAAAGTCTGAGCAAAGCATATCAAATTCACGTTTCAGTTTTTCATCCATGCGGACACTGAACGTTGCCTGAGCCATAGGATCACCTTCCTTTGATTTTCTTACTTACAGTATACACTCTTTTGCGTGTTTTATCAACAAGAAGAACCTACTATGTTTGAAATTATGCAAAACCAAACACAATCTATCCTAAACGATAATAAACCAGGGAGATAACACGGATCCCCCTGGAAAATAATTTTTTCATGTGATTAGTACAACGGATATCGATCGGTCAACGTCTTCACAATCGCTTTTGCTTTATCCAGATTTCCTTCATGGTCATTGATCAGCATGGCAATGGCGTCAGCAATCTGATCCATATCCTCTGTATTCATGCCGCGTGTCGTCACAGCAGCGGTACCAAGGCGGACGCCGCTTGTCACGAACGGTGACTGCGGATCATTTGGGATCGTATTTTTGTTTGCCGTGATGTTGGCTTCGTCCAGCCAGTTTTCAACCTCTTTCCCGGTCAGACCTTTATTCACCAGATCGACTAACATCAGATGGTTGTCTGTTCCACCAGACACGATGTTGATTCCCCTGTCCATCAGACCCTTGCACAATGCCTGTGCATTGGCGATGATATTTTTTCCGTATTCCTTAAAGCTCGGATCCAGCGCCTCCTTAAAGCAGACAGCCTTTGCTGCGATCACATGCATCAGCGGACCGCCCTGGGTTCCCGGAAAGATTGATTTGTTCAGCTTGTGCTCTGTGGCAAATTCTTCAGAGGAAAGGATCAGTCCTCCGCGCGGACCGCGCAGTGTCTTGTGGGTTGTCGTCGTCGTCACATGGGCATACGGGATCGGGTTATCATGATAACCGGAAGCCACCAGTCCGGCGATGTGCGCCATATCAACCATAAGGAACGCGCCAACTTCATCGGCAATCTCCCGGAATCTCTTAAAATCAATCTTCCGGCAGTATGCGCTTGCACCAGCGATGATCATCTTTGGCTTACATTCCTTCGCGATGCGCTCTACCTCGTCATAATCGATAAATCCCGTGTCGTCCACACCGTATGGCACGATATTATAATATGTGCCGGAAATGTTTGCCGGACTTCCGTGTGAAAGATGTCCGCCATGATCGAGGTTCATCCCCATCACCGTCTCTCCCGGTTTTACAAGAGCGAAAAATACCGCCATATTTGCCTGCGCTCCGGAATGAGGCTGGACATTGGCATACGTACAGCCAAAAAGCTTCTTTGCACGCTCTCTGGCAAGCTCTTCTACCATATCCACATACTGGCATCCACCATAATAACGCTTGCCGGGATACCCTTCTGCGTATTTGTTTGTCAGGGTACTTCCCATCGCCGCCATCACAGCCCTGGACACAAAGTTCTCCGAAGCGATCAGCTCAATGTGGTCATTCTGGCGTCCTGTCTCCAGTTCCATTGCCTTCGCCAACTCCGGGTCAGCGTTTTTTACTTCATCAAAAGAATACATGTATTTATCTCCTTTACAATATTTTATAGATTTTATACCTCATTGATGGCATTGCCTATATCATTCCGCATATATTTATTTTCAAACTGTATAAGTTTTGTGGCTTCATAAGCATTTGCCCTTGCTTCTTTCAGATCCGTTCCCTTTGCCGTCACGCCGAGGACACGTCCGCCGTTTGTGACGATTCCCTCATCCGTCAGCTTCGTTCCGGCATGGAACACATAATACCCATCCTTGTTATCAAAATTTTCAAAACCGGTGATCACTTTACCCTTTTCATAATGCTCCGGGTATCCGTCTGAGGCAAGCACGACACAGACAGCGGCATTGTCTTCAAACTGCAGGTCTACCGTATCCAGCTTCCCATCAATGCATGCATTCATCACATCAATGATATCATTTTTCATCCGGGGAAGGACTACCTGTGCCTCCGGATCCCCAAACCTTGCATTATACTCCAGAACCTTCGGACCGTCCTCTGTCAGCATCAGTCCCACAAACAGGATTCCGACAAAGTCCCTGCCCTCTGCCTTCATGGCATCCATCGTCGGCTGATAGATTTTTGCCTCGCAGAAATTCTGTATCTCCTCCGTGTAAAAGGGACTCGGGGAAAAGGTCCCCATCCCGCCAGTATTCAGTCCCTGGTCTCCATCTTTGGCACGCTTGTGATCCTGTGCGCTTGTCATTGGTTTGATATGGGTACCATCGCAATAACATAACACGGATACTTCCCTGCCCGTCATAAATTCCTCAACGACGATCTCATTGCCGGCATCCCCGAACTGCTTGTCCAGCATCAGTGTCTTTACCCCTGCTTTCGCTTCCTCCCGCGTATGGCAGATCAATACCCCTTTGCCGAGAGCCAGTCCATCTGCTTTCAGCACGATCGGCAGCTTCGCTGTTTCCAGATAAGCATTGGCAGCATCGGCATCCGTAAAGGTCTCATACGCTGCCGTCGGAATCTTATATTTTTTCATCAGATCCTTGGAAAATGCTTTGGAACCTTCGATAATGGCAGCATTCTTCCTCGGTCCAAACACACGCAGTCCTCGTTTCTCAAATACGTCCACAACACCGCCAACCAGAGGATCATCCATACCGATGATGGTCAGGTCAATCCCTTTTTTCTCAGCAAAATCTGCCAACCGGTCAAATTCCATGGCGGTAATATCGACACACTCTGCGATCTGGGCAATACCAGCATTGCCCGGCGCACAATAAATCTTGTCCACCTGGCTGCTTTTCGCCACGCTTGCCGCAATGGCATGTTCACGGCCACCGCTTCCTACAATAAGAACCTTCATTTTTCTCCTCCATTCCGAAATGCCGCCTTTTACAGCCGGCGCTTTTTCACAAGTTTGTCCACAATCTCAATCCTGTCATTGGCGATCAGATTCACCGCCTCAGGAAGAATTTTCCACTCTGCCTGCTCCATCACTCTTTTTTGCAAAGATTCCGGTGTGTCGTCCTCTTCTACCTCAACTGCCTTCTGCAAAATGATCGGTCCGCTGTCCGTCCCTTCATCCACAAAATGTACGGTGGCGCCCGTCACCTTATTACCTCTTGCCAGTACACTTTCATGAACTTTCAGTCCGTAATATCCGGCACCGCAGTGGGACGGGATCAGGGATGGATGAATATTGATCATCCGTCCTTCATATGCCCGGACAAAGTTTTCTGGAAGGATCACAAGATAACCAGCCAGGACAACAAGATCGATCTCTGCTTCCTGCATTTTCTGGATCAGCGCCTCGCCAAACAGCTCTCTTGACTCGTATTCTTTCGGTACCAGCACAGCTGATGGAATGTTTCTGCCAGCCGCCCGTTCCAGTGCATAAGCATTCGGTTTGTTGCTCACTACCAGCCGGATCCCGGCGCCCGTCACAGCACCGCTCTCGATACTGTCCATAAGCGCCTGGAGATTTGTGCCGCCGCCGGATACCAGTACTGCCACCTTTAGCATAATGTGACTCCCTTCTCGCCCTTTTTAATCTCACCCATGACATAAGGCGTCTCCCCGGCTTCCTGAATCGCCTGTACCGTCTTTTCTACCTCTTCTTCTGCCACAGCCAGGATCATGCCGACACCCATATTATATGTATTGTACATCGCATGCTCTTCCACTTTTCCCTCACTTGCCAGCATCTGGAAAATAGGGGGTACGATGAAACTGTTTTTCGCGATCACGGCATGCATTTTTTCACTAAGCATCCTCGGTATATTTTCGTAAAATCCACCGCCAGTAATATGGCTGCACGCCTTGATCCTGACACCGGCATCCTTAATGCTCCGCAGCGCCCTGACATAAATCTTTGTCGGGGTAAGAAGTGTTTCACCCAGTGTCAGATCGCTTTCCAGGCACTCATATTTCCGGTTCAGATTATCTTTACTCATGGAAAATACACTTCTGACCAGGGAATATCCATTACTGTGGATACCGGAAGACGCCATACCAACCAGTACATCTCCTGCTTTCAGATCCTCCCCGGTGATCATATCCTTTTTATCCACGATTCCAACAGAAAAACCGGCGAGATCATATTCATCCACAGGATAAAATCCCGGCATTTCTGCCGTCTCTCCGCCGATCAGGGCACATCCTGCCTGACGGCATCCCTCTGCCACGCCGCTGACGATCCTGGCGATCTTCACCGGTTCATTTTTGCCACAGGCGATATAATCCAGGAAAAACAGCGGTTCACCACCTGCACAGGCAATGTCATTGACACACATGGCAACACAGTCAATCCCTATGGTATCATGTTTGTCCAGAAGAAAGGCAAGTTTCAGTTTTGTTCCGACACCATCCGTCCCGGAAACCAGCGTCGGTTCTTCCATCCCTGCAAAATTCTTCATGGAAAAAGCACCCGAAAAACCGCCGATATCCGTCAGAACCTCCGGTCTCATGGTCGATGTAATGTGTTCTTTCATCAGGGATACTGCTTTGTACCCTGCCTCGATGTCAACTCCCGCTTTTTTGTAATCCATTTGATATCCTCCTAATATGTAGTGCATTCCTCGCATTATTGTAGCACCTTTTGTATTTATGGTCAACCGCATATAAACTTCATACTCATATTATTTTATCCTTTTACCAGAAAAATAGCAACAAGAAATGCTTTTCTTTCTCCCAAAATTCTGATATAATACTATTTGTTTCGTTTTTTACCGATACATAAGGAGGTAGTTGAAGATGGCAAAAAAAGGATCTCTTCTCTCATTCCGGCCAGATATCAAAGTGGTCGATGCAACAATCCGCGATGGGGGACTCGTCAATGATTTCCGGTTCACGGATGAATTTGTAAAAGAATTATACCGCGCCAATGCGGCGGCAGGTATCGATTATATGGAATTTGGATACAAAGCTTCCAAAGACATTTTTGATGAAAACGCTTTCGGGGAGTGGAAATTCTGTGAAGAAGATTCGATCCGCCGTATCGTAGGCGATAACGATACCGATATGAAGATCGCCGTCATGGCCGATGTGGGAAGATGTAATTATAAACGTGATATCATCAATAAGGCAGACAGCGCGATCGACCTGATCCGGGTCGCTACTTATATCAATACCATTCCTGCCGCCCTTAAGATCGTAGAATACTGCCACAATCTTGGTTATGAGACCACGGTTAATATTATGGCAATCTCCAATGCCAGGGAAACGGAAATCAGCGAGGCGCTGGAGATGATCGGGAACAGTCCGGCAGACGGAATTTATATCGTCGACAGCTATGGCGCCCTGTATATGGAAGAGATCGAAGTGCTGACAGAAAAATATCTGGAGACGGCAGAAAAATTTGGAAAATATGTCGGTATCCATGCCCACAATAACCAGCAGCTTTCTTTCGCCAACACCATCACGGCACTGACACACGGTGTCAGTTATCTGGACGCCACGGTATGTGGTATGGGACGAGGCGCCGGGAACTGCGCCAGCGAGCAGCTGCTCGGGTTCCTCAAAAATCCAAAATATGATATTATCCCACTTCTGAAGTTTATGGAAAAACAGATGGAACTGATCAAAGAACAGGGTGTAGAATGGGGATATAATATTCCCTATCTTCTGACAGGCCAGACAAACCGCCATCCCCGTTCTGCCATCTCCGCTACGAAGGAAAAACGGACGGACTACCTGAACTTCTACCTGGAGTTAAATGATAAAGACTAAACCAGAGATTCCCATGAGCCGTTGTTCTTTACAGAACACCGGCTCATGGTTTTTATGCAATACATTTTTTACTTTCACATTACTAATATAACAATATGTATAACACATTTATCATACTCCCGGGGGGGGCTATAATGATAAATCCATCGTGGAGCTGTTTCAAAATAATTTTCGGATTGTTTTGCACCATCT
>CAJUDA010000005.1 GCA_910584875.1 uncultured Eubacterium sp.
CATTGTATCAGGTTTTTGTGACAGGGGAAACGGTGGTGGTGCCAGAGGGAATCACAAGGATCGCTACCGGGGCAGTCAATGCCACCCATATCACGAAGATCCGGTTTGTCCGCCTGCCTTCTACCCTGAAAAAACTGGATGATGATGCCATTTTAGATGAAGGGGATTATCACCTGAGTGAAACCAGCCGGATCAAAAGTGTCACGGTTGCCAGAAATAATCCCTTCCTGGCACAGGAAAACAATTGTATTTATTACAGGGTGACTGGAATACTGGCTGTGATTGTGGGAACGAAAAAAAGCATGACCCTGCCGGAAGAGATTCGTTACATCAGTGATGTCCATTCGCAGGTGGGAAAAGAGATTGAACGGCTGGTTATCCCGGCAGGCTTCAAGGCATTCAAAACGAACCAGTGTCTGGTAAAAGGGATAAATGTAAAATCAGGAGGCGCCATAGAATTTCTTTCCGTTACCCCGCCCAAGACAGAAATGAAAGGGAAAGAGATACCAGTCTCCGCAGGCTGTTTTCTTATTGTTCCGAAAGAAGGGGTGAAGGCATATAAGAAATGGTATAAAAAAGTTGAAGATCCGGAAGCAAAGCTTAAGACCATCATTAAAGGAGACAGGGCATGTATCATGGAAAAGTATATTGAATCTTTTTCATCGGATATAGAATTTGAAAAATTATTGAAAAGGTATGGTTTTTGATTTATATATCTGACAGGCAGGGAGCGTTTTCGGACGCTCCTTTCCTTCTTCTGTAAAAAGAAAGCAAAAAAATAAAAATAACCTTGCGAAAGGTATTGCATGTAACGCTGCGTAATGAAGTAAAATAAGGGCACAGGAGGTGAAAGCCATGTCAAAATACACAACGGGAGAGATGGCAAAGCTCTGCGGAGTATCTGTCAGGACCGTGCAGTATTATGATACCCGCGGGATCCTGACGCCCAGTGAACTGACGGAGGGCGGCAGACGGTTATACTCAGAGGACGACGTAAAGAGGATGAAGATCATCTGTTTTTTACGCGATGTTGGTATTTCGATCAAAAATATAGGAGAGCTGCTTACGGAAGATGACCCGGTCAGTGTTATTTCTGTCCTGCTTGAACAGCAGGAGCAGCTTCTTCAAAAGGAAATCAGTGAGAAGCAGGCAAAACTGGATATGATTGGCGGGATCCGGCGGGAGGTGAAGAACGTGGAGAATTTCTCGGTTGAATCAATCGGTGATATCGCTTATGTGATGGAACAGAAAAAGAAAATGCGGCGGCTGCACGCGATTTTGCTGATTACGGCTCTTCCGTTGAATATTATTCAGTGGACGGCTGTCATTTTGTGGATTGGCGCCGGGCTATGGCAGCCCTTTGCCGTTTATGTTTTAACTGCTGTTCCGTATACCATCTGGATCATCAGATATTATTACAAAAGAGTTACCTATATCTGTCCGCAGTGCCATGAGAGCTTTAAGCCGGGATTTAAAGAAATGTTATGGGCAAAGCATACCCCCACGCTCAGAAAACTGACCTGTGTCTCATGTGGATATAAAGGTTTCTGCGTGGAAACCTACGGAAAGGAGGGAGGAAAAAATGGATGAGATAATGGAATTTCTACCGTTTTTGGTACCACTGGTAATAGCAGAGTTTGTTCTTCTGGGCTATACAATTTTTCATATACTGACGCATAAAAGCTATAAAAGAGGCAGCCGTACGCTATGGCTTGCGGTCACGGTTATCGGCATGAATTTTATTGGGCCGGTCCTGTACTTTTTACTCGGAAAGGAGGACAGTTGATATGGATGTGCTAGAGATACAGAATCTGAAAAAAAGCTTTGGAGGCAGAAAAGTGCTTTGCGGACTTGATCTGTCTGTACCGGAACACAGTATTTTCGGTCTTATCGGGAGAAATGGCGCAGGAAAGACTACAATGATGAGGACGGTTCTTGGGTTTGTGAAACCAGACAGTGGAGCAATTTATGTGATGGGAGAAAGGGTGCGCTTCGGGCAGACCAGCACCAATGGGCACATCGGCTATCTGCCGGATGTACCGGAATTTTATTCCTATATGACGGCGACAGAATACCTGATGTTTTGCGGAGCCGTCTGCGGGATGAGCAGGCATGATACGATGGCGAGAATCAAAGAATTGTTGGAACTGGTCGGCATAGGACGGGAATGCAGCCGTATCAAAGGATTTTCAAGAGGTATGAAACAACGGCTGGGGATTGCACAGGCGCTTCTTAACCGCCCGAAGCTTCTCATCTGCGACGAACCAACGTCGGCGCTTGATCCCGCAGGACGAAAGGAAATCCTGGAGCTTCTTGTTGCGGTAAGAGAGCAGACAACCGTGCTTTTTTCCACACATATACTTGCGGATGTAGAGCGGATCTGTACCGGAGCTGCTTTTTTAAACAGTGGAAAAATCGCTGCACAGGGACCTGTTGCAGAACTGGACGGATCAGGTCTCGAAACTCTGTTTTTGGAGGTGACAAAATGAAAGCTTTTTCAGCCTTATTGAAAAAAGAATTCCTGGATGCCAGGCGCTCGGGAAGACTCCTTATCATTGTAGTAATATTTGTGCTGTTTGGTATCATGAATCCTGTGATCGCGAAACTGACGCCGTGGATGCTTACCAAAACAATGGCAGATTATGGGCTTGCGTTTACAGAGATCCGGGTAGATGCGATGACCTCATGGACACAGTTTTTCAAAAATATCCCCATTGCTCTTATTGTTTTCATATTGATGTTCAGCGGTATCTTCACCAGAGAGTACAAATCAGGGACATTACTTCTTGTGCTGGCAAAGGGATTATCAAGATACAAGGTCGTTCTGGCGAAAATGCTGCTGCTGTTATTGCTCTGGACATTCGGTTACGGACTCTGCTCTGGCATCACTTATGCCTACAACGCCTATTATTGGGATAACAGCATTGTTCCCAATCTCTTTTCCGCAGTTGCAGTGTGGTGGCTCTTCGGTGTGTGGGTGATCTGCCTTCTTGTTCTGTTTTCAGTGCTGCTGCAGGATAATACAGGAGTTACCCTGTGTACAGGGGGAGCGGTATTGCTGGCATATCTGTTCTGTATGATACCAGAGATAAAGCCGTATTCGCCTGCCATGTTGATGGATTCGGGTTCTCTTTTAAATGGAATTATGGGGATAGACTCCTACATAAAGGCGATCATAATCAACATGGCATTTAACGTTATAGGCATTGCTGTCAGTATTCCTGTTATGAACAGGAGGCAGATTTAGCTCAACGGCGCCAATTAGAAGGCGCCATTGAGCCAAGTGCAATGAACTACATTTCATCGGGGCATTCCATACCCAGCAGCCCACATGCCTCGCGCAATATGTTCTGCACGAAATCCGTTAAAAGCAAACGTGCCCTCTTCTCCTTTTCATCAGCCTGTAAAATAGTGCAATCATGATAAAACCTATTAAAGGCTGTTGCTAATGCGATCACATACCTTGCTACTATGGATGGCTCATATTTCTCTGCTGCATTAACAACCGCGTCTTCATATCCGGCCAACACTTTTACTAAGTGATAGGATACATCATCTGTTAAAGTTCCAAAATCTATTCCCTCACTCGTTATCGTTTTTCCATATTTACGCAACACGCTCCTGGCACGCGCATACGTATATTGCGCGTATGGTCCGGTTGTTCCATCAAAATCAAATATCTCTTTCCAGGAAAAATCAACATTTTTAATTCGCTGATAAAACAAATCATGGAAAATAATGGCTCCAACACCAACCCTTTTCGCCGTTGCTTCCTTATCTGCCAAAGAGGGATTCTTTTCTATAATTGCATGGTAAGCTCTTTCTATTGCCTCTTTCAAAATATCTTCGGCATAAATAATATTACCGCCCCGGGTGGAAAGCTTTTCTCCTGCCAGACTCACTAAACCATATGGAACATGAATCAGACTGTTACTCCAGTCATATCCCATCACTTCAATCGCTGTAAAAATCTGTTTGAAATGAAGTGACTGTTCCAACCCTGTCACATATAAGCATTTTTCAAAATGATATTGCTCCTTACGATAAAGAATTGCGGCAAGATCACGAGAGTGGTATATGGAACCGCCATCACTTTTTGTAATCAGACATGGCGGCATATTATATTTTTTCAGGTCGATTACTTTTGCACCCTGACTTTCGACTAAAATCCCCAGATCTTTTAACTTCTCTACCAAAGCAGGCACCTGATCACGATAGAAACTCTCTCCCAAATAAGAATCAAATGATATTCCAAGCAAATCATAGATACGTTCAAATTCAACCATACTGATTTCTTTGAACCAGTTCCA
Source organism: uncultured Eubacterium sp. (assembly GCA_910584875.1). Lineage (GTDB taxonomy): Bacteria > Bacillota > Clostridia > Lachnospirales > Lachnospiraceae > Eubacterium_F. The sequence continues at coordinate 4,311 of CAJUDA010000005.1, forward strand.
AAGCTCCAGTGCTTCTGGATCATTTTGTTCCATCTTCACAAACCATTCACGCGCCTCTGCTATTAAGTTTTCGTTATTCCTGGATTCGCCATTAAATTTCACATAGATACGCAGTAATTCTTCTATCCCTTTTTTCTTTACCAGTTCTTCACTGCTCCATAATTTATATGCCACAATCAACTTACCAAACTGAGTTCCCCAGTCACCCAAATGATTGATCCGCACCACATCATATCCCAATTTTTGATAAATCTTATATAACGAATTTCCAATTATAGTAGTGCGCAGATGCCCTACATGAAAATTCTTTGCGATATTTGGAGATGAATAATCCATACATACCGTTTTTCCGATGCCAATCTGTGATACCCCATACTTGTCTTTCTCTAGTATCTCAAAACATTTCCTGACAAACAAATCCCTTTTCAAATAAATATTACAATAGGCCCCTGCATTCTCTGCTTTTTCAATCCCCAGTTCATCCTTCTGCTCATTTAACTTTTCTGCCAGTTCCGATGCAATCTGCAGTGGATTTTTATGCATATTCTTTGCCAAAATAAAACATGGCAATGCGAAATCTCCCATTTTTTCTTCTGGTGGAATTTCCATTATCTTCAATAATTCCTCTTCCGGCATTTCCACTAATACTTCCGATAAATACTGACATATTTTCTTTTTCATAGCAACCTCCATTGATTCTGATTATTTGTTAATGGATAAAAAAGAACCGCAATGGAATTAGCTTCTGCTAAATCTATTACGGTTCTGTATCTGCAACATTTTATAAACAGCAACCGCACAGAAACAAGACGTACATCCTTGTAACCATGCGGAAAACAATGATTACAAGAGCTTACGTCTTCTTTCTCTGCGTCTTAAGCTGTTATTATAAAATGTGTTCATACTATTCTCCTCTTTGATTTAATAATGGCAATTATAGCACACGGGACAGATCAATGCAATATTTTTTATCAGATGGCATATTCTTATTGCTGCGTGAACATAATTATGCTATAATTATGCAAAGAAAGGAGCGAAAAATTATGCCACTTATTATGCCTATTAAGGATTTACGCAATACAACTGAGATTTCCAACATCGCACACAAGGAACAGGAGCCTATTTTTATTACCAAAAACGGATATAGTGATTTGGTTGTAATGAGTAGCGAATTGTATGATAAATTTGCAAGAATGAACCGCATCGACCAAGCTATTTTCGAGTCTGAACAGGAAATTGCCAACGGAGCAGAAGCAGTTGATGCAGAAATAGTTTTTGCAGAATTGGAGAAAAAATATTTTGGATAAATACAAGATAATTTTCCACATTGACGAATTGCACAAAACCGTTTATGTGGTAACAATACAATATCAGGGACGGAATTTATAAGATATGCACCAAATGACGATATAAGATCATTTGGTGCTTTCTTCAAACTGCTATTTTATTGATCTTCCTGCCAGAATCCCATTAAATTTTTAATCTTTTGATAGCTGTCTTTGTCTACATGATACAAGATCATTTGATTTGTATCATCTGGATCTTTTGTTCTGAAACAATATTCTCCTGCTATGGACAGCGTAAATCTATCATTGTCTTTCATTAACTGTATATATGTGGAACCGTCAAATGCGCCGATTGATTCTATGTTTTGTATTTCAGCCTTTTGCAATAGTCCCAGTATTTCAGTGCGTTCGCTGTTTTTTAATTCTCTTCTCTCTCCGGTACCACCATTCAAAATAAATATATGATCCGGTTTCATAAACTGGTGTCCTGCTACATCACCCAGAGTCCTGGGCGGGCGAAAATAAAAATAGATCGCAAGCGCAGCGCCGGTTAATAAAATAAGCAATGATATAGAGAAGATTTTCTTTTTTGTCATCTAAAGTATATCCCCTTTACTGTTACAAATAATAGCGTTCCATTATATTATTTATCTTTTTCCCATTTTCTTTATCAAGATAATATACAATCATTTTACTGTGATCGGAATCATTTATTGTGAAGGAATGATCCCCATCGGTGGTAAGGCTGAACCAGTCATTACCCTTGATAAATTCAAGACAACCCAGATAGCCATTTGATAAATCTATGGATTCGATATTCTGGATTGTTGCTTTCTGTAGTAAAAGCAACAATTCCTCTTTATCAGTAACTTCCAGTTCTTTCCGGTTTCCATTATTGCCGTTCAAAACTATGATCTGATCCGGTTCCATAAACTGACTTCCCACTACATCAGCCAGAGTCCTGGGCGAATGGAAATAGAAATAACCTGCTGTTAGTAAAATTGATAGCAAAACAAAAACTGATATCAGTATTAATTTCTTTTTTAGTCTTAACATATCTTTCCCTTCCTTCTTGTCCTCACAGACCTGATTCCTTTTCTTATTCTACCATAGTCATCTAAAAAATGAAAGAAATCAACAGGAACAATAGGTGAAAAAATTTGCTGAAAGTTTTTCGGTGTTTTCAGAGCCTGAACCGTATCGCATTTTCCTTGTATATCGTGCCGTAATATGTTACTATTTGAGTAAGTGTTGATTGTTACGTTACGCAGATATTGTGCCTGCGGCATAGCGCATTACATGCACATTCAGGTTTGCAGGTGCTGGAAAGGCATGGGTGTTATAATGAAGTTAGAAGATTTTAAATGGACAAGGCAGCCCGCAAACTTTAAAATTGCGGAGGACAAGATCGAGATCGTCACAAAACCATTTACAGATCTGTGGCAGAGGACCTACTATCATTTCCAGAATGATAATGCGCCGGTGTTTCAGATGGAAACGGATGAAAAATATTTCAGTTTTGTGGTGAAGACTGACTTTCGGGACAGCCACCGCCGGTTTGACCAGTGTGGGATCGTCATGTATCTGGACAGTGTAAACTGGCTCAAGGGATCCGTGGAATATGTAAACAAAAAATACCAGCATCTGGGGAGCGTTGTCACCAATTACGGGTACTCGGACTGGGCGACGACAGCCATTGCCGCTTCGGTGAAATCCATATGGTTCCGGCTGAGCCGGAGAGAGGATGACTACTGCATCGAGTGCTCCTCGGATGGACAGGCATTTGAGCAGATGCGGATCTGTCATATGCATGAGGGGAAGGACAAGATACGGTTTGGCATCTATGCCTGCTCTCCCGAAAATTCCTCCTTTAAGGCAGTGTTTACGGATATGCGGATGATGGAGTGCCAGTGGAAGGCACATGACGGACAGCCGCCGGATCAAGGGGCTATAAAAAAGAAGGTGCCGTTGTGAATTTATATGAGAGTCTGCAGTCTTACTGTGCATCCGGGATCTATCCGATGCATATGCCGGGACACAAGAGAAACCAAGCTCTGCAGATGGAAAATCCTTACCGGTGGGATGTTACGGAAGTAGAAGGGACGGATGATCTGCATCATCCGCAGGGGATCATCCGGGAACTGCTGGATGAGATAAGGCGGATATATGGAACGGAGCAGTCCTGGCTTCTGGTAAACGGCAGTACCTGCGGCGTGCTGGCGGCGGTTTCTGCCTGTGTGCGCAGGGGGGATACGATCCTTATGGGGCGGAACTGCCACCGTTCCGTCTATCACGCTGTCGATCTGCTTGATCTGGATCCGGTGTACCTGTACCCGGAGACCGACGAGGAGACAGGGATCAGTCTGGGCATCCGCCGGGAGCAGGTGGATGAGGCACTGGAAAGCCACCCGGAGGCGGCGTGTGTCGTCGTGACGTCACCGACTTACGAAGGGGTAGTATCGGAGATTGAGGGGATCGCTTCCTGTACCCGTAAAAAAAACATTCCCCTGATCGTGGATGAGGCACATGGGGCGCACTTGGCCAGAGGACATCAGTTCTGGCAGGACATCCCGGAATCGGCGGTCCGGCAGGGAGCGGATCTCGTTGTCCAGAGTCTGCATAAAACACTGCCGGCCCTGACTCAGACGGCAGTGCTTCACCGCTGTTCGGACCGGGTGGACCCGGAACAGGTCATGCGGTATCTGGATATCTATCAGACAAGCAGTCCGTCCTATGTCCTGATGGCGGGCGCGGCGCAGTGTATGGAATGGATAGAGCGGGATGGCGGAGAAGGCTTTCTGAAACTGAAGGAAAATTGCCGGACATTTTGCCGGCAGGCAGAAGAATGGAATTGTCTGGCGCTGTGGGAGCATGACGGGAAAGATCCGACGAAGCTGGTGATCCAGAGCGGTGGTCTGACCGGGAGCAGATTATCCGGGATTCTCCGGGATAAATACCAGATCCAGCTGGAACTGGAAGCGGCGGGGTATGTACTTGCCATGACCAGTGTCTGCGATACCAGAGAAGGGTGGAGACGGCTTTCGGCAGCGCTGGCAGAGATTGACCGTGACCTGTGGCAGTCTGGAAAAAAGGCGCCGGGAAACAAAACGGGAATGGCAGTTTTCCCTGCCGGGAAAAAGCGCAAGGGTCTGTATGAGGCAGTGCACGGCCCATGGCGCAGCGTGTCCCTCGCAGACAGTCTGGGACAGATATCAGCAGAATATGCGTTTATCTACCCGCCCGGTGTGCCGTTCCTCGTACCGGGAGAGGAGATCACACAGGAGGTGCTGCAGTGGATCCGGCAGGCACAGGAAGCAGGCCTGAATCTTATGGGACTGCAGGATGATACTGGAAAAAGGATACGCATATGCAAAATGTAAAAAGGAGCTGACTGGCATGGGGAAATTATATGTTTTTATGGGAAAAAGTGCAGCCGGAAAGGATACCCTGTATCATCAGGTCATGGAGCGTTTTCCGGCGCTTCTTCCGGTGACGCCGTATACAACCCGGCCGGTCCGCACGGGAGAAGAGGAAGGAAAAGAATACCATTTTGTTACAGAAGAACGGTTCCGGGAGCTGGAGCGGGAGGGGAAGATCGTGGAGTACCGCTGTTATGAGACAGTGAAGGGACCATGGTATTATTTTACAGCAGATGACGGACAGATCGATCTGGCACGGGGGGATTACTGCCTGATCTCGACGCTGGAAGGATATCAGAAGATCCGGGCGTATTATGGTGCGGATCATGTCGTGCCGCTGTATATCCAGGTGCCGGATATGGTGCGGATCCAGCGGTCTCTGGCGCGTGAGGGACAGCAGGAGCATCCCTGTGTGGCAGAGGTGTGCCGTCGCTATCTCGCTGATGAAGAGGATTTTTCACAGGAAAACCTGGAACGCGCCGGTATTACAGAGGCCATACGAAATGAGGACAGGGAACAGGCAATGGCAGAAATCTGTGAGATCATGACGGGGAAACATACTTGTGAAAGAAAAAAGTAGTAGATAAAACAGCCCAAAAGTGATATGATGGAAAAAAGATTAAGTAAGTTAGCGGGGTGACGCAATGGATATCCGTGTAGATAATATGCAGCAGGTCAGTCAGACGACGCAGACAACGCAGACGCAGGATACCGGGGAGGACTTTAAGTTCACGCTGATGAGTTCGATCGAGGATGCCGGACTGCAGGAGCGCCTGAGCTTGATGATGGAAGAGATCACGATGCAGGGGAAGAAGCTTGGAAAGAAGATGGACGTCCGTGACATGAAACATTACCGGCGTCTGATCAAAGATTTCATGAACGAGATCGTGAACCGTTCCCATAAATTCAGCCGTGAAAATTTCCTGGACCGGAGGGGAAGGCATCGTGTATACGGCATGATCAAGAGAGTGGATGCGGCGCTGGATGAACTGGCAGAGGAACTGATCAAAGAAGAAAAGGATGCTCTGGCGATATTGGATAAGGTGGATGAGATCCGGGGGCTTCTCCTGGATATCATGACCTGACAGAGATGGGAGGCAGGGGTATGTTTACATTTTCAGAACTTGTGGGGCATGAACAGATCAAAGAACATTTACAGGCGGCGATACGGGACCGGAAACCGTTTCATGCCTATATATTCCAGGGGGATGTCGGAGTCGGCAAGGAGGCAGTGGCAACGGCCTTTGCCGCCGGGCTGCAGTGCCAGGGTGAGGGGGAGAAGCCATGTAAATCCTGCGTGTCCTGCCATCAGGCAGAGTCCGGCAACCAGCCGGATATCATATGGGTAAACAGGGAAAAAGCAAGCCTCGGCATCGATGAGATCCGGGCGAAGCTGTGTAATACGATGGACATCAGACCATTTTCCAGTCCCTATAAGGTATACATTGTGCCGGAAGCGGAGAAAATGACAGAGGCGGCGCAGAACGCACTGCTGAAAACGATCGAGGAACCGCCGGAATATGGTGTGGTGATACTGCTTACCAGTAATATCAGCGAACTGCTTCCCACGATCCAGTCACGCTGCCTGACACTGGAATTCCGCCCGCTGAGTACGGCGACGGTAGAGGAATTTTTGCGGATACAGTGCCAGGTGCCGGATTATCTTGCAAAAGCAAGCGCTGCCTTTGCCCAGGGCAATATTGGCAAGGCGGTCCGCTATGCGAGGTCCGAGGACTTCATAGAGAGAAAGGACAAGATCCTTTCCCTGCTCCACAATGTCGGGCAGATGGATCTGTCTGAAATGCTGGCGCTGATCAAGGATCTTGGTACCAGGAAGGATGAAGTGAGGGATTATATTGACCTGATGTCTCTGTGGTACAGGGATGTCCTGCTGTTCAAGGCGACAAAGAATCTGAATGTTCTTTTATTTCAGGAAGAGTCGTCACATATTATGAGGGAAGCCAGTAACAGGAGTTATGAAAAGATAGAAGAAATATTACAGGCATTTGAGAAGGCAAAGGTCCGTCTGAAGGCAAATGTGAGTTTTGATGTCACGATGGAACTGATGCTATTGACTGTAAAGGAAGAAGGGTAAAAAATGAAGACGATTATCGGAGTGCGTTTTCGTCAGGCGGGCAAAGTATATTATTTTGATCCGGGCGATGTAACGCTGGAACGAAACCAGCACGTCATTGTAGAGACGGCAAAAGGTGTAGAGATCGGTACCGTTGTTCTCCCGAACCGGGAGATGCCGGAAGAAAAGATCGTCGCCCCGCTCAAAGGGATCATGCGTGTGGCGACAGCAAAAGACGAAGAGACGGAGCGCAAAAACCGTGAAAAAGAAAAAGAGGCATTTAAGATCTGCCTGGAAAAGATCGCAAAACACGGTCTGGAAATGAAGCTCATTGATGCAGAATATACGTTTGACAACAATAAGCTTTTATTTTATTTTACGGCGGACGGACGGATTGATTTCCGTGAGTTGGTCAAAGACCTGGCGAGCGTGTTCCGGACCCGAATTGAGCTGCGGCAGATCGGTGTGAGGGACGAGACAAAGATCCGGGGAGGGATCGGCATCTGTGGCAGACCACTGTGCTGTCACAGCTATCTGTCCGAATTTGTCCCGGTATCCATCAAGATGGCGAAGGAGCAGAATCTGTCCCTAAACCCGACGAAGATCTCCGGGGTATGCGGCAGGCTGATGTGTTGCCTGAAAAATGAAGAAGAGGCATATGAAGAATTAAACAGCCATCTGCCCAATGTCGGAACCCGTGTCAAAACACCGGAAGGACTATCGGGCGAGGTCCAGAGTGTGAGCGTCCTCAAACAGCGCGTGAAAGTGATCGTCATGCTGGAAAATGATGAAAAGGAAGTCCGGGATTATGCCGTTGAGGAATTGAAATTCAAAACGGGTGGACCGAAAGGGAAGATCCAGGCAAAGCATGAAAAAGAATTAAAGAAACTGGAAGCGATGGAGAGAAAGGAAGGAAAATCAAAGCTCGATGACTGATTTGCCAGACTGGGAAGATATACTCAGAGAGGGAGAGCGGGTCGATGATCTGCAGCGGGACGGTCTGAAACTGATTCAGAATCCGTCCTGGTTCTGTTTTGGGATGGATGCCGTATTGCTCAGTGCCTTTGCCCGTGTGCGGGAGGGACAGGACTGTCTTGATCTTGGCTGCGGAAATGGAGTGATCCCGATCCTGCTTGCAGGGAAAACAAAAGGCAGGCATTTTACCGGGCTGGAGATCCAGCCGGATATTGCCGATATGGCGTCCCGCAGTGTTACAGGGAACGGTCTTGCTGGCCGGGTCAGTATCATAAACGGGGATATCAGGGAAGCCGTGGGACTTTTTGGGGCGGCGGTGTTCGATGTGGTGACCGGTAATCCGCCTTATCTTGTGCAGTCCCACGGACTGCTCAGTGAAACGGACCACAAGGCGGTGGCAAGGCATGAGATTCGGTGTACGCTGGAACAGTTTATTGACAGCGCGGTGAGAGTGCTGAAACCGGGCGGACATTTCTACATGGTACACCGGCCGTTCCGGCTGGCGGAGATCATCAACTGTATGGTGTCGCACAGGCTGGAGCCAAAACGGATGCGGCTTGTATATCCCTATATCGACAAAGAACCAAATATGGTGCTGATCGAGGGGGTCAGGGGCGGCAATCCCCGGATCACGGTGGAGAAGCCGCTGGTCGTATATGAAAGGGAAAACGTATACACGGATGAGGTAAGACGTTTATATTATGATTAACAGGGATGGATAGATAGATGGCAGGTACATTATATTTGTGCGCGACACCCATAGGTAATCTGGAGGATATTACCCTGCGGGTGCTGCGGATCTTAAAAGAAGTGGATGTGATCGCAGCGGAGGATACGAGACAGTCAGTGAAGCTTCTGAACCATTACGGGATCAGTACGCCTCTGGTCAGTTATCATGAACATAATAAACGGGAAAAGACGCCGCTTCTTGTCAGAAGGCTTCTGGAGGGAGAGGACATAGCGCTGGTGACAGATGCCGGTACGCCGGCGATCTCTGACCCGGGAGAGGACCTGGTCCGTGCCTGTTATGAAGCCGGGGTGGAGGTCACGTCCCTGCCGGGCGCCTCAGCAGTAGTCACGGCGCTGGCGTTATCTGGTATGAAGGCGAGGAGATTTACCTTTGAAGGATTTCTGCCTGTCGATAAAAAGGAACGGGTTCCGGTCCTGGAACGCCTGAAACAATCGGACTGCACGGCTGTTTTTTATGAAGCGCCCCACCGTCTTATTAAGACACTGCATCTGCTGGCAGAAACAGTGGGGAACGACCGCCGGGCGGCTGTCTGTAAAGAGCTGACCAAGAAACATGAAACGGCACAGCATTTCACACTGGGGGAGGCAGTTTCTTATTATGAGGAACACGAGCCGCGGGGAGAATTTGTGCTGGTCATTGAGGGGGCGGATCCGGAAGAGCTGCGCAGGGAGAGAGAGCTGGCATGGAAGGAGATACCCCTGCAGCAGCATATGGAGAAATATCTGGCAGAGGGAATGGACAAAAAAACTGCCATGAAGGCAGTAGCAAAAGACCGCGGTGTATCCCGGCGTGAGATTTATGCGGCGCTGATAGAAAATGGCTGACTGAGAAGCGCAGCCATCTAAAAAACACTTCGTGTTTTTTGCTCCGCACAAGATGATTTTTCTGTAATAAATAAAAGGAAAGGCAGGAGTTTAGGGGGAACTCCTGCCTACACTAAAGGGATATATGATTAAATTAAACCAGCAAGCTCAGCTAATTTCTGAATCGAGTCTCTGGAAACCGTTTTTCCTTCAAACTCAATCAGATCCTTTTTTGATCCGGTAAAAATATCAGCCGGATCCTTCGCTTTTTTCAAAATGATCTTGTCATCTTCTGTGTAAATCTGTAATGTTTCCCGATCTGCAAAGTCAAGAGCTTTTCTCAATTCGATAGGTAGAGTAATACGGCCGAGTTTGTCCAACTGTCTTGCAATACCTGTGTTCGTCATGGTAGATGCCCCTTTCTTTTAAACATTTTGTTCTTTTCGGTTACATAATAACATGACTTTGTGAAATGGTCAATTAAATCCCTATTAAAAAAATATGAATTTGCATGAGGATATCATTAACGAAAAGGGAAAAATTGACATTTTTTTATAATATATCTCTGGTTTAATAATAAGAAAAGGGACTTTATTTTTGTGTCCAAAAGTGCTATGATGATTATAGTTTTGTTTGTGAAAGGAGTGTTTATGCTATGAGGAAGAGAATTATGGGAATGGTAATGGCTCTGGCGATATCTGCGGGCTGTCTGCCAGCGGCTCCGGTATCGGCAAAAACAGTGATTTATCCGACAAAAGCGACAGGAGAAGTCGTAGAGGAAAACGATCAGTGTGTGATTGATTATTCCAACTGTAAGGATGGATATGTTGTTGTAAAATATAAACAGAGTACGGCAAAGATCGTGAAGGCGCAGGTAAAGAAGGGAAAACGTACCTATACCTATACCCTGCGCAAGCAGAGCGAGGAGGTACTGCCGCTGAGTGAGGGGAACGGCACTTACAAAATTACCGTATTCCTGCAGCTTAAAGGCGATTCGTATGCTACGGTTGGTTCAGCGTCGGTGGACGTAAAGATGTCCAGCAAATTTGCCCCGTTCCTGCGGCCCAACCAGTACGTGAAGTTCAACAAATCCACGAAATATGTCAAAAAGGCTGCATCGCTGACAAAGAAGTGTAAGAATGATCTGGCGAAGGTCAAAAAGATTTATAAATATGTCATAAAAAATATGAAGTACGACAATAAAAAAGCCAAAAATGTCAAGACTGGGTATCTGCCGAACCTGAATTCACTGTACAAAAAGAAAAAGGGGATCTGTTTTGATTATGCTGCTGTGATGACAGCGATGCTGCGCAGCCAGGGAGTGCCGACGAAGCTGGTGATCGGCTATACGGGAAATACCTACCATGCATGGATCAATGTGTATTCCAAGAAAAAGGGATGGATCACAGGCGCCATCTATATATCGGGAAAGAAGTGGAAGCTGATGGATCCTACCTTTGCATCTACCGGGAAATCCAGTAAATCAATCATGAAATATATCGAAAACAAGAAGAACTACAAAGCACAATATAGCTACTAGAATATTGACGGGGGAGACGGATTATGAAAAAGCGGACGCTGGGCAGTGAATATGTTTCGTCGTTCTGTCTGGAAATGGCATTGCTGCTCCATGCCGGGATCAGTACAGAGGACGGACTCTATCTGCTGTCGGAGGATGAGACAAACAAAAAGAACAAACGGATGCTGGAGGAGATGGCGCAGATGCTCGGAGAGGGCAGGGCGCTGTCGGAAGCTCTGCGCGAGGCAGGGCACTTCCCTAAATATGTAGGTGATATGGTGGAGACGGGAGAGCGCTCCGGGCGTCTGGAACAGTCCTTCCAGGCATTGTCCTCCTACTATGACAGGCAGATGCAGCTGACCAATCAGATCCGCAATGCCCTGTTGTATCCGGTGATCCTGATGCTGCTGATGCTGGTGATCATCGTTGTACTGCTCGTTAAGGTACTGCCGATCTTTAACCAGGTGTATGAGCAGCTGGGAGGGACTATGAGCGGCACGGCACAGCTGCTCCTGGAAGTGGGGAATGCTCTTGGCAGCGCCATGCCGGTGCTCTGCATTGTACTGGGAGCTGTGATCCTGCTCGCCATCGTGATCGGCTGCAGCAGCGTACTCCGTGGAGGTATCATCCATTTATACAAGAAGGTGTTTGGTGATATGGGTATCACGCGCAGACTGGGAGAGTCCCGGTTTGCCTCTGCCATGGCGATGGGAATGATGAGCGGTCTCAATACCGAGGAAGCATTCCGCACGGCAATGCTTTTTCAGGACACGGTACCAAGGGCAAAAAGACGTTATGAGAAATGCCTGCAGATGCTGGAAGCGGGAGATCCGATGGCAGAATGCTTCCGGGAGAATTCCATACTGGAGGCTTCTTACTGCCGGATTCTGGATCTGGGCGCCAAAAGCGGTACCTCGGATACGGCGATGGAAGAGATCGCCCGGCGCATGGAAGACAATGTTCAGACGCTGATCGAGGCAAAGGTAGGGAGGATTGAACCTACCATCGTCATTATAACTTCGATTCTGGTGGGGATCGTATTGATCGCCGTTATGCTTCCGCTGATCAATATTATGTCTTCGATCGGCTAGATGGGTGGTGTTGGATATGAAAGTGATAAAGACAGGAGTGCTATTTGTAGTATTGGCGGCACTTGTTTTCTGCCTTGTCAGAGCATCAGACAAGATGGGGAGCGGGCAGCAGGCAGAGAGTCTGAAACAGCTGGATGCTTCCATCCGCAAGGCGACCATGACCTGCTATGCCACAGAGGGAGTATACCCTCCCAGTGTCCAGTATCTGAAAGAGAATTATGGCATCCAGATTGACGAGGACAGATACTCCGTGTTTTATGAGATAGAAGGAGCCAATCTGATGCCCAGTATCACGGTCATGGAGAACGATTAGAGAAAGGCTGGTCTGATTTATGAGGGGAAAGCAACAACATAATATTGAGAGTGCATTTGTCCTTGTTCTGTTTGCTGTTTTTGCCATGACGGTCGTTGCGGTGCTCGCACTGGGGGCAAATAGTTATCAGAGGCTGGTGGAGCGTGATAACGAAGGCTACAATAAGCGTATCGTCACGTCCTATGTCACGGCAAAGATCCGCGACAATGATACCTATGACGGCGTGGCAGTGGGCGGCTTTGCCAGCGCAGAGGAGGATGACGGTATTGATACCCTGCATCTCTATCAGGAGATCGAAGGGGAGAAATTTGACACCCGCATTTATTATTATAATGGATACATCTATGAATTACTTACATTGGAAGATCTTGAATTTAAACCCGAGGCGGGAAACACTGTGATGGAGGCAAAAGGACTGTCTTTCCGGTCAAACGAGGGAGTCATAGAGATTACGACAGTGGACACGGAGGGGCATACAAATACTGCTTCCGTGGCACTGCGGAGTGGAAGCGGGGTGGAGTCATGACAGGAAATGAAAGGAGTAAAGCGCCCCTAGCCCTGATGGAACAGATTATCATGATCCTTGTATTTGCACTGGCATCGGCAGTGTGTCTGGAGGCATTTGTTTATGCCGACCGCCTTTCGCGGAATGGAGAACAGAGCCACACGGCGATGACGAAGGCACAGCAGGTAGCAGAATACTGCAAGGCAAACCAGGGCGATCTGGACAAAGTGTGTGGTGCACTGGCAGCAGTGAGAACAGAAGATGGTCTGACAGCGGCATATCCGGAAGAGGATATGGTGTTATCGCTCGTATTGACAGAGGACACTGCCTATGTGCAGAAAGCGCAGGTATCTGTTGATGACCAGGAGGGAAACGAAATTTATGCGATAGAGATCGCCTGGCAGAAGGAGGGACAGTCATGAAAAAGAAAAAGATGTCCTTTACAACCGTGGGAGGGAGTTCGATCCTGACGATATTTGCGGTATTGTGTTTTATCGTATTTGCCCTGTTGTCGCTCTCGACAGCCAGGGCAGACAGTATCCTGGCGGGTAAGTCGCTGGATGCAGTGACGAAATACTATGAGGCGGATACACAGGCAGAGGAGATCCTTGCCCGGATCCGTACAGGCGAGTGCCCGGAAGGGGTGGTCCGTAAAGGAAAGCAGTACCAGTATTCCTGTCCGGTGGATGAGCATCAGCAGCTGAGCATCGTTGTCGATGTGGATGGGGATTCCTATCAGATCAGGAAATGGCGCAAGGAATACGTCAGCGACTGGCAGGCAGATGACAGTATCCGGGTATGGGGTGGTACAGAGGAAATAGTGGAATAAGGAAAGGAGTTTGGAATACGCATGACAGGGTTAGAGGAAGTGCTGATCAAGGCAGTTGCCGACGGGGCATCGGATATATTTATCGTGGCGGGAGGATGCCTGAGCTATAAGGTGGATGGAGAGATCCGCCCGATGGATGATTCGGATAAGCTGACGCCGGCAGAGACGACATATTTTATCGATGAGATTTACAGCTATGCCAAGCGTTCGAAAGATCATTTCCTGAAGTGCGGGGATGACGACTTTTCTTTTGCCATGAAAAATCTGGCAAGATTCCGTGTCAATACCTATATGCAGAGGGGGTCCCATGCTACGGTGATCCGCGTGGTGGCTTTCAGTATACCGGATTATAAGCAGCTGGGGATACCGGATGCGATCATTGAATTATCAAAGATGCAGCATGGACTGATCATTATATCCGGTACTGCCGGAAGTGGTAAATCCACGACACAGGCATGTATCATTGATGCCATTAATGAGCAGAGAGAGGCGCATATCATTACACTGGAGGATCCGATCGAGTATCTGCACCGCAATAAAAAATCCATCATCAGTCAGAGGGAGATCGCTATTGACACAGATAATTACCTGACCGGACTGCGTGCCTGTCTGCGCCAGGCGCCGGATGTGATCCTGCTCGGTGAGATGAGGGATGCAGAGACGATCCGCACAGCCATGACAGCGGCAGAGACCGGACATCTTGTGATCGCCACCCTGCACACAAAGGGAGCGGTAAATACGATTGACCGTGTAGTTGATTCCTTCCCGGCGGATCAGCAGGATCAGATCAAGATCCAGCTCTCACTGGTTCTCAACTGTATTGTATCCCAGCAGCTTTTGCAGCGAAAGACCGGTGGTATGATCCCGGCAGTGGAGATCATGAAGATGACGCCTGCGATCAGCAACATGATCCGTGACAGCAAGAACTACCAGATTGATAATGTGATACAGACATCCGGCAGCCTGTCCATGATCTCTATGGATCAGTGTATCGTGAATCTGTATCAGAAGGGTGAGATCACAGAGGAAACGGCGCTTATGTCGTCGACCAATCCAGAACAGGTAAAAAGAAAGCTGGGGCATTGATTTGAGAGAAGAGGTAAAGGTGAGTATCGTCGTTCCAGTGTACGATTGTGAGGAATATCTGGAGGCGTGTATCAGCAGTATTCTGGGGCAGACATATCAAAATATTGAACTTCTGCTGATTGATGACGGCTCATCAGATGGCAGCGGTAGGATTTGCGATGCTTACGGAGATCGTGAGAAAGTGTTTGTTTACCACAAAGAAAACGAAGGGGTAAGCCGGGCGCGCAATGACGGCATCGCCCGGTCGTCCGGGGACTGTATCATGTTTGTGGACAGCGATGATACAATCGAGAAAACGATGGTAGAGACGCTGGTCCGGGCGCTATTGGATACCGGGGCGGACTGCTCTTTTTGCGGACTGGTGCATGATTATCCCGATCACAGCCGCAATTTTCCAGAACAGCCCGTATACAGGCTGACTGATGGAGAGGGCGCCATCCGGGAGATCCTTATGAATTATATCGCCATTGCGGGACCGGTCTGCAAACTGTTTCGCAGAGATTTACTGGAGACAGGGGACGGGACTGGCATATTTCCGGAGGATCTGACGATCGGTGAGGATGCGGTGGCGGTGACAGAGGCTCTCTGCAGGGCAGAGATCACAGTTTTTGATACAAAGCCGTTATATCATTATAATCACCGCGAGCAGAGCCTTATGTCCAGCAGTTATTCGGAACGGGACTGGGATCTCATCAAAGCATATAAGCGCATTTATGAGCGGCTTGCCGGACATGATCTGGCAAAAGAGGCAATGTTCCGCCAGATCTGGGCGCATTTTCATGTGTATGATAAGATGATTCTTTCCGGGCAGTATGATGCAGGCGGAGAACAGGAGATCCTCTCCTGGCTCCGGCACCATTATAAGGAAATCATGAAAAATCCGTATGTGGGTAAGATGAGGAAAGTCTCAATGTGTATGCTGAAGATCAATAAATATTTATACCAGAGGATCATACGGCTGAATCACCGTTGATCCGGCGGCGTACCCCGTCAGTCTGTCTGCGGGGTATTTTTTATTGATTAGGGAAGGAAGCGTCGGATTATCACGACATTTTTTTTGGCTGAAGGGCGTAGCCGATCGCTGGCCAGAAGAGCAGTGTGTCAATGCCGTTGGTGAAGAATATGCCGGGATAAAAGAAGATAAAGACGGCGATATTGAGGATGATCTGCAGGGCAAAGAAATACTGGGTATCCATCGATGCTGCATCCACAGAGCGGGGCAGTATCGTTTTCAGAATACAAAACAGCATGACGAGCAGTACAAGGAAGCCGACGATCCCCATGCCGGCGAGCACGGCGATATAGGCATTGTGCACATCATAGTGGTGTTCGGCGATATAACTGCCGGGGTGCTCCCTGTCGGCGTACTCCCAAGCGTTTCGCGGTGAGACGCCAAAGACTGGTTTATCTTTCAGGAGAAAAAGATAGCCTTTCCATATATCAATCCGGTTATTGGACTCATTTCCCTCAATATCGGTCCGTTTTAATTCATTTTCTACCGTGTGCTTTTCCGGTGACATACATTTGGCGAAGTGTGACGCCCCTGTTTTAAACAGAGTGAAGAAGCTGATCAGTATGACAGCACACACGACAGGAGCGGCGATATAACTGAGTATCCGGATTATCATAGAAGGTTTGCGGGACGAGAGACGGTATCTCTTTATCAAAAGATAGATAATGGTATAGGAGAGGGACAGGATCATGCAGATCTCTGTACTGCGGGAACCGGACAGGATGATATAAAAGAGCTGGATGACAATATTGAGGACAGCGATGGCACGGGCAATTTTGCTGGTGTATTTTCGGATCAGGTAGATCATGCCCCAGATCACCAGAAAGGCGACAAAGGCTCCCAGGTTGGGATCAATAAATACGCCAAACAGGCGGTTGTCATAGAGACTCTGGCGGATCATGCGTTCGTTGAGGAAGACACGATACCCGGAGACAAAGACATACTGGTACAGGGAGACGGTGGAGGCGATCCCCCATATCAGACCGCTAAACAGGAAAAATAAGGTCAGCCAGCGGTCATACTGTTTTTTGGTAAAAAGCTGTCCCATTGTGGCAAAAAGCCCCATCTGTACTACCAGCCAGACCAGCGTAGACAGGTTGCTGGTGATGCCATATGAATAATTGAGGACAGAGGAGACTGCCGCACAGACGATAAAAGCGATATAGACCGGATAATACTTCATCTTGCGAAAATCCCGGTAGATAAAAAAGTCAATGGCAAACAAAAACAGACCAAAGAAACCGGCAAAAACATAAAGAAAGGCATTCACGGTGTGTTCCACCAGTGCATGCAGGACGGCAAAGCGCCCGAACAAAGTATAAATGGCAAATGCCAGCGTAAAATAAAAAATTGTATTTCTATATAGTGTGTAGTATTTTTCTTTCATAATCATTCTCCCAATGGTATTATTATAACAAATTCACATTATAATATAGAAAAAAAAAGATTTCAATATATATTATAAAAACTTAATAATTTTTTAGGATAACCTTATTCATTGTTTCAGAGCGGCGGTATTATCCCACTTCTTATCCCTTACATCACTCCCAGCGAAAAAGTAACTCGTTTTCTTCGGTTGCAAAAATTATTCCGCCGCCCTTCGCAAAACTCGCTGTCTGCCTTGTCGTTTTTTCTGACTTTTGCAGCATAGCCGCCCGCCGGTCCTTATGCACCACCTAAGTAACTGATACCTGCAGGCAGCACCAACGGTGCGTATCCCATGAGAAAGGCTGTCATAAAACAAATAAATTTATTTTTGACAGCCTTTCTCATGGGACAGATGCTTCGCATCTGCCTGCAGTATTTGAAATTCATTTTTGGTGGTGCATTTGTACCGTTGCGTGGCGGCTCTTAGTGCAAACGTGCTGTCAAAAGTCAGAAAAAACGACAGCAGACATCTCAGACAATGCTCGGGCGGCGGATTTGCAAACGAAGCAAACGATGCTTTTTCGGGGAGTGATATGGGGATAAGAGATGGGATGATACCGCCTTGAAACCGGCAGATCAATAAGAGAATGCCCTGCCCCTGTATGATGGACTTGACATCGTACTCTGCTTGATCAATAATATAACTATTGTGGACAGCAGACAAAATGAAATGGATATAAGGAGTATGTATGAATCAGAGAAAAGCGGGAGCACTATTATCTTATTTATATCTGGCGCTTACCTTTGCGGTGGGGATTTTCTATACGCCGATCCTTTTGGGGTTTCTGGGTGAGAGCGAATATGGCGTTTATTCAGTGGCGAATTCTGCGATTGCCTTTCTTGCCATACTGGATCTGGGATTCAGCCAGACGATGATCCGTTATGTATCCCGGTGCAAGGCGCTGAAAGATAAGGTGGGCGAACAGAAGCTGAACGGTATGTTTCTGCTTTTGTATTCCGGGATCGCCGTCATCGCCCTGATCGCCGGTACGGTCCTGTTCTTTAATCTGGATCTGGTGTTTCAGAGGGGGTTTACCCCGGCGGAGACGGCGCAGTTAAAGATTATATTTGTTATATTACTGATCAATCTGGTCGTATCCTTTCCGCTTGGCATCTATTCGTCGATCATCAGTGCCAATGAGGGTTTTTTCTACCTGAAACTTGTGAACATTATATCGTTTGCCCTGACACATGCGGGAATCCTGCTGGCGCTGTTTCTGGGATATAAGTCGGTTATGATGGCGGTGATCACGACGGTGGTCTCCATTGCCCTGAAACTCATCACGGCGGTATACGGGACGTCCCGTTACCGGATCCGTTTTATGTTCCGTGGGTTTGACCGGGCGCTTCTGCGGGAAGTATTTGTTTTTTCCTTTTTCATTTTTCTCAATATCGTGATCGACCAGCTCTATTCCAATACAGATAAGTTTATCCTTGGCGCGCTTTGCAGCAGTGCCATGGTGACGACCTATACGGTGGGAGTTCAGTTCTATTCGTACTTTGAACAGTTCTCAACTTCGATCAGCGGTGTCTTTTTGCCGAAGATCACGCAGCTGGTGACTGTGAATGATAATCTGGCAGAGGTTTCGGCGCTGTTCTGCCGGATCGGGAGAGTCCAGTTCATCCTGCTCGGCTTCCTTATGAGTGGTTTTATCATTTTTGGCAGGCAGTTTATCTCCTTATGGGTGGGAAAAGACCAGATGGATGCGTACAGGATCGCGCTGGTGGTAATCCTTCCGGCGCTGATCCCGCTTTCGCAGAATCTGGGGATTTCCGTATTGCGGGCGTTGAATCAACACCGTTTTCGTTCCATCATCTATTTTTTTATCGCACTGGTCAATGTGGGACTCAGCATTCCGCTTGCCCTGCGTTTCGGCGGCTTCGGCGCGGCATGTGCCACCGGATTTGCCACCTGCTGCGGACAGATCGCGACGATGAACTGGTTTTATTATAAAAAGATCGGGCTGGATATCCCGGGATACTGGAAAGAGATCGGGAAGATCGTTCTGCCCCTCCTGCCTGTTACGGCGGCAGGCGCGGGCATCCACTGGCTGATGCCCACAGGCGGCTGGTTTCTGCTGCTGGCACAGTGCGTGCTGTATACGGTGATTTTCCTGGCATTTGGCTGGCTGGCGATTTTTAACCAATATGAAAAGGAACTGTTGACGGGACTGTTTAAGAAATGGAGGAAAAAATAATGTTGAAACTTGGGTTTGGGATCATGCGTATGCCGTTGTATGAAGGAAAGATCGATGATAAAGAATTTTCAGAGATGGTAGATGCCTTTATGGAAAATGGATTTCATTACTTTGATACGGCACATGTATATCAGGGTGGAGAGAGTGAGAGGGCGCTGCAGAGGTGCCTTACCAGCCGTTATCCGAGAGATTCTTATGTGCTGACGGATAAACTGACGGATACCTGCTTTGACAGCCAGGAAGAGATCCGTCCTCTGTTTGAAAAGCAGCTTGCCATCTGCGGGGTGGATTATTTTGATTATTATCTGATGCACGCGCAGAATGCCGATCTGTTTGCCAAATATAAGCGCTGCCAGGCTTATGAGACGGCGCTTGCACTGAAAGAAGAGGGTAAGATCCGGCATTTTGGCATTTCTTTTCACGACAGGCCGGAAGTGCTCGAGCAGATCCTGATCGAATATCCGCAGATTGAAGTGGTGCAGATCCAGTTTAACTATGTGGATTATGAGGATCCGGCGGTAGAGAGCAGGAAATGTTATGAAGTATGCCGGAAATATGATAAACCGGTTATCGTGATGGAGCCGGTTAAGGGAGGCAGCCTTGCCGCCCTGCCGGAAGAGGGAAGGAAAGTGCTGGAGGACCTCCGCGGAGGCAGCCCGGCAAGCTATGCGCTCCGTTTTGCTGCGGATCAGGAGGGTGTTATGATGGTGCTGTCCGGTATGAGCAATATGGAACAGCTTCAGGATAATATGAACTGCATGAAAGAGCTTCAGCCACTCTCCGGGGAAGAGAGGGAAGCCCTGGAGAAAGTGTGCCGCATCTTTCATGGGATGAGCACGATATCCTGTACCGCCTGCCGTTACTGTGTCGACGGCTGTCCCAAAGAGATCCTGATCCCGGATCTGTTTGCCTGCTATAATGCCAAGAAGATCCATCAGGACTGGAATCAGGATTATTATTATGAAGAAGTACATACGGTGGGGAATGGAAAGGCTTCGGACTGCATCCGCTGTGGCAAATGTGAGAAAATCTGTCCCCAGCATCTGCAGATCCGTCAGCTTCTGGCCGATGTGGCAGAAGAGTTTGAGAAAGAAAAAAAGTCTGACTGAGCCAGACTTTTTTATTATATAGGAAAGTTCGCCCTGCGTCGAAAGCGTCGGTTTATCACGACGCTTTGATTAGCCATTATTTAGAAGACAATACTTCATCGATCGCTTTGGCAGCCGCTTTTCCGGCGCCCATGGCGAGGATCACAGTAGCGGCTCCTGTCACGGCGTCTCCGCCGGCATATACGTTGTCGCGGGTCGTCAGGCCAGTGTCTTCTCTTGTGATGAGACAGCCGCGTTTATTTGCTTCAAGACCCGGCGTCGTGGAGCGGATCAGCGGATTCGGGCTGGTGCCGATCGCCATGATGACACAGTCAAGATCCAGGGTAAACTCGCTTCCCGGTTTCTCTACCGGCCGGCGGCGTCCGCTTTCATCCGGTTCGCCAAGTTCCATCTCGATGCATTTCATGCCGCTTACCATACCTTCCTCGTCTCCGAGGATTTCCACTGGATTATTCAGTGTTTTGAAGATGATGCCTTCTTCTTCCGCGTGCTCGACTTCTTCTTTACGCGCCGGAAGCTCTTCCATGCCGCGGCGGTATACGATATAAACTTCTTCGGAGCCGAGACGTTTGGCGCAGCGGGCCGCGTCCATGGCTACATTGCCGCCTCCGACGACAGCCACTTTCTTTGCGTGCTGGATCGGAGTGCTGCTTCCATCCTGGTAAGCTTTCATCAGATTGATACGGGTCAGGAACTCATTCGCAGAATAGACGCCCTTCAGGCTCTCGCCAGGAATATTCATGAAACGTGGCAGGCCGGCGCCGGAACCGACGAAGATCGCTTCGTTCCCCATCTCGAAGATTTCATCAATGGTCAGGACTTTGCCGATGACCATATTTGTTTCAATATCTACGCCGATCGCTTTCAGGTTGTCGATTTCTTTCTGCACGATCGCTTTTGGAAGACGGAATTCAGGAATTCCGTATACAAGTACGCCGCCGGCAAGATGGAGGGCTTCAAAGATCGTCACCTTATATCCCATCTTGGCAAGATCACCGGCTACAGTCAGACCACTGGGACCTGCGCCGATCACGGCTACCTTGTGTCCGTTTGGTTCTGGTCTGGCGGGGGCGTCCTGACAATGTTCTCTGTGGTAGTCAGCGACAAACCGCTCCAGACGACCGATCCCTACCGGCTCGCCTTTGATGCCGCGCACACATTTGCCCTCGCACTGTGTTTCCTGCGGGCAGACGCGTCCGCATACGGCAGGAAGGGACGTGGACTGGGAAAGCACGTCAAAAGCGCCGTCCATATCTTCACAGGCAACCCGTTCGATAAAAGCCGGAATGTCGATCTGTACCGGGCAGGCACTGACACACGGTTTGTTTTTACAGTTCAGGCAGCGGCGCGCTTCGTTGACAGCCATATCATATGTATAGCCAAGCGCCACCTCGTCAAAATTTTTATTTCTCACGTCCGGGTCCTGGACAGGCATCGGACATTTCTTCATATCCATGTTCTTCTCTGGCATTATTTTCCCTCCTTCAGTAAGTTGCAGGCTTCCTCGCGGGCATGTGCCTCAAATTCTTTGTACATTGTTCCGCGGTGCATCGCCTCGTCGAAATCAACCAGATGACCATCGAAATCCGGACCATCTACACAGGCGAACTTCGTCTCGCCGCCGACGGTCAGGCGGCAGCCGCCGCACATACCGGTTCCATCGATCATAATAGGGTTCATACTGACCATTGTTTTGATGCCATATTTCTTTGTTGTGAGGCAGACAAATTTCATCATGATCAGCGGCCCGATCGCGATCACTTCATCGTATTCGTTCCCTTCATTGATCAGTTTTTCCAGCGCATCCGTGACGAGACCTTTTTCCCCATAGCTTCCGTCATCTGTCATCATCACAAGCTTGCTGCTTGCCGCCTTGAATTCATCCTCCAGGATGACCAGATCCTGATTGCGGAACCCTACGATGGCATGTACTTCCGCTCCCTGTTCGTGGAGTTTTTTCGTCACAGGGTAAGCGATGGCACAGCCGACGCCGCCGCCGACAACAGCAACCTTTTTCAAACCTTCTGTATGGGTTGGAACTCCCAGAGGTCCAACAAAATCGTGAATGTATTCTCCTTCATTTAATGTGTCCAATTCCATTGTGCCGGCACCGACAATCTGGTAAATAATCGTTACCGTTCCGGCTTCACGGTCAAAATCTGCAATGGTCAAAGGGATCCGTTCGCTTTCTTCCTTTGCCCGGAAAATAATAAACTGTCCCGGCTCTGCTTTTCTGGCGATCAGAGGAGCTTCTACTGTCATTTGGGATACAGTAGGGTTCAGGGACTTTTTCTCAACAATCTTGAACATGATATCGATATCCTCCATTCAAATATATGTGATTAACGTGTAGCACTCCCATTTTAGCATAAGAAAGGCGGAAATTCAATAAAAACAGTTGACAAACAAACGGGCATGATGTAATCTTTACTTTAAGAAGTGGTTTTAAAAACCACATATGTAATAAACGCACAGATTATAATAAGGAAAGGGTGACATCCATGAGTCTCAAGAACGATGCTGTAGCAGCTCCATTTATCCAGGTGGAGGAAGATGAGAACGGAGTATTGAAACATATCGCGTTTACCAACGATGAGAATTTCAATTTTGCCTATGATGTAGTGGATAAACTGGCAAAGAAATGCCCGGATAAAGTGGCGATGATCCATATTTCCAAAGAAGGGAAAGAGCGCTCTTTTACCTTCTATGAGATGTCCCGCTACTCAGCAAAGGTGGCAAATTATCTGCAGTATCTGGGGATACGGAAAGGCGACCGGGTCATGCTTGTGCTGAAGCGGCATTATCAGTTCTGGTTTGCGATTCTGGCTCTCCACAAAATCGGCGCTGTGGCGATCCCGGCGACCAATCTTTTGCTGAAATCGGATTTTGACTACCGTTTTAAGACGGGAAATGTGGATGCCATTTTGTGCACAGCAGACGGCTCAGTATCCCGTGAGGTGGATAAGGCGGCACGAAGCTACCGCAATCTGAAAGTGAAGATCATGGTGGGCGCCAGCCGCAAAGGATGGCACAGCTTTAACAAAGAAGTGAAATATTTTTCCAGCCATTTCCGCCGTCCGCGGGGAGAACAGGCGATCCATGGGGATGATCCGGCGATCATGTTTTTTACGTCCGGTACGACGTCCTATCCCAAGATCACGACGCATAATTTCAAATACCCGCTTGGTCACTATGTGACGGCAAGATACTGGCATCAGGTTGACCCGGATGGGATTCATTTTGCTATATCGGATACGGGATGGGGCAAAGCTCTCTGGGGTAAACTATACGGGCAGTGGCTCTGTGAGGCAGCGATTTTTACCTATGATTTTGATGATTTTGATGCAAAAGAGATCCTGCGGATGATCGAGAAATACAGGATCACTACGTTTTGTGCGCCTCCGACCGTATACCGCGTCATGGTGCATCTGAAGCTTGACCAGTATGATCTGTCTTCCCTGCAGAATGTGACGACGGCGGGAGAGGCGCTGAACCCGGAGATCTTCGAGAAGTTTAAGGCGAAAACAGGGCTTACCCTGATGGAAGGGTTTGGGCAGACTGAGACGACGCTGACGATCGCCAATCTCGCAGGCACGGTGCCGAAACCGGGCTCCATGGGAAAACCGACTCCGCAGTATGACGTCCGGATCATGCTGCCGGACGGTACGCTGGCAGACACAGAGGAAGAGGGCGAGATCGTGATCCGCACGGAAGAGACGATCCCGGATGGTCTGTTTGTAGAATATTACGGGGATGAGGAAAAGACGGATGCCGCATGGCATGACGGCTATTACCACACGGGAGATACCGCTTACTGTGATGCAGACGGCTATCTGTGGTATGTGGGGCGCACGGATGACGTGATCAAGTCCAGCGGATACCGCATCGGTCCATTTGAGATTGAAAACGAGATCATGAAGCTGCCCTATGTGCTGGAGTGTGCCGTGACCTCTGTGCCAGACCCGATCCGCGGCCAGGCGATCAAGGCGAGCATCGTGCTGGCAAACGGAGCAGAGGCGTCGGATAAACTGAAGAATGAGATCATGAAGTCATTAAAGAGAAACATTGCTTCTTATAAATGGCCCAAGATCCTGGATTTCACGAAGGAGCTGCCGAAGACGATCAGCGGCAAGATCCGGCGGAAGGAAATCCGGGAACTGGATGAAGAGATCAATGAGAATGAGAATGAAAACGGAAATGAGGTTGAACATGAAGAAGAGTCCAATGAATAGCCGTCTCGTGATCACGGGAATGGGAGCGGTCACGCCGGTGGGGATCGGCGTGGCAGAATACTGGAACAATCTGACGGAAGGCAGGTGCGGCGTGGACCGCATCACCCGTTTTGATACGGAGGAGCTTCCTGTGAAGATCGCTGCCGAGGTGAAAGATTTTGCGGCGGAAACCTATATGCCGAAGAAGCTTACCCGGGAGATGGATCTGTTTATGCAGTACGGGTATGCGGCAGCCATGGAAGCGATCGCCCAGGCAGGAGAGCCGGCGGCGGAACCGGAGCGGATGGGTATCGTAGTGGGTACAGCGCTTGGCGGCATCGCTCCGATCGCGGAGACGCAGGACGGCATCAGCCGTGGCGAGCATAAGAAAGTCAGTCCCCGGTTTGTACCGAAGATCATCGGCAACGAAGCGGCGGCACAGGTGGCGATCGCCAAGGGATACCGCGGTCCGAGCCTGACCGTCAGCACCGCCTGTTCGTCTGGCGGAGACGCCATCAGTACCGCCTGTATGCTCCTGATGTCAGGGCAGGCGGATGCGGTACTTGCCATGGGCGCAGAGTCAGCGCTGTCTCATCTGTTTATCCTTGGTCTGTCCTCCGCCCATGCTTTGTCCACCAACAATGATGATCCGCAGGGAGCCAGCCGTCCGTTTGACCGGGACCGGGATGGGTTTGTCATCGGGGAAGGCGGCGGCGCGCTGATCATTGAGACCGAAGAGAATGCGAAAAAACGGGGCGCACAGATCATCGCTGAGGTGGCAGGATTTGCGAACTGTACGGACGGCTATCATGTTACCAGCCCGCATCCGGAAGGGATCGGCGCCGTATTCTGCATGAAACAGGCGGTCGAACACGCGGGTCTGGCGCTGGAAGACATTGATTACATCAATACGCATGGGACCTCCACCCCAGTGGGGGATCCGATCGAGACTTCAGCTGTGGTAGAATTATTCGGGGATCATGCTGCCAGTATGGCAGTGACGTCCACGAAAGGGGCGACCGGACATATGATGGCGGCAGGCGGGATTACGGAGGCGATCGCCTGCATCCAGGCGATCCGCACGGGAACAGTGCCGCCGACCCTGAATCTGCAGAACCTTGATGAAAAATGTGAAAAGCTGAATTATGTGCCGGGAAAATCGATCAAAATGGAAGTAAAGGCGGCAATGAGCAATTCTTTTGGTTTTGGCGGACAGAATTCGAGTGTGATCTTTAAAAAATATGAAGCGTAAGAAATGGAAAATTGTATAAATTTTTGCAGGCAGGATATCCTAATTGTATGATCAGAAAAAAATGGATCATGCAAAGGAGCTGAACAGGATATGCTGAAAAAATTTCGGGCGGCGGTCTTTGCGGCAGCTGTGCTGTGGCTGATCGTGCTCGTTCAGATTATAGTAACCAGGGTATATGTTTCGCAGACCGCTTTTACGCAGGCATTTGCTACGAATCATATATCGGTATCGAAAGAAGGAACGGATCGTCATAATGACGACGCCAGAAACGGGAAAGAAGGAAATCTCTGCACACAGGGAGAGGTGCAGGGCAGGCTTTCGCAGGATGAAATGAAGGGGCTTGCCCGGCGCATCTTCCGCACACTGGGAGGCGGCGAAGTTCTCTCACCCGGTTTTCTGCCCGCAAATAACTATTATACTGCCTACGGCTATACGACAGGCATTGCCGGGTATAAAAAGGTGAACGGCAGATGGATCAATATGAATGTGGCGATCTCTTATGATGAGAAAAAAGATGTGACAAAGATATTGTTTGGGTCACCGCTCATTAATTCGGATTTTTAGAATTTAACAATCTGTTTTTAAATGGAAAAAAAGATGTGCCTGAAAGAACTTGAAGTTCATTCAGATGCATCTTTTTTTGTTATTGTGCTGAGACTGGATAAATTCATGTTTCCCGGTCTCCGGCGTTGTGGTACAATGCAATAAAAAAGAATTGTAGGAGGAAACGGCTATGGACATTTCTTTTCAGACGGATGATATGTTATTTAACTACAGAGTTTGTGCCATGCTCATCAAAGACGGCGAAATTCTGGCGATGAAGGATGAAGGGGCATCTTATTTTTATTTGCCGGGCGGAAGAGTAAAGATGGGGGAAACAGCCGAAAATGCTGTGATAAGGGAGGTTGAGGAGGAACTGGGGATAACGCCCCGCATCGTCCGTCCACTCTGGCTCAACCAGGCTTACTTTAAATGGGATGAGGACAATCGGGATTGTCATGAACTGTGTATCTATTTTCTGATGGATCTGTCTCACACCAGCCTGCCTGCTAAGGGAAAGAAATTTATCATGCAGGAAGGAAATTGCCGGCATTATTTTGAATGGCTGGCGTTTGAGCGGCTGCGGGATGAATGTTTTTATCCTGAATTTTTAAAAGAATCCATTTTTGATCTGCCCTCGGTGTTTACAATACGGACGGAGGTCGAATCACCGGATTGATATCATTTCGCTGTCCTGGGCGGTGCCGGGTTACCACTCGTCGCGTTTTTCGACCGTTCATCTCATTATCCTTGCCATATCAAAATAACGATGTTATTGTGAAGGGGGGGAAATTCGATATGGTGTTACGAAATCATAAAAAGATAATCGGCATTCTGGGGGCTGTAATTGTTATATCCGTGTCAGGAATACTTGGTAATAGAGTGTGGAGAGGTCTGAAAACCTTAAATGAGCAGAAAGAGAAAGAGCCGGTAATAACAGAACGTTATGTGAGACCGGAACAGAGATCCCACGAGAAGTCAAAACCGGGGATTTATCAGCAGAGTGCGCTTAAATATACGGAAGAGCATGGATATGTTTCAGAAGATATCTGGACGTCATGGGAAGAACTGGAAAAGCAGGGGATCGTAAGCATACAGGATGGCATATTGTCAACAGAAATGGATGATAATGACGGGAATTATAAAGCAATGGAATACATTACAGGAGCTGTAGTGCTGCCGGATGATGTGAAAACTGTGGCGAAAGGAACATTTGGGAATTGCAATATTAGCGAACTGGTTGTCCCGGAGGGGGTAAAAGATATTGGGGAAAATGCTTTTGCCGGGTGTGGGGATCTGATCCGGATCTCTCTGCCAGAGAGTTTAAAGAATATTGGAGCTGGTGCTTTTTCGGGTTGTGGAGTAATACATTTAAAAGTGCCCGGCGGAGTAGAAAAAATTGGAATGGATGCTTTTTATGATTGCAAAATAGAAAATTTGAAGATCCCGGACAGTGTAAAAAAGATTGGAAGTGGTGCCTTTGAAGGAATTACCCATATTGAGTACAAGGGAACTGCCGCCTATAAAAAAGACAGCAAATACTGGGGAGCAAAGTCAATGAACTAAGGAGAGAGGGTGGAGTATGACAAAGAATAAATGGAAGATTTCTGGTACGATTATAGGTAGTGTGTTCATTATACTCCTGTTATTGTTTGTTTTTTTGGAAAAACAGGATGTTAATCTGGAATATACGGGGATTGAAAAAGTGCTACAGGGGCAGGATCAGCCGGTGCCTTCCGGGGTGACAATCGAGGGAGACAAGGATAAAGTGAGAGAACCAGGGGTATATCGCCGGGGACCATTGCATCTTATCAACGGAGAGTATGTTCGGATCGAGGGCGAATTTATCCCATGGAAGAAACTGGAAGAACAAGGCATCGTCATTGTTAAAAAAGGGAAGTTGTCGACTCCCGAGACAGGGGAGGAAGAAGATCCGGAGGATTATGAATCCGTACAAAATATAGACGGTCTTGTTATTCTTCCAGACAATATCAGATCCATTGCCGGTGGGACTTTTGCGTACTGTAATATTACAGAGATATATCTGCCGGATTGTCTGGAGAGTATTGGAGAATATGCATTTGGCGCCTGTAAAGAATTAAAGGAAATCGATATCCCGGAAAATGTGAAAAAGATAGAAGGGGCTCCTTTTGCTGGATGTGATTCCCTGGCGCGTATTTCGGTATCGGAAAAAAACCGCTGGTATGACAGCCGGCGTGGTTGCAATGCCATTATACAGACAGATATCAATCGATTGATTGCCGGATGCCAAAACACAGAGATCCCGGATGAAATCGAAAGCGTGGAAGCACATGCCTATGAAAACTGGATCAACAGAGAAAGCATTGTGCCGCCTATCGTGAATGAGGAAAGAGCAGACTGGTCTGGGGAAAGCAGAGATATATTCCGGCCGGATTTTATGGATTGATAATTGCGGGAGGAGAGTATGACGGGAAAAAGCGGAAAAAGGATTATCCTCATACTGGGAATTGTAGTTATTGCTGCCGCAGCAGGACTGACGGGATATGAAGTATGGATGAAAAAATAGAATAAAAATTATTACCAGCGGGATTTGGAGTATTAGCAGAAATTCCGCCTTTTTTATCACAGGTTTCGGGTGTCAATATGTGTTCGGCACATTTTTGTAATAGTGGAAGATTTCATAGTATCAATATGTGAGATGAAATGTAACAGGAACTATAGTTCCTGTTAGGCGGAAAAAGCCCGAAAATACGGGGAAAACTGAATAAAAAAGATTCTGAAAAATATTGCAAAAAAAGATGGAATAAATTATAATAACGACATATTATATTAGAAAGGGATGGTATGAAATGACGACAAAAATTTGGTTTAGGAACATACCGGCAGTTTTTCTCTGTATGATGATGGTATTTCAGGCAGGGACTGGAACGGTGACAGGAGCTGTCCGGGAAAGAGAACGGGAAGAAGGACAGGCACGGACTTACATTGTTCAGGCAGATACGGAAAAGAAGATAGAAGCTCTTGACCAGAGATATGGGGAGGGGGAGACCGTATCAGAGCTGGGGGAGAACAGTATGAAAGATGCCGGTTTCACTACACTGGAACTGACAGCCCATCAGGCAAAGGTGCTGGAGAATGATAAGGGAGTAGCCCTTGTAGAGCCGGATCTCATGGTGCAGGCATCCTCTGAGAATGATCAGACAGAAACAACAGTGCAGAAGCGGGCAGGGGATGAAGAGGAATGGAATCTGCAGGCAATCCGTTGTGATGGGACAAAAGATGAAGGAGATAAGAAAAAGAAGGTGAAGGTGGCACTGATTGATTCCGGAGTAGATCTTTTTAATGATATTGATGTAAAAGAATCAATCAACCTGATACCTGGTGAGGAAAATGTTCTTCCTTTGTTTTGGGACATATCCGGACATGGGACATCCATCGCCGGTATCCTGGCAGCGAAGGACAACGGAGAAGGAATCACAGGAATCAACCCGGATATAGAACTGTATTCCGCAAGAGTATTAGATGAAAATAAATCTGCCCCGGTAAGCCGGATCATTGAGGCAATTTACTGGGCAATCGAAAAAAAGGTAAACATTATCAGTCTCAGTTTTGGCACAACGGTACGGTCAGAAGGACTGGAGACGGCAATCCGGAAAGCAGCTGAAGAAGGCATCCTCATCGTGGCAGCTGCTGGAAATCATGGTGTGGTGGAATACCCGGCAGCGATGGAGGAAGTTATGGCAGTGGGAGGCACAGATCCAGATGGCACAGTATGTGATTACAGTGCCCGGGGAGATGAGGTAGAGATTGTGGCACCAGCGGAACAGATCAAAACAACGGGTAGTTTTGATGGTGTTGTGATCTGTAACGGAACCAGCATGGCGGTGCCCCATGTGGTAGGTGTGGCGTCAAGACTCTGGGAGAAGGATTTGACAAAATCGGCTGACTTTATCCGTCAGCTTATGGATACAGCGGCTAACCAGTGTGAGGAAGAGACGGCATGCGGAAATGGTCTGGTGGACTATGAGCAGGCACTTCAAATTTATAATGAATTTGAAAAGAGCTATATATCAGAGAGGTCGGTAGAGCAGAACGGAAAGAATGTGGAAGAAAATAACTCTGCGATACCGGAATTTACGGATGTGGATTATGTAAACGGATCATGGCTTAGCAATCCTACAAGCAATGATAAAAACACTCATAAGACAATAGCTGATAATGCGTTGGAAAAGAATGGTTACAGTTTGTCTCAGCCTACGAATGCCAATCTTATTTCTGCTGTGAAACTGGGAGCTGTCTATCCGGATCAGAAAAATCAGGGGACCAGGGGAATGACAGATCATCCGTGTCTGCATGGATATTTTAAGACGACAACCGGACAGACAACCTGTAACTATGTCAGCAACTACATTGAGTGTACAAAATTTGCTGTAAATCTCAGACAGGGGGTTCGGTACAGCAATCCGAAAACTTATAATGCAAACAACGCGAATCAGGAATTTCAGAAACTGTTTGCCAATATGTCGATAGGGGCTCTTAGCGGAGTTAACGAATATCGTGCGGCTTTTGGCTATGGTGTGGCGATACATACGGCAACAGATGTATTTGCACACAGTGTGTGGACAAAGCAGTATGGAAGATTGTTCCATGAAGTAGATAAAAGTAAAGGAAAAGCAAATAATTATGCGGATAACTCTGCGATTGTTAAGTCAAGATTTGAAGCTGCCAAGGATGTGGCAGTGAACATTCTGGCGCATTATAAAAACAATACGGTGGGATCAGCGGAAGATTTTTGTAAATCCTCAAATTATAAAGGTGATTTTCTTTTGTATAATTTTTATACCTGTCTTGAAAAAGCAGGTTCCAAAGCGCTGGCAGAAAAAATGAAAAATTATTCTAAAAGTGCATAATAAGGATGCACAGTTATTTTAAAATTGAATAAAGAAAAAGAGAATATTAATTATTGGGAGGATTTATTATGAAACGAAAAACAAAATGTAATAGTATGATAGCGATGGTCTGTACCTTTATCATGGCAGTTAGCATGGTGTGTTCCGCTCTGCCGGCGAAGGAGAGCAGGGCACTGGCAAAAGAAGGGAGTGTTTCCTTTGTACAGGCGGTGGATCATGGAGTCACTTATACTTATATAGACTTAAAAGAGTATAAAGATTGTGTGGAGATTGTGGGGATCAATGCCCCAAATGGACCTTCTGTCCTGACAGTACCGGAAAGATTAAATGGGAAGACGGTGATCAGTATCAATTTAGATCCATTTGAGTATGGTCTGGATCCTGTAAAACCAGATCAGAATGAAGCGGCGGTGCCGATTAAAAAAATAATTTTACCGAAAAATATACGTCCGCTCAATGATAAGGGGAAGCTGGCAAAAGGTGAGTGGTCGAGACTGGTCTGTCTGACGACCATGCCAGAACAGTTGAGAAAACTGGAAAGTATCGAAACAGTACCCGGCAGCAAATATGTGAAATCAAAGGATGGCGTCCTGTACAGTCAGGATATGAAGGATATGATCGTCTATCCTCTGCAAAAGAAAACGGAAACCTATAAGATGCCATCCAGTGTGACCTGGTCCGCACCGATTGTCTATAATCCTTATTTGAAAAAGATTATTTTTTCAAAAAATAAGAAATATAATGAGCCATATGCAGCAAGCTGCGATAATCTGGAAAGCATTTATCTTCCGGATAATATAACAAAGATAGGGTACATGGCTTTTAGCGGCTGTATTGGATTAAAAAAGATACGGTGGAGTAAAAATCTCAAAACAATGGGAGATAATGCGTTTCAAAACTGTAACGCCATTACAAAAGTATCGATCCCAAAAAAGATGAAAAAAATCAATTCGTGTGTATTCCGGTGGTGTCAAAATCTAAAGGAAGTAACACTGCCGGGATCAATTGCCTGTGTAGAGAGCGAAGGATTTGGGAAGACAAAGGCGGCCCTTGCATCGGGGCATCCGAAAGTAAAATATAAAAAAGCGCCATATCTGATCTCTGCGAAAAACAAAAAAATTGTATCGGGCGCTGCTCATTTTCGTTACTGTAAGTTTATCGCAGTGGCAAAGGTAACAAAAAATAAAAAGACGAAATACTATGATTCGCGTCTGGTTGCCGGTCTGAAACCATCGGCAAAGAGACCTGTCCTGCGCAAAGGAAAGACAAAAAAACTGGTCATCTCTCCGCGGATTGAGGACGACAAGAGGACAAGGGAAGGTGGGAAACTGAATCCGGAAATACTCAAATTTACTTCCTCTGACCCGAAAGTGGCGAAGGTGTCATCAAAAGGAATTGTAAAGGCAAAAAAAAGAGGAACGGCGACCATTACGGTGCAGATGAAAACAAGCTCCGTTAAGTGCAAGATAAAGCTGACGGTAAAATAGTAAAAGCTTTGTAGAAAGTAGGAAGGATCAGAATGAAAAAGACCAAAGAAAATTTTATATGCGTTTGCATTTCCTGTTTAATTATGCTGATGGGATTTCTGGGAGGGCATTCCACTGTCTTTGCGGCAGACAGCACGGTAAAGATTTATATCGGTGACAGCACAACCGCCAGGCATCATATGGCGATCGTACAGGGGGACACTTCTGAGGAATACCATTTTGTATTAAAAGGGTACACAGCAAAAAGCAGTACCTATCGCAGCAGCAATCCTGCTTCCTTCCGGATCACAGAGACCGGGGCTGGCACCTGCAGGGTGGAAGCGGTAGCGGAAGGAAGCGGACTGGTAACGCTGACGATCCAGACAACGGAAGGCAAAACACTGACAGAAAAGGTATTTGTATCCGTATATAAGAGGATGGATTCACATCAGGCAAAGTCGGTAAGGACTGCGGGCGTATACCGTGGCGCTTCTGACAATGCCGGGGTAGAGAACGAAGATAAAAAAGGGACCTTGGCAAAGGGACAGGCAGTAACAGTAATCGCTACATGTGGAGAATATTATTTGTTTCGGACAAATGATGGTTCAGTGTATGAGGACAACAAAGACACCGGATTTGTCAAAAAGAACGACATAAATATTTTAGTGGAATCTGTGACACTGCAAACACAGAACTTCTCGTTAGAGGAAGGAAAAAGTACAACGATAACTGCGGCAGTGTCACCCAAACTTGCGGGCAATAAGGAGTTGTCGTGGACGAGTGGCGGCGGTAAAATTGCATCCGTGGATTCTTCCGGGCAGGTGAAGGGCATAGCAGAAGGGACGACTACTATTTCTGCGGTGGCGAAGGACGGAAGTGGTAAACGTGCGGCTACTTACATATCCGTCTATAAGAAAATAAACGAAGTTTCTGGCCGCATAAAAAGTGATACAGATTTGTATGTAGTAGCGAATGACAAAATTCCGGCTGGCAAGGGGAATGCTGGACAAAGTCTTACGATCAGCGGGACTTGTGGAGACTATTATCGTGTAAAAATGTCTCAGGGAGCTGCCGGCCCGGAACAGGATGGATTCTGCTATGTACGGAAAAACAGGGTAGTAATCCCGGTTACAGGCATTACCCTAAATACAAACCAGATTACGCTGATGACGGGAAAGAAAGTACAGCTGGAGGCTGTCATTGTCCCCGGCCTGGCAGATAATAAGAACGTAGTGTGGAAGAGCAGTAATCTCAAAGTTGCCACAGTAGACGGGAAGGGAATGGTCACTACAAAAAAAGCAGGGGAAGCAGTGATTTCCGTAGTATCTGCGGATGGATCAAAAAGTGATCAATGCGAAA
The DNA here is from genome assembly GCA_910584875.1 of uncultured Eubacterium sp. GTDB lineage: Bacteria > Bacillota > Clostridia > Lachnospirales > Lachnospiraceae > Eubacterium_F. The sequence continues at coordinate 38,429 of CAJUDA010000005.1, forward strand.
TCATAGTTACAGAAGCGAAATACCAGAGTAAAAAAGTGGAAAGAAAGCCCATTTTTAGGGCAGTATCAGATAGCTTTGATACTATATTATTAACGGTTGAAAGTGGGAAAAAATATAATGGATTTACTTTATACCGGAATGGGAAAAAATATAAGGATTTCAATTTTGGAACAGGAAGCGGAGTGATTACGGTAACGCTGGATGGTCTGCGGGTAAACCAGTTATTTAAATTGAAAGTAAGGACATTCCTGAAAAAGAAGGGAAAGAAAACTTATAGCAAAATGAGTAACGAGCAGAGCGTTACCGTGGGAAAAATCATTATTAATACAGAGATCAAAAAGAATAAAGAGATTACGATCCACTGGAAAAAAATAAAGAAGGCGGTAAAGTATGAAATATACCGTGCAGGCAAAAGAGGAGGGAAATATAAGAAAATTAAGGAGGTAAAGGGCAGTGTTAAAACATATACGGATCAGTCTGTAAAGTTAAATAAGACATATTATTATAAAATAAAGCCTGTGAACAGCAGAGGAGTGAGGGCATCCAGCAACGTTGATTATGCCACGGCCTGCAAACTAAAAAGCGCCGCCAGGTATTTATCAAAAAAATACAAAGCGGTCTGTGTGGATGCAAAGAAAAAAATGAATTTGTATCAAATAAATGGGGTGTATTCACCAGTAAAGTATAAATATGCGAAGGGAACACTGGAGATCCATGTATATCTTGAATTTGTTACCTATACGGATACGGGGAAAAAGGTGACAAATAAGCGGCGGATCTATAAGAAGAAAAAAGCTTCCGTAAAAAGCGCAGTATCGGCATCGAAATATATAGCCATGTTTCAGAAGGGAATCAAAAAGGCTTATCGGATTAGTGTAACAGGCGGAAAAGGGGATTTTAAAAAAGGAATTAATTTCAAAACCAGTCTGATCATCCATGAAAAAAAGGCAGGGAAAAAGTATCATGAGAAACAGAAGTTTATCGAAGTGTTGATCGGCGGGGAATGCCCCAACTGTACAAAAAAGGGAGACCACTGGTATCATGCCAATCCAAATTACAATGTAGATGAATATGATGAATACTGGGACCAATATGGTCATGGCATACAGATTTATATGCCGACACATGAGCAGGTGAAGGCGAATGCTGCTGAAGGAGCCAGAGATCCGGATGAAACAGAAAAGGAGTATGGTGCGACAGCGGCACATGAACTGGGACATGCACTAGGGATGAATGACGCCTATGCTGATGAAAAATATGACAGGTGTGTGGATAATAGTGAGACAGGATATAAATATCACCCTGTCAATGAAGTATATGATAATTTGATGAAGTATTGTTATTTTTATCAGAAGATAAATGCCAATGGGATAGAAATGATGCTGAAAGCAGTTAAGGTAAATACGGGCATACCAGATTTTGCTTCACAAAACTTTGCTTCATATGGAGAAAATAAGATATCTCCTGTGATAAGAAATAGAAATGATTATCAGGATGATAAAGCGAAAGGAGATCAAAAATGAGAGAAAACAGAGGTCTAATAAAAGCAGTCACAGTTATGGTATTTGTGCTGGTATGCAGTTTGCTGCCAGACAGTAGTAGTTATGCTGTCAGTGAGATTCCAGCCGTTCAGGCACCGGATAAGGTCCAATCAATCAGAAAGACAGACACGTCCATCCAGATCCGATGGGAGAGTATACCCGATGTGGATGGTTATATCATTTACCGATATCATGCTTCCTCAAAAAAATATAAGGAAATCCATACCATTAAAAGCAGCATAAAGAAAGGGATGACATGGACCGATAAGCATCTTCGGGTGAACAAAGTCTATAAATATAAAATGGCGTCTTATAAAACAATTGATGGGAAGACGCAGGTTAGTGACCGTTCAGACTGGGTCAGTGCGAAGACATATAAAAGGAACAGCAAAAAAATCAATGCCAGGTCACCTAAAGTAAGTAAAAAAGAGGTTTATTTAGGATTATGTTCCTCTAAAAAAGTGACCGCCTACAGTAAGCCTGCCAAATATGGAAAAAATAAAAAGAAAAAAGTGATATCGGATAAAATAAGATGGAACAGCAGTGATCCGGCAGTGGCAAGGGTGGATAAAAAAGGGGTTATCACGGCAGGGGTAAAAGCGGGAACATGTAGTGTTTATGCAAAAGCGCACAATGGGACAAGGACAAAAATCAAGGTTATTGTGAAAAATTATGCAAGAGCCAAAAGTTATGATGGTAAATATATTGGTCAAAAAGACATTTATATGTTGATTACTGATTATAAAAGGCAGATGCAAAACATAGCAGAGTATTATTCAACGCACAGAATAAAAAAAGGTAATATAATAATGTCATTAAATAATGATGCAGAAGTGGTGATGACTCCGCCAGATGCTGATATTGGAAACCTGCAAAAAGATATAGAGACGTTATTGGTCGATTTCCCTTATTATATTAGAATAAAGGTGTATGCTGGCTCTGTGGATTTTATTATATGGCAGGAAGATAATGCGGCATCAATACCAGGGCATGTAATTTTTTGGTTTGACACTAATTGTAATAAGTGGGAGAGTATTCAAATCGCATCCCACTGGGTTGCATATAGATGGTATCCAAAATAGATATGCAAAAAAAATCAAATATTCTGTAGCAAACGGATGATGAAATCTGTCATTTGTAACAGAGCTGCAGGGTATTTGGTTTATGCTCCGTTTCTGATTACTGCTTTACGAACATTCGCTGGATATGTTGCGTTTTCCACAGGAATATAAATCAGGGAAAGTTTCTCGGATGATAAAGCGGAAGGAGATCAAAAATGATAAAATACAAAGGCTTGGTAAAAGCATTTATAGTTATGTTGTTGATGTCTGTATGTGGTTTGCTATCAGGCAGCAGTTGTTATGCTGCTAGTGATATACCTGTCGTTCAGGCACCGGATAAGGTCCAATCAATCAGAAAGTCAGACACATCCATTCAGATCCGATGGGAGAGTATACCCGATGTGGATGGTTATATTATTTACCGATATAGGCAGATTGAGACCCCCTTTTTACTGTTTGGAACCAGGGTGTCAGAGAAAAACTCCCCTTTCCATATTCCCCATTTCGTGATATAATCCAAATCAGAACGATATGATGATACGGAGAGAAACGGGAATACTGTATTACAGGAGACGAAAACGGAGGGAGAATCAGGATGAACAAACAGAAAAAGGTTGTGCTGGCATCAATGATCCTGGCGGCTGTACTGGTATTGCTGCTGGCGGTGATGGCGATCTATAAATACGTGGCGCCGAGTAATGAAAAAAAGGACCTGAATACGGTTTTTAAACTGGGGAAGTCCGAAGTGGCGCTGATCCTGGACGGTAAGCGGCAGGAGACAAAGGGGATCGCTGTCGACAGGGAAACCTATGTCCCGGCAGATACCGCGGCGAAGGCTATGGACCAGCGAATCTATGTGGATAAGAAAGAGGGAGTTCTGTCCTATGTGACGGCAAAGGGAGTGATACAGGCGAAGACGGATGAGGCGTCCTATCTGATGATGAAGGAGACAAAAGAGACGGAAAAGCCGATCCTGATCAAAAAGGACAAGAACTTTTATGTTTCACTTTCCTTTATTGGTGAGCATGCATCCTGTTATTTCAAAACATATACAGCACCTTCCCGTCTGGTCGTTATGTCAGACCGGACAAAAAAATATTCGTTTGCCGTACTGGGCAGTGATACGCGTCTGCGATCGGGACCGGGGAAGAAATATCCGTATCTGGCGGAACTGCCGGAAAACAGCAGAGTCATTGTAGAGACCGGGACCAAACAGGAGAATGAATATATGGCAGTGACGACGGAAGATGGCGTGACGGGTTATATTCCAGTGGACCGCGTGGCAAAAAAAGAAGAGGCGGCGTGGAAATTTGACAAGACGCCAGAGTCTTTTGAACAGAAAAGTCTGGGAAAGACGGTCTGCCTCGGCTGGCATCAGATGACTTCCAATATTTCCGCAATGCCGGCAAGTCTGTCCTGGGCGTCAAGCATGAATGTCCTTTCCCCGACCTGGTTTGCATTAAGCGACAACAAAGGCAATTACACATCCCTTGCCAATACGGACTATGTCAGCCAGGCTCATGCAAAGGGACTTCAGGTGTGGGGACTGATCAATGATTTTGGTGTGGCGGATAAAACCAAAAAGCTGAAGCTGTCAAAGATCCTTGGAGTGACTAGCACACGCACAAAACTCATCAATTCACTGGTGGGGACGGCGATCCAGTATGACCTGGACGGGATTAATATCGATTTTGAAAATGTAACGAAAGACACAGCGGCGGCATACCTTGAATTTTTGCGGGAGCTTACCGTGAAGTGTCATGTCAATGATCTGGTGGTATCCGTGGATAATTATACGCCGGCTTCGTATAATACACATTATGATCTGGCGGAGCAGGGAAGGATCGTGGATTATGTGATCCTGATGGCATACGATGAGCATTGGCCGGGCGGTGGTAAGAGCGGTTCGGTATCTTCTCTTGGCTTTGTCAAAAAAGGGGTAGAGGATATGCTTGCCAGAGTTCCGAAAGAGCGTATGGTAACAGCACTGCCATTTTTTACCAGACTCTGGAGGGAAATGAAATCCAAAAAAGTGACTTCTCCTTCTGCTTATGGCATGAGCTCGGCAGAGAGCCTGCTGCGTTCCCATGATGTGTCGCCGGAATGGGACGAGAAGACAGGGCAGTTTTATGCCGAGTATAAATCCGGCGGGGCGACATACAAGATCTGGCTGGAAGAAGAGAGATCCCTGAAAGAAAAGCTTTCCGTAGTCAAAAAGAAAAAAGCGGCAGGAGTTGCGTTCTGGAAGCTTGGCTTTGAACGTGCTGCCACATGGTCGATGATCGAAGGGGAACTGAAATAAATCAGGTATAGACTTTTTGTCCGCTCCGTACATTAGTATAAAAGTAATGTATGGAGTGGATTTTTATATGGAAAAAAAGAATCATTTGCAGATGCGCTGCCTGCGGGGAGCCGCTGCCATGATGCTGTTGTCCTTCATTCTTATCCTATTGATCTGGCAGAGCCGGAGGGGGGAGCAGACTACGTTAAACCAGGCGGCGCAGGGGAGCAAGGAAGTGATCGTGATCGATCCGGGACATGGGGGCTTTGATCCGGGGAAAGTCGGTACGAGGGATACCCTGGAAAAAGACATCAATCTTGCCATAGCGAAAAAAGTGGAAAAAAAGCTGGCAGACAGCGGATACATCACGCATATGACCCGGACGGAGGATGTCGCATTGTGCGATGGCAATGAGTCATCTAAAAAACTTACGGATATGAAACGGCGTGTAGCACTGATCGAGGAAAAGAAGCCGGTACTTGCCGTGAGCATTCATCAAAATAGTTTTTCCGCCGGTACGAAGGGGGCGCAGGTATTTTATCATACCAGTTCGGAAGAAGGGAAGAAGCTTGCCGGCATTTTGCAGACGACGATACGGGATGCCGTGGGGGATGACAACCACCGTGTGGAAAAGGCAAATGACAGTTATTATATGCTTCGCAAAGTTACCTGCCCGCTTGTGATCGTAGAATGCGGTTTTTTGTCCAACCCGGATGAGGAGGCCCTGCTCTGCGATGAAAACTATCAGGAGAAGATGGCGGAGGGGATCTGTGAGGGGATTGAAAATTTCTTGTATAAATAACCATAATATGGTATGATAATAACATATGAGCAGATTGAGACAGAATAGAAGGAATAAGATATGAGGACAGAGTATATATACTGGGATCCCGGACAGGGATATCAGGCGGATGAACTCCGGCATGCAGCAGAGATCCTTCGCAGCGGCGGTCTGGTGGCATTCCCGACAGAGACGGTATATGGTCTGGGAGGGAATGGGCTGCTGAGACAGGCGGCGATGAAGATTTATGCGGCAAAGGGACGTCCCAGTGACAATCCACTGATTCTTCATATCAGCAGACGTTCTGAGCTGGATGCTGTTGTTGGTCATGTATCCGTACAGGCAGAGGCATTGATGGATGCCTTCTGGCCGGGGCCCATGACACTTGTTTTTCGTAAAAGTGATGTAGTTCCTCCTGAGACGACGGGGGGGCTGGACACGGTGGCTGTCCGTATGCCTGCCCATGCCGGTGCGAGAGCGCTGATCCGGGAGGCAGGAGTGCCGGTGGCGGCACCAAGCGCCAATCTCTCCGGGCGTCCCAGCCCGACAGAGGCGGGACATGTGAGGGAAGATCTGGACGGCAGGATTGACATGATCATAGACGGCGGCAGCGTCGGGATCGGTCTGGAATCCACGATCATTGATCTGACAGAAGAGGTGCCGGTGATCCTGAGACCGGGGTATATCACCCGTGAGATGATCACACAGGTGACAGGCGCAGTGATCATGGATCCGGGACTGGAAACAGGAGAGCAGGCAATAAAGCCAAAAGCACCAGGGATGAAATACCGTCACTATGCTCCCAGGGCGGTGATGACGGTATTTGAGGGTGATATAATAGATGTAGTGGCAGAGATCAATGCAAGGGCGGCTGAATATCCGGAGGATAAAGTAGGGATCCTCGCTACGGAGGAGACGAGGGACCGTTATGTTCACGGTCAGGTGCTGGTGGCAGGATCCAGAAAGGATCATACCATTGCCCATGGATTATATGCGGCGCTGCGGCAGTTTGACCATCTGGGGGTAGAAGTTATTTTTTCCGAGAGTTTTTCGGGAGAAGACAGGAGTGAGGCTATCATGAACCGTCTGAGGAAGGCGGCAGGGCAGCGGATCGAATTTCTTCCGAAATGATGGGAGGAGCCCCTATGGATTACAATAAAATAATCTTTGTGTGCAAGGAAAATGTATATCTGAGCCCCATGGCGGAATGGATCATGAAGGGGATACTCATGGACAAGTCGAAGGAGATCTGTTCCCGCGGGCTTGTTGTCCTGTTCCCGGAGCCGCGCAACATGAAAGTGACGGATGTCCTGATGAATCATGCGGTTCCCTGTGAAGAGCAGGTCTCACAGGAGTTTGATAAGGCGGAGGTGGACGACCAGACACTGGTCATCGCCATGAACTTCCCCGAAAAGGTTAAGCTGGTGGAGGAGTTCGGACTGACGGAGAATGTCTTTACCTTAAAAGAATTTGTGGACGAGGAAGAGGATATCATTGACCCATACGGCGGGGATGAGGAAGCCTACGATGATTGTTACGTGGAACTCAAGGATCTGCTCTACCGGGTGAAGAGAAAACTGGATTGGAGGTAAGAGATTGATATGATAGCATTGGGAAGTGACCAGGCAGGTTACGAATTAAAACAGGTGATCATCAGACATCTGGAGGAACGGGGACTGGAATATAAGGATTACGGCAGCTACAATGCCGATCCGGTGGATTATCCGGTATATGGAAAGAAGGTTGCCCATGCCATTGTGGAAGGAGAGTGTGACAAAGGGATCCTGATCTGCGGGACCGGGATCGGCATATCCATAGCGGCAAATAAGATCAAAGGGATCCGGGCGGCGGTGTGCAGCGACTGCTTTAGCGCTGAAGCGACGAGGTTACATAACGACGCCAATATCCTGGCATTCGGCGCGAGGGTGATCGGTCCGGGTCTGGCGGAGAAAATCGTGGATACATTTCTGGATACTGAATTTTCCGGCGTGGAGCGTCATCAGCGCCGTGTCGATATGATCGAAGAAGGGTGACAGGGATATGCTTGGCTTTATAGGATGCGGCAATATGGCGCAGGCGATGCTGAAAGGGATACTTGCCAAAGGGATTTATAAGGCAGAAGATATCATGGTGTCCCGTCGTTCTGCCGGTGCACTGCAAAAGACCGGGGAAGAATTCGGCGTCCGCACGACCACAGATATTACTGAGGTGGCGGCGCAGGCAGATATACTGATTCTGGCGGTGAAGCCCTATCAGTTTGAAGATGTGATCCCGGTTATAAAGGGATGTGTGAAAGAGGATGCCATCGTAGTGTCGATCGCGGCAGGACAGACGCTGGCGAATATTGAACGCCTTTTTGGGAAAACTGTTAAACTGGTGAGAACGATGCCAAATACGCCAGCGCTTGTACAGGCAGGGGCGACAGGGATGTGTTTTCACGAGACAGTGACAGAGGAAGAACAGACAGAGATCATAAGATTGTTTGAGAGCTTCGGCATTGTAGCCGTTGTGGCGGAAAACATGATCGATACGGTGATCGGCGTCAGTGGAAGCTCGCCCGCCTATGTCTTTCTGTTTATCGAGGCGATGGCGGATGCCGCCGTGGCAGACGGTATGCCGCGGGCGCAGGCATATGAGCTGGCGGCACAGACCGTGATGGGGAGTGCCAGGATGGTCCTTGAGACAGGGAAGCATCCGGGTGAACTCAAGGATATGGTATGCTCCCCGGGAGGGACAACCATAGAGGCAGTGCGTGTCCTGGAGAAAAAAGGGCTGCGCAGTGCAGTGATTGAGGCGCAGTGCGCCTGTGTAAAGAAGGCAAGGGAATTAGTCTGATATATAGTTGGAGGTAATTTTGAGGAAACGGGACGATGCAAAGAACCGCAGGGAAACATTACATGCCCTGGCGATGATCTTGCAGATCGGACTGGCGGTGATGGTCTGCATGGGGATGAGTCTGGCGATCGGGTATTATATTGACCGGTTGTTTGGCACAAAATTCTGGGTTCTGATCATGATGGCAGTGGGTATTCTTGCCGCCATACGCAGCATGCTGATCCTGACAGGGCATTACAGGCCGGGCAGTACGGCAGAAAAGGCAGAGGGACTGGAGAAGGGACAGGAAGATGAACACAGCAAGGACAACCCTGATTGAGACGATCGTATGGATCTGGATCCTGGCAGGGATCGTTATATTTGCCGGGGTGTTTTTTGTGGCATCGCCGCTTTCCTATGTGATGGGAGAGGTGGCAGGGAGCCTGACGGCGTCCCTGATGATGATCTGGCTCTACAGCAGTCTGGATATCGAACTGGACCTCCCGGAAAAAAAGGCGGTCAATCATTCCCGCATCATGGGGGTGCTGCGCAGCGCGACAGAGATCGGAGTGCTGGCGGCAAGCTTTTATTTCTCCAGGTGGGTGATGCCCTATACGGTGCTGGCAGGACTGTTCGGCAGGAAATTTGCCGCGATTATCGTTCCCTTTTATGAAGAATGGAAAGAAAAAAAGAAAGGGATCTCCGGAGAAAACGTAACAGATAATAAGGCAGACAGATAAACTACCGTCTGCATGTTATAAATCTTTAAGGAAAGGAGAGTGAAGGCGTGGAAGGGGTTGATTTTTATGTACATGGCTATCTCCCGATACAGATCGGCGGGGCGACGGTATACATTACGACGAGCCATGTATGTCTGGTCATAATCATGGCGATCCTGATCGTATTTGCCATTGTGGCAAACCGGATGATCAGGAACGCGGATCCGGCCAAAGCACCGTCAGGAATGCTGAATGTAATAGAACTGGCAGTTGAGACGGTGGATAAACTGGTTTACGACAACATGGGCAGGAAGCTGGCACCAAGATTTTGCAATTATATTGGCGTAGTCTTCATGCTGCTTCTGACCTGTAACCTGTCGGGACTGTTTGGACTCAGACCACCGACTGCGGATTATGGTGTAACTCTGCCGCTGGCGCTGATCACGTTTGTGATGATCCAGTACCAGGGGATCAAATGGCAGAAATGGGGCAAGCTCAAGGGGCTCTTTGAACCGATCTTTGTGTTTTTCCCGGTGAATCTCATCAGCGAGTTTGCCACACCCATCTCGTTGTCGCTGCGTCTGTTTGCCAATATATTATCGGGGACGATGATGATGGCGCTGATCTATGGATTACTGCCGTCTGTGATCCTCTGGGCATGGCCCGCTGCCCTGCATGCTTATCTGGATGTATTTGCCGGAGCCCTGCAGGCATATGTATTTGCCATGCTGACGATGGTATTCATTGCGAATGCCGCTGAGACAGATGATTAAATTTTAAAAAAATTAAAAAGAAAGTTGAGGTATTTATTATGGAAATGACAGAAGCAATTATTCGCGCAGCATCAGCGATTGGTGCAGGATTAGCAGTTATCGCAGGTATTGGACCTGGTGTCGGGCAGGGTATTGCAGCCGGTTATGGTGCAAGTGCCGTAGGACGTAATCCGGGCGCAAGAGGTGAGGTTATGTCAACCATGCTCCTTGGACAGGCGGTAGCAGAGACAACAGGTCTGTATGGTCTTGCTGTGGCAATGATCCTGCTTTTTGCAAATCCACTGATCTAAGCTGGAAATCCATCCATTAAGAATCGAGAAAGGAGGGATTTCAGGTGGATCCAAGAATATTTGGGCTTGATCCCCAGACACTGTTTGACACCTGCGTGACGCTGGTGGCGATGCTGGTATTGTTTACTCTGTTGTCATATCTTTTATTCAATCCGGCGAGAGAACTGATCGAGAAGAGAAAGAAACTGATTCAGGGACAGCTGGATGAGGCAGCAGAGGCAAAGGAAGCGGCGCTGGGCATGAAAGCAGACTATGATTCCAGACTGGCAAAGGTGAACGAGGAATCTGCCGAACTTCTGACAGAGGCAAGGAAAAAAGCGCAGATGCGGGAGAATGATATTGTCGCCCAGGCAAATGAAGAAGCACACCGCATTGTTGTCCGTGCAGAGAAAGAAGTGGCTCTTGAAAAGGATAAAGTCCGTGATGAGATGAAACAGGAAATGGTCCAGGTAGCGACGCTCATGGCGGGCAGGTTTGTTGCTGAGTCCATGGACGAAGAGACCCAGGCGAGACTTGTCGATGAGACATTAAAGGATATGGGTGATGCGACATGGCAAAATTAGTATCTAAAGTATATGGTGATGCGCTGTTTTCGCTGGCAACGGAGGAAAACCAGGTTGATGAGCTGTGGGAAGAGGCTGCCATGGTACATGAGGCTGTGGACACAAATCCGGATTTTTTGTCTGTTCTGTGCCATCCAGAGCTGACCATGGAGAAAAAGCTTTCCCTGCTGCAGGATGTATTTCAAAAAGGACTGTCACAGCATATGATGGGACTTTTGAATGTTATGCTGAAAAAAGGGCGCATTGGTGAGATCCTGCCTGTACTGGACTATTTTATGGAACAGGTAATGGCGTACAAAAAGATTGGTAAAGTTACCGTCAGCACGCCTTTACCCTTATCAGAAGGGCAGAGAGAGAAGATCGAGAAGAAACTTCTGGAGGTCTCGGAGTACGAAACCGTGTCAGTGGATTATCAGACCGATGAGAGTCTGCTGGGAGGCATGGTGATCCGTATCGGGGACCGGGTTCTTGACAATAGTATCCGCTGTAAACTGGATGCCATGTCAAGACAATTATATCGCGTAAAGCTGTCTGGCAAAGAGACAGTATGACAGTATAAAAAGTATAGAAAAGCTTCTATACTTGGAAAGAAGGTGTGCTTTTACATGAACTTAAAACCTGAAGAGATCAGTTCAGTGATTAAGGAAGAAATTAAGAAATATAGTGCGGATTTTGAAGTGGCAAATGTAGGAACCGTCATTCAGGTTGCGGATGGTATTGCCCGTATCCATGGTCTTGAGAAGGCGATGCAGGGCGAACTGCTGGAGTTCCCGCATGAGGTATATGGGATGGTGCTGAATCTGGAAGAGGATAACGTCGGAGCCGTACTTCTGGGTGATGCCGCAAATATCAATGAAGGAGATATCGTAAAGACGACAGGGCGTGTCGCCACCGTCCCGGTGGGAGACGCCATGAGCGGACGTGTTGTCAATGCACTGGGACAGCCGATCGATGGCAAAGGACCGGTCAACACCGATAAGCTCCGTCCGATCGAGCGAGTGGCATCGGGTGTTATTTCCCGTAAATCGGTAGATACACCGCTGCAGACCGGTATCAAGGCGATTGATTCCATGGTTCCCATCGGACGGGGACAGCGTGAGCTGATCATTGGTGACCGCCAGACAGGTAAGACAGCGATCGCCATTGACACGATCATAAACCAGAAGGATCAGGATGTACTCTGTATCTATGTGGCGATCGGACAAAAGGCGTCTACGGTGGCGAATATCGTAAAGACACTGGAAGAGAGCGGCGCCATGGACTATACGACCGTCGTGGCAGCGACGGCCAGCGAGCTGGCTCCTCTGCAGTATATCGCTCCATATGCCGGATGTGCGATCGGTGAAGAGTGGATGGAACAGGGAAAGGATGTACTCATCATCTATGATGATCTGAGTAAACATGCGGCGGCTTACCGTACGCTGTCCCTGCTGCTCCGCAGACCGCCAGGGCGTGAGGCATATCCCGGTGATGTATTCTATCTGCATTCCCGGCTGCTTGAACGGGCAGCAAGGCTATCGGACGAGCTGGGAGGGGGATCCCTTACCGCGCTGCCGATCATAGAGACCCAGGCAGGCGATGTATCGGCATATATCCCGACCAACGTTATCTCCATCACAGATGGACAGATCTATCTGGAGACAGAGATGTTTAACTCTGGTTTCCGCCCGGCGGTAAATCCGGGTCTGAGTGTATCCCGTGTCGGCGGTTCTGCACAAATCAAGGCGATGAAGAAGATCGCCGGACCGATCCGTATTGAGCTGGCGCAGTACCGCGAGCTGGCAGCGTTCTCGCAGTTTGGCTCCGATCTGGATGCCGATACAAAACGTCAGCTGGATCAGGGCGAACGTATCCGTGAGATACTGAAACAGGGACAGTATGCACCATTACCGGTGTGGTATCAGGTTATCATTATCTATGCGGCGACGAAGCAGTATCTGCTGGATATTCCGGTGGAAGATATCCTGAACTTCGAGAAGGGACTGTTTGAATTTATGGATACGAAGTATCCGGATGTCGTGGCATCGATCCGTGATGAAAAAGCGATCCTGGATGAGACGGAAAACAAACTTGTCAAAGCGATCGAAGAATATAAAAAACAATTTTTGCATGAAAATTAGAGAGGTGTGATGATATGGCGTCAATGAGGGACATTAAAAGGCGTAAAGCAAGTATCCAGAGCACTTCTCAGATAACAAAAGCCATGAAGCTTGTCTCCACAGTGAAACTCCAGAAAGCAAAGGGGCACGCAGAGGAGACCAAGCCGTATTTCAATAAAATGTATGAAACCGTTGCCGGGATGCTGGCAAAATCCGGGGGTACAGGCAATCCTTATATAAGGGAAAAGACAGAGGACGGGCCGAAGAAAAAGGGGGTTATCCTCATTACGTCGAACCGGGGACTTGCCGGCGGATATAATTCCAACATTGTCAAACTTGTCACACAGGGGGACTTTGACAGGGAACATACCGTGATCTATCCGGTAGGCCGCAAAGGGCTGGAATCCATGAGACGGCTGGGATATACCTGTGACGGGGATTATTCCGAAGTCATCAACAAGCCTTTGTTCGGCGACGCCGTATCCATCGGCAAGACGGTGACAAGTGCATTGGAAAACGGCGATATCGATGAAGTATATCTGGCATATACGGTTTTTAAGAACACAGTGACACAGATCCCGACCATGATCAAGATCCTGCCCTTTGACGAAGAGGATGTAAAATCGCAGCAGGCAGAGGCAGATCCGGCGAAGGTGGAAAAGAATGACGGTCCTGTGGCACTGATGAATTATGAACCGGAGGAAGAAGAAACACTCGGTTATATTATACCTCTGTATATGAACAGCCTGATCTTTGGGGCGCTGGTGGAAGCGGTTGCCAGTGAAAACGGAGCCCGTATGCAGGCGATGGACAATGCGACGAATAATGCAGAGGAAATGATCGATACCCTGGGACTGCAGTACAATCGTGCCCGTCAGGCGGCAATCACCCAGGAACTGACAGAAATTGTTGCCGGTGCGTCGGCAATCGAATAGAAAAGCGCAGTGTATGTGCGTTAGGAGGAAAAAATGGCAGAGAATAATGAAAAGAAATCTCTTGGCGTTATCACTCAGATCATCGGCGCCGTTCTGGATATTAAGTTTGATGACGGTCAGCTTCCGGAGATCAACGAAGCCATCAATATCCCATTGGCAGATGATGGCAGACTGGTAGTAGAGGTAGCGCAGCATCTGGGAGATGATACGGTACGCTGTATCGCGATGGGACCGACAGATGGTCTGGTGCGTGGTATGACAGCCGAAGCGACCGGGGCACCGATCCGGGTGCCGGTGGGCGAAGAGACATTGGGACGTATGTTCAACGTCCTTGGTGAGCCGATTGATGAAAAGGATCCACCATCCGTAAAAGAATATGATCCGATCCACAGGAAAGCGCCTGCTTTTGAAGAGCAGTCCACCGAATCGGAGATCCTGGAGACAGGTATCAAGGTAATCGACCTGTTGTGTCCTTACCAGAAGGGTGGTAAGATCGGTCTGTTTGGCGGCGCCGGCGTAGGTAAGACGGTACTGATCCAGGAGCTGATCACCAACATTGCTACAGAACATGGCGGTTATTCAGTATTTACCGGTGTAGGGGAACGTACCCGCGAGGGAAACGACCTGTATTATGAAATGATCGAATCCGGTGTTATCGACAAAACGACGATGGTGTTCGGGCAGATGAATGAACCGCCGGGAGCGAGAATGAGAGTTGGTCTGACCGGGCTGACGATGGCAGAGTATTTCCGTGACAAAGGTGGAAAGGATGTGCTTCTTTTCATCGACAACATTTTCCGTTTCACCCAGGCAGGTTCCGAGGTGTCGGCGCTGCTCGGGCGTATGCCGAGTGCGGTTGGTTACCAGCCGACGCTGCAGACGGAGATGGGCGCCCTGCAGGAGCGCATCACTTCGACCAAGAGTGGTTCGATCACATCGGTGCAGGCGGTTTATGTGCCAGCCGATGACCTGACTGACCCGGCTCCGGCGACGACCTTCGCCCATCTGGATGCGACAACGGTACTGGAGCGTTCCATCGCAGAGCTGGGTATCTATCCGGCGGTAGATCCGCTGGCATCCACATCCCGCATGCTGGATCCAAGGATACTCGGAGAGGAACATTATAAGGTAGCGCGTGGTGTGCAGGAAATCTTACAGCGTTATAAGGAGCTGCAGGATATCATCGCCATCCTTGGTATGGATGAGCTTTCCGAAGACGAAAAGCTTCTCGTCAACCGTGCCCGTAAAGTGCAGCGTTTCCTGTCACAGCCGTTCAATGTGGCAGAGCAGTTTACCGGTCTTCCCGGTAAATATGTCCAGCTGTCAGATACGATCCAGGGCTTTAAGGAGATCCTGAACGGGGATCATGATGAGATTCCGGAGAGCCATTTCCTGAATGCGGGAAGTATAGAAGATGTTGTAGCCAGATTCAAGGAATCCAAAGGAAACTAAGAAGGTGTTCTTTAGCCGGGCGGCGCCGATCAGAACGGACCGCCAGGCTGGGTTGAATGGAAGAGAAAGGATGTGGTTACAGCGTGGCTGATTTAAAAAAATTCCAGCTTGAGGTCATTTCACCAGAACGTGTTTTCTATACCGGAGAGGTGGAGATGGTGGAACTGACCACGACAGAAGGGGATATCGGCATTTATGCCGACCATATACCACTGACCACGATCGTGGCGCCCGGTATCATGACCATCACGGAAGAGGGCGATCAGATGAAGGAAGCTGCCGTGCTGGAGGGATTTATGGAGATCACACAGGAGAAGGTGACGATCCTTGCCCAGTCCTGTGAATGGCCGGACGAGATCGATCTGAACCGTGCCTATGAGGCAAAAGAGAGAGCAGAACGAAGAATACAGGATTCTGATCATAATATCAATCTGCCGCGGGCAGAGCTGGCACTCCGCAAGTCTCTGATCCGTATCAAACTGGCAGGAAAATAGAAAGCAGCACAGGAAAGGCATAATTTCGTTTTGAAGAATCCGGATTCTTTGTGGGGAATCCGGGTTTTTCTTTATCTAAGAACATATAATGATAACAAAATGACGCCGTCAGGCTATAGTGAAGGGAGGCATAATTATGAGACTTCGATACAGACGATGGATCGTGCGGTGTCTGGAGCTTGCGGTACTTTTTTGTCTGATCCTCCCGGGTCTGCGGGGAGTCAATCTGGCATCGGATGAAACGCAGGATAGAAGACTGCATTATATTGTGAGACACTGGCACGCGGATGGCACTCATGAGGATGATGAGGGGTATCTGCAGGAGGGATCCTCCGCCGTTACAATCCATGTAAAACAAAAAAAAGGAGAGACATTTTCCGGATTTGCGACCGCTGCCGGACATGATGCAGTAGAGCGGAAACGGAACGAGACAAAACCAGAGAATTCGGTACTTAAGATTTCTTATCAAAAGGATATCCATTTAGCCAAGGTACACGCATTTTATAAGGATACCGATCTGGAAAAAAAGGGTGCCGTCGATCTGGGAGATAAGGAAACAAAAGTAAACGCAGATGGAACTAAGGTATATAACACCTCAAAAGAGGGACTGCATACCGATAAGACGGCGAAGGCGCTGAAAGGGGACGGGAGGGATTTTGAACTTTCCCTGGAATCCTGGTTTGTCGGGCATAACCAGACAGATGTCGGCATGGTGCTGGATGCCTCGGGCAGCATGGCGTTCACCTCCAACGATCTGGAACCCATCCGGATGGCAAAGACGCAGATACAAAAATATGGAACGATGAAATATATTCCTCAGACTGAGGTAAATAATATATTAAATCCTTTTTATACAGATAACAGCAAGCTGGCTTACAGTGGATACAGTTATTTTGTCTATGATCCCAGTAAGGATACAAAGGAGTTTGTCCCGATCGGCTACTGGAACGGAAAGGCGAAGATGATATGGCCTGAGACAGGAGATCTTCCGACGGAAAAGCTTCTGGGATATTATTCTTTTAACAGTGGAACAGATACTTGTAATGAGGCAGAAATCCTCACAAAGTCCCAGAATAAGGATTTAGTAACAAAGAATAAGGAGAATGCGGTACTGATATCTAAGATTCCGCAGACTGGGAAAGATGGAAAGGTAACAGTAAGTAATAGTAAACCGGCAATCTCGGATAAAGAGAGAGGGTTTAATGGTAAAAACTGTGCCCTGGATCTGGTTAAAAGTTATAAAGAAAAATCCAAGAGCGCAGCCCGACTGGATCTGCATCCTGAACATGGAGAATTTACGATTTCTTTTGCCGTCAAAGGAAGCAGTACGAAACCTGTTATATGGATTGGTGATGCCGATCAGACACAGAACCAGGCATGGTATGCGATTTATGCAGACAGTACGGCGGGTAAAATAAAAGTATCGGGTGGAATCGGAGTAACAACAGCAGGAAATGATATTACCCATAATGCAGGAGGCGTAAATAATATCTTGGCAGATTTTGCTTCCACGGATGACTGGATTATCTGCACCTGTTCATTTAAAAAAGATAGTAATAATAAAGCAGAGGTAGCGATTTATGTAAATAACAAAAAAATAAAGACGGATACACTTCCAGATATTTTTGCATCTGGATACGTGGATATGCCTTATATTCTGCTGGGTGGCAGTGCATGGGCACATGATTATGGCGGAAACAACTGGGATACAGATCAAGATGCCAGCTTTCTTGTTGATGAACTGTATTTTTATGACCGCGTCCTGTCGGATAATGAGTTGAAATCACTGTATAATGAAATGCCCAATATTATTTCGACGGCGACACCCTGCGCCGCCACTCCTCCATCAGATCAGGAGAAGACCATGGCAAGGATGCAGTTTGCAGATCCAAATGGTGACGGGGAGGGGTGGTATCTTGTATCCTCTGACAGTAACTGGGATGATATCACAAATAAGGAACTGCTGACATCAAAGAGATACAATGGTATCCCAAATGATGAAGTAATATTTAACCGGATCACAGAAGTGCCCAGGGGGGCAAAAGACCCTGCAAAAGGAAATACAGATACGTATATATATACAGGTAACGATGATTTTTCCGGCACTCCGGGGGATCCGGCAGGGAAGGCGCTGGAAAAGGACGCTGGCTGGAATGGATCCATGATCTTTTATATTGACAGGGAAGGTTATCTGCGCTGTTTCTTCAATACAGGGAAGGCACAGGACCGTGGCACGGAGACGGGCGGGATATTAAACACTCAGAATATCGAGTCAGACAAGAATCATTCCTATTGCTCGTATGTGTATAAAAAGGATGACCGGATGCGGATCAAGACAGAGGCGCTGCAGCGTGCCCTCGGCTCCTTTGTGACCCGGCTGAGCGGGGTGTCGCCGGACAGCAGAGTTTCGGCAGTGCGATTCAGCACCGATAAGATCGCAGATCCTGAGCTGCTGGTATTGCAGAACTGGACGACAAATACGATGGACAGTACCGGTATGCTGGGGCTGCGTCGTGGAGAGGAGCGCAATATTACATCCTTTGATGAGAATGGCGGGATGAAACTATATAATTATGCGCTGACGGGTGGTACGGTGACGAAGACCGGACTGAACGCATATCTGGAGAAGCTGGATACGAAACTGGACAAGAAAGATACGTCAGACAGAACACTGATCATCTTTACAGACGGAAAAGATACAACGGATAAAGAAGAGGCAGTAAGGCTTGCCGGCGAGTTAAAGAAGAAAGGATACCGGATTTATTGTGTCATGCTCCAGAGTGCGGGCAATGTCATAGAGGATTCTTATGATTTCCTGAAGGATCTGGCATCCGGGGAAGATTTTGTGTATTCTGCCGAGGATGTAGATTCACTGACAGAGGTATTTACAAAAGGAATACTGGACCGGATCGTAAACAATCTTCCCGGATATACCGTACAGGATTATATCGATCCCAGATTTGATCTGGTAGATGCAGAGGGCAGGGTGGTCAGCCTGAAAACAGGAGGAAGTATCACAGTCTCAGGTAAGACAAAGAAGCTGAACCGCCAGACAGGATATAAGATCCCTGTTACAAAGCAAAAGGGAGGAGACGCCGCCGGGACAGTCGGGGAGGAAGCCATGCTGTTCTACGATGCCGGGAAGGATATGTACTACCTGCAGTGGAAGCAGCAGACCATCCCGGGATGCAGTACCGATGCAAAACGCCTGAATGTGTGGAAAACGAGGATCCATATCCGGGCGAAGGAAGACTTTATCGGTGGGAATGCTGTTATGTCAAATGGTAACGCAGACGGCATGAATATGATCTATCATCCAGACAGTGAAGATCCGTCTTCTGGTGACGATGATACCCTGTGCACAAGGGATAAGGATACAGGAGAGATCCTGCATTATCCGTCCAGAGGGTTTCCGCGGACAACGGTGAATGTATCGCTGTTGAAGCTCAGCATAGGGGATGTTCATGACATTATTTATATGGGTCAGGGGATATCGCCAACGGATAATCTGGATACTCTGGGAAAGAAAGTGAAAGAAAAGCCTTATTATGAATACCTGCAGCGGTATGGCAGATATAAGGGAGAGAATGTGACAGAAAAACTCCACAAACAGCATCAGCTGCGGCTTCCTTATTATTATCTGCCGGATGCAGCGGGCAGTAACCAGGCAGGAAAGGTACACCCTGGTGAGCAGATCGGCTGGCTTTCTTATCAGTGGGTGGAATGTGACAGGAATGGCGTCCCCAAAAAGGAAGGCACATACGCAGACTTTGAGACAAAGGACACAGACAGCCGCTATTATCAGCTGGCGGTATCATACCAGCCCATGACAGAAAAGGAACGGAAAAAGGAGATTAATACAATCCTTACCGACCCGGACTATGCTGCGCCCAAGGCATCCGCCGGTGCTGTACAAAAGACAGAAGTGCGCGGACTGGGTACACATCGGACAGATATTGTACGGGGCGAGCTGATCGCAGAGGCAAGGGTACGGTTGTCTGATCTTGAATTTCTGGTACAGAGATATGGCGGGAAATGGAGCCGGACAGAATATTTTCCAGTCACACGTTATTACAACGGCAGGCAGGAAGAATTCAGACTGGCGATTACCTTTTCCTACAACACAGAAAAGATCAAATCCCTGAAAGCAGATAAGGACGGCTATGTCAGAGTATACTCAAAACCATCGAAACCACTGCCTATCGGTAAATATGTGGTAAAGGCAGAGGATAAAAAAATCTTTCCTTACAAGAGTATCCTAGCGAAAAAGATCGTAAATGGAAGCGGGCATTTTTCGGATGCGTATACAAAACAGGGGAAGGAAGGAAAATACGCAGCGCCGTCCTCCAAAGAGAAAAAGAAGGTGTCTGTAAGCTTTTATCTGGGAGTCCCGGCGAAAGAAGGCGGAACCGGGGTGGATCTGGATGCACAGCTTGGTCATGCGGTAGTTACCTATGGTGACATCGAGGCAGCAGTAAAATTATATGATAAGCTGCCGACCGGACGGACGGATGCACAGACAGGACCAGATTCTGGCAAGGGACCGGGCACCGGCGACAGGTCAGATCCCTATATGGCATTTGCGATCCTTCTTGTGAGTGCAGGCATGACAGGTATGATCTTTCTGAAAAGAGCTATGAAACAGTAATAGTACAATAAAAAATATTTGTTTGAACAGGGAGACCACTTATGGAAAAATCATGTCTTACGACCCTCTGTTACATTGAGAGGGATAATAAGTATCTGATGATGCACAGAGTTAAGAAGGAAAAGGACATCAACAGGGATAAATGGATTGGTGTCGGAGGGCACTTTGAAGAAAATGAAAGCCCGGAGGAATGTCTGCTGCGGGAGGTAAAGGAGGAAACAGGACTGACACTTTTGTCCTATCGTTTCCGTGGTCTCATAACCTTTATCTCCGATCGCTGGCAGACCGAATATATGTGTCTGTATACGGCAGATGAATACGAGGGGGAACTGCTGCCAGAGTGCAGTGAGGGAACCCTGGAGTGGGTTGACAGGCACCGCCTGCGGGAACTGAATTTATGGGAGGGAGATTATATATTTCTTGATCTTCTAGAGAAACGACAGGATTTCTTCTCATTAAAGCTCCGTTACGAGGGAAATGAATTAAAAGAAGTTTTTTTGAAATAAGTGCAACATTTTGCTGCTCCCATTCGTTCTGTATACAGAAAGATGGATGGGAGCCTTTCATGACCTGTTTTATAGGAATGACAGAAATGAGGTGAAATCATGATCGATGTGGAGGCGAATCCATCGGGCGCGGTGGAACTTGCCCTGAATCTCTTTGGTAATGACATATTGAGGATATCGTATTCCTACCTGAAACGGCGGGAGGATGCAGAAGACATTGTACAGGATACATTGATCCGGTTTATGCAGTCAAAGCTCTGCTTTGAAACAGAGCAGCAGGTGAAGGGGTGGCTGCTCCGTGTGGCGGTCAATCTCTGCAAGGATTATTTAAAATCAGCTGCTTACCGAAAACAGACACCGATACCGGAAGGATATGATGTAGCTGATGAAGCGACAATTCCGGTGCCGGAGGAAGAGAGTGAGGTATTGCAGGCAATGATGTCTCTTCCGGAAAAGTACCGTGGTCCCCTGCATTTATATTATTATGAGGAGTACAATACGAAAGAAATCGCAGAGATTCTGGAAAAGAAGGAGTCGACAGTCCGTTCGCTGCTGAAACGCGGGCGGGATAAGCTGGCACAACGACTGGAAGAGGTGGGAGCCGGTTACCGGCGAAAAAATCTGGAGGAAAGGAGATAGTGGCTATGAAGGAAGAATACAGAGAAGCGATGGAAAAGCTTTCGCTCAGTGATGATGATAAAATGCGGATTCTTGCCAATGTGAAAAAAGCATATGAGCAGTCGGTAGAAGAGTCTTCCGTCAGTACAGATCATAAAAATGTATTGCCTATAAACAGATCACGAAGATTCTCCCCCCGCCGGATGGGTGCTGTCGCAGCGGCGTTCATTGTCCTCTGCGTAAGTATGGTACTGATCCGCAACCAGCAGATTATGATCGATCCAGAACGGGAAAAGGAAAGACAGGGGGAACCTCTGCCATATGGCCCCTATACGGATGTAGTATGGGAGCAGTATGATTCGATCAAAGATATCGCTCGGAAAACCGATTGTAAAACATATACACTGAGTAAACTTCCTAAAAAGTATAAGGTGAAAAAGGTGGAAGTGGCGAACGCACAGAGGCATGTGAAGATCACATACCATAACAAAAAGGACAAAGATGATATTCTTCTTGAATACAAAGAGGAATCGGATTCTGTGGATATCAAGTCGCAGTTTTCCGGTGAGTCAGAGCTTGCAACGGAAAAGATCGATGGTTCCGAGGTTAAAATGTACGGGACAAAGAAATGCAGCGGAATGACATGGGAGGATGATACCTGTACGTTTGCGGTAAAAATGTCCAGGGCGTGCAGTACAGACAGTGCCCGCCGGATCGTGTCGGGGACAAAGCAGTCCGGGAAACAGGATACAGAAGTAAAAAATGAAAAAGAAGAAAAGGATGAGCAGCGCCTGGTGAATTCAAATGTTGTCGGCTGGGATGGCAGAGAGAAAGCATCCGGTGCAGAGCAGAAACAGAAGGTTCTCCGAAAAGTTTACAACCAGCTTGGTTTCCGCGTTATGCTGCACAGTCCGGCTGCCAGGGTGACATATAAATATATACAGGATTTTGAATCCTTTGCCTTTTATGTTGAGGGAGAAGAAAGCCTGTCAGACAAGTGGATCATTGGCTATGCCGGAGAAAGCGGTTCCCCGGATGGCGCTCTGTCGGATTATGATGAGACGGAGACGGTAACCGTGGGTGAGCATACAGTGACTGTCTATCAGAGGGATCCGTGGGAGAAAATTCTTGTATTTATGATTGATGATGTCTGTTTCACCCTGTTTATCGATGAATATGATAGAGATCCTGGCGAAGAAATTCTTACCACTCTGCTTTCTGTGTTTGAGGTGTCACGCGAGGAAGAGTCAGAACCGACACATGATATTGATGACAAAGAAGAAACCCCGGATCACACACCGGAACCGGGCAGTAAACCTTCGGTAGACTGTCGCAGGGCGATCCAGAAGATCCAGCAGGCGGTGGCAGAGAAAAGTCTGACAAAGCTTTCGTCCTATATCAGTTATCCTCTTGATATTGATGGGCTGGGTGAGACAATAGGTTCCGCTTCAGAATTTCAGAGTCTGGATGCCGATCTGATCTTTACCCCGGACTGGATCGATGCGATCCTGTTTTGTGATACCGACCATATTAAAGCAACGGCAAAATCCTTTACACTGGGAGACAGTGACAATTCACTGGTATGCAGGGTAAAGGGAAAGAGTGTTGTGATCACCGAACTCCATGTCGTCGTGGAGGACAGAGAGCCCTCCGACGACGACATGGATGAAGATTATTAATGGAAGATTATTAACGGGTCATTTAAATTCGATCACGGTGACGCCGTAGCCGCCCTCACCGTGTTCACCCATACGGTAGCTTTTAACGTATTTACATTTTTTGCAATGATTCTGTACCGCATTCCGCAGGGCGCCGGTACCCATACCGTGGATCACCGTGACCTGATGCAGTCTGGCGAGATAAGCATCATCGAGGTATTTGTCCAGCAGGGCAAGTGCTTCATCCACCGTTTTACCAATGAGGTTGATCTCTGGAGAGATCGTCATCGCCTTCGCCATTTTCATATTTCTGGCGTGGGTGATGGCGGCCTCTTTTTTTGATGCCTTTGTTTCCTGCTCCAGCAGTTCAAGGTCTTTGATGTCTACCATGGAGCGGAGGATCCCCATCTGGACGTAACATTTGCCCTTGTTGTCCGGTTCGGTGCTGACCGTCCCTTTCACGCCCATGGAATGAACCATGACAATGTCGCCCGGTTTCAGTTTATCCGGCGCTTTTCCCCGCGGTTTTTTCGTCTCGGGCATCGAGAGCTTACTGCCTGTTTTGTCCAGTTCTTCCCGGAGTGCGGCACGTTCTTTTTCCATTTCCTTTGTCATGCCGGAGTCATTCATCCATTTATTGTATTTGCGTATCGACTCATCCGCCATATCTTTTGCTTTCTGCAGGATTTCATTGGCTTCCTCATTGGCGCGGCGCATTATTTTTTCTTTCGCCTGGTCAATGCGCTCATTTTTTGCGATCAGCTTCTGCTTATAATGTTCCGCTTCTTCGCGGATCTTTTTCGCCTTTTCCCGTTCCTGTTCCGCTTTTGTACGCGCCTCTTCCAGTCCCGTCACGACGTCTTCAAACTGTCTGGCGTCTGTATCGACCAGCTGTCTGGCAGCGTGAATGATATCGTCTGACAGTCCCAGCTTACCCGAGATGGCAAACGCATTACTCTTGCCGGGCACTCCCACCAGAAGCCGATAGGTTGGCTGCAGGGAAGCGACGTCAAACTCACAGGAGGCATTTTCCACACCCTCTGTCTGCAGGGCATAGAGCTTCAGCTCACTGTAATGGGTCGTCGCCATCGCCGTAACGTTCCGGCTGTGCAGATTGTCGAGGATCGCGATGGCAAGCGCCGCCCCTTCCGTGGGATCCGTCCCCGCCCCCAGTTCATCAAAGAGGGTAAGGGTCTTTTTGTTGGCACGTTTCAGTATATAGACAGTGTTCACCATATGGGAGGAAAAGGTACTGAGACTCTGCTCGATACTCTGCTCATCCCCGATGTCAGCATAGACTTCCTCGTACACCCGGAGATGGGAATGGTCATACGCCGGGATATGCAGACCCGCCTGTCCCATCAGCGTAAACAGTCCCACTGTTTTTAACGATACCGTTTTTCCACCGGTGTTTGGTCCCGTGATGATGAGCAGGTCATATTCCCTGCCGAGGCTCACATCAATGGGTACAACCGTATCTTTCGGGATCAGCGGATGCCGCCCTTTTTTGATCTGGATATATTCCTGATCAAAAAGAGGTTCGCTTCCCTGCATTTTTTTCGATAATCCGGCTTTGGCAAATATGAAATCAAGCTCTGCCAGAAGCAGCACGTCCCGCTGGAGGTCTTCCGTATAGGGCGCCGCCAGGGCGCTGAGAGACGACAGGATTTTTTCGATTTCCTCCTGCTCCTTCATGGCAAGCTCGGCAAGTTCATTGTTCAGCTTGACGATCGCCATCGGCTCGATAAAAAAGGTAGACCCGGTGGCGCTCTGGTCATGGATCATACCAGGAAATGTGGATTTGTATTCCTGTTTCACCGGCAGGCAGTACCTGCCATTGCGCATAGTGACGATATTGTCCCGCAGCATGGAGGCAGAAGATGTCATCGTGGCATTCAGCTGTTCCCGTATCCGGTCGCCTGCGGACTTGATGGAACGGCGGATCCGTTTCAGTTCCGGGCTGGCATCATCCGCCATCTCTTCCGGGCTGATGATGCAGCGGCTGATCTCCCGGCGAAGGTCCGGCAGATCTGTGAGGCTGGCAAAACGGCCGGATAGAGAATCCTTCAGCTCCTCATCCTTGCGGTCATATTCGGCTGCGCCTCTGGCGATCTCCAGACAGCGGCAGAGATCCAGCAGTTCCCCCATACCGAGGATTCCTCCCTTTTCCAGAGGGATCAGACACGGACGGATATCTTTCAGTCCATGAAACGACAGTTTCCCCCATTTGAAAAGGCGCATCAGTGCGTGGGAGGTCTCTGACTGCCATGCGATGATCTCTGACCGGTCAGAGGAAGGCAGCAGGTGTCGCGCACTCTCTTTGCCTAAGGATGAGTCTGCTTCTTCTGCCAGCATATCTATGATCTTGTCATATTCTAATGTCTTTAATACTTTTTTGTTCACGATTATCCCTATCCTTATCTTAGCTGGGCGGCGTCAATTTGAACCCGCCGTTAAGCTATACAACCATTAACGTTACAGGTTTCATTGTACAATAGATATGGTAATTTTGCAATCAATCGTTTGAATGCCGGGTGCAACGAAACAATACTTGCATTTAAAGCCAAATCCCAGTAAAATAAAAGAGAATCGATAGAATCGGAATGCTGCAGGCAGTATTCCGGATAGGGGGACATTATGAATTATTTAAGTGATTACCGCGAGGGGGAGAAGTTTACCGGCACCTATCTTTGCAAACAGAAACAGGTGCTGAAGACAAAAGCAGGGAAAACGTATTATTCTCTCACCTTACAGGATAAAACAGGGACAGCGGACGGGAAAATATGGGATCTGAATAACGGTATTGCCGACTTCGATTCCATGGACTATATCCACTGTGAGGGTATGGTGACCAGCTTTCAGGGAAACCTGCAGATGAATATTTCCCGCGTGCGAAGGAGTGATGAGGGAGAATATGATCCGGCGGATTATGTGCCGTCCACGGATAAGGATATCACGCAGATGTTCAGCGATATTATGAAATATGTGGCAAGCGTTCAGAATAAGTATCTGAAGCAGATCCTGGAGATGTACTTTGTGGAAAACAAAGAATTTATCAAAGAATTTAAGAAACATTCTGCGGCAAAAAGCGTCCATCATGGATTTCTTGGCGGACTCCTCGAGCACACGCTGAGTGTCACAAATATGTGCCAGTATTTTGCCGATCATTATCCGATGATCAACCGGGATCTGCTGATCACGGCGGCACTGTTCCACGATATGGGAAAAATCCAGGAAATCTCGGATTTCCCACAGAATGATTATACCGATGACGGACAGATGTTAGGTCATATCTACATAGGCGCCCGTGCCATGGAGGATGCCGCGGCGAAGATCCCTGGCTTTCCCGCCAAACTGAAAAATGAGCTGGTACACTGTATCCTGTCCCACCACGGCAAGCTGGAGTTTGGTTCGCCCAAAGTACCGGCGATCATGGAGGCGATGGCGCTCCATCTGGCAGATAATGCCGACGCCAAACTGCAGACTCTGACGGAGGTCTTTCACCAGGCGGGAAACAATATGGGCTGGCTTGGCTACAACCGTATGTTTGAGAGCAACCTGCGGAAGACCAGTAACACATAAATGATCAAATTGCCGCCAGGCACAATGAAAAGTAAGGATTTGTTGTAAGAAGCGGCGGAATGAGTGAGAAATGAATTGGAAAAAGAATGAAGAGATCACGATCGTGATCGATGATCTGGGTAATAACGGGGAGGGGATCGGTCATGCAGACGGCTATACTCTCTTTGTCAAGGGCGCACTGCCGGGTGAAAAGGTCCGCGTGCGCATGATGAAACAGAAAAAGTACTACGGCTATGCCCGTCTGCAGCAGATCCTGACGCCCTCTCCTGACCGTCAGACGCCGCTGTGTCCCGTGGCATCCGCCTGCGGCGGCTGCTCGTTGCAGCACCTCAGCTACAATAAGCAGCTTGCCTATAAGGAAAAGAAGGTTCGTGACTGTCTGGAGAGAATCGGCGGTCTCGATCTGTCAGAGGTGGAATGGCTGCCCGTCCTCGGCATGGAGGATCCGTGGCACTACCGAAACAAAGCGCAGTTTCCAGTGAGAAAGGATAAGTCCGGCAGTCCGGTCACGGGGTTTTTTGCCGGACACAGCCACCATCTGATCCCCGTGGATGCGTGCCGCATCCAGCATCCAGCCATCAATGAAGTGGTGTCGCATATCCTTGGTTTTATGCGGGATTTTCACATCCCTGCCTATGAGGAGGAACAGCACAAGGGACTGGTGCGCCATATTTATGTGCGCCGTGGTCACCACACCGGACAGATCATGGTCTGCCTTGTGGTAAATGGACCATCTCTGCCGTATGTAGAAGAACTGACTGCCCGGCTCCGTGAGATCGCGGGGATGACCAGTATCTGCATGAACATCAATAAGAAAAGGACAAATGTGATCCTGGGACCGCAGATGCGTCCGCTCTGGGGACCACTTTATATTGAAGATACGATCGGTGATATCCGTTTCCGGATTTCCCCGCAGTCGTTTTACCAGGTCAATCCGGTGCAGACAGCAAGGCTGTATGAGACAGCCCTTTCTTTTGCTGATCTGAAAGGAGATGAGACGGTATGGGATCTGTATTGCGGGATCGGTACGATCTCGCTGCTTTTTGCCAGAGAGCTGGAGCGGAGGGGACAGGATGGATCCAGTCTGCCTGTGGGGAAAGTCTGTGGAGTGGAGATCGTACCGGAGGCAATCGAAAATGCAAAGGAAAACGCACGGAGCAATGGCATCACTAATGCGGATTTTTACTGTGGGGCGGCGGAGACCGTCGTGCCGGAACTGGTGAGTCAGAGGAAGGAAAGGGTGGATGTGGTCGTCCTGGATCCGCCCAGGAAGGGATGCGATGCCATCCTCCTGGATACGGTGGTGCAGATGGCGCCGGAGAAGATCGTGTATGTGAGCTGTGACCCGGCGACACTGGCGAGAGATGTGAAGGTGCTGGGGGAGAAGGGCTATGAGGTGAGGAAGGTGAGAGTGTGCGATATGTTCCCGCAGGGGGGGAATACAGAATGCTGTGTAAAATTATGTCGGATAGGGTGAAATGAAACTGCATAAAAGACGAGAAGGAGGAAAAATAATGTCAACAACGATAGAAGTTAACAAAGAGAGCGTAGAAGTTCTTCTGGGGAGTGGAAAAACAAAACCATTTGTAATTCCAGAGTATCAGCGACCATATGCATGGACAGATGAACAGGTTGAGACTCTTTTTGAAGATTTATGGGAATTTACAGTTACAAGTGGCGGCACTGAGAGAGATGGATCATATTTTCTTGGAAGTGTTGTTGCTTATGAAAATGAAGATGGCGAGCAGGAAATTATTGATGGACAGCAGCGAATTACTTCTTTGTTCCTTCTGCTTCGGGCTATTTATACGAAATTAGTAGCGACACCAGAGTCGGAGAGGACTGCAGAAGCAAAAAACTTTATTAAAAAAATTGAACCAGCTATCTGGAGGACAAACAAACTGACCGGTACGGTAGATTATAAAAATATCCTTTTGACTTCGTGTGTTATAAATAACGATGGTAACGAGATTCTTCGTTCAATACTGGAGACTGGAAAAACGGATGAGAATGCTAAAGATAACTATTCTAAGAATTATCGATCTTTCCAGGAGTTATTTGATAAGCATTCGACGGAAAATCCGCTTATGGTTTATCAGTTTATTTATGCACTTTTGAATCAGGCAATTTTATTACCAATTACTGCGGATACTCAGGATACTGCGCTGACTATTTTTTCAACATTGAATGATAGGGGATTACCCCTTTCTGATGCAGATATTTTCAAAGCAAAAATTTATAATCAGTTGGAGGTAAACGAAAAGAAAGACTTTATAGAACGATGGAAGGAATTGGACGAACAGGCGGCAGAGGCTGGTGAAAGTATTCAGCAACTCTTCTATTACAATATGTTTTACTTTCGCGCATTGGAGCAGGACACCAAAACAACTACTCCCGGTGTACGAAAATATTATGCGGCAAATAAATTTGAAAGATTGTATAAGACTGGTTTGCTGGATTTGCTGTTTGTGATATTAAATTTGTGGAAAGTTGTAAACAAAGGTGAAGAAATCGAGCATGAGGCTTGGTCTAAGAATACAAAAATTAGGAAATCCCTAGATATCCTGAGTTCATATCCGAATGAATTCTGGAAATATCCAGTTGTCATTTATTATGTCTGTTATCGTAATGAAGAGGGATTTGAGGTGAAGTTTGATCTGTTTCTTAATAAACTTATAATGGAATTGATGACAAAGTATCTGCTTATTCCTACAATTAATGCTGTTAAGCCAGATATCCTGAAATTGAATTCAGCCATAATAGCGTCAGATACACCCAAATTCGACTTTAAGGATATTGATACAAGCCAGTTGGAAATGCGGATTCAGAATCCAAATAGAAATGTTGTACGTATGCTGCTAAAGACACTGGCATATGAGCAACAGGATACACTTCTTCCAGAGCGTTGGGAAATTGAACATATTTTTCCTAAGAAGTGGCAGACGAATTATTTTCCTGATGTATCTGACGAAATAATTAAAGAAAAGATTGAACATATAGGCAATAAGCTTCCATTTGAAAAGAAATTGAATATTGTAGCTGGTAATGGATACTTTGGCAGGAAGAAAAAAGAATACGCTGCTTCTGAAATTACGATTACTAAGAAAATGGGTACATCAGATATAATAGAATGGGGTATGGATTCCATTATGAAGAGGGATATCCGTATATCTGATTCTATTATGGCTGTTTTATCTAAGTGGAATGATAACTACCTGAATGCTTCAAATAATGAAGAAGAACCATCTGAGGAAGATTTGGCCCGTATTGAAGAATTTAAGAAGAAGGGTTGGATTTAGGGGAGAAATTTTATTTGCAGAAAAGTATAATATCAAAAAATAGAGGTTGATTATATGGCAGATGTATTAACAAAAGAGCAGCGGCGTAAGAATATGAAAAATATACATGGAAAAGATACAAAAATTGAAATTACATTAAGAAAAGCTTTATGGAGTAAGGGATACCGGTATCGCAAGAATTATAAAAAACTTCCTGGCAAGCCAGATATAGTTTTGACAAGGTATAAGATAGCAATTTTTTGTGATGG
This sequence comes from uncultured Eubacterium sp., assembly GCA_910584875.1. Classification (GTDB taxonomy): domain Bacteria; phylum Bacillota; class Clostridia; order Lachnospirales; family Lachnospiraceae; genus Eubacterium_F. The sequence continues at coordinate 68,791 of CAJUDA010000005.1, forward strand.
AGAATTCTTTCACGGAAAGGATTGGGAAGTATTGAAACCAAAATTGGAGAGAGGCAATAACAGTGAATTCTGGATTAGTAAAATATCTCGTAACAGAGAGCGGGATGATGAAATAAACAAGAGATTGTTGTTTGAAGGCTGGACGGTTATCCGGTTTTGGGGCGATGATATAAAAAACATACAGATGAATGTGTGAGAGTGGTAGAAGAGACAATTTTTGATATGGCTATGCATGGTTGTTGAAGCATTTAAAGAGAAAGATGGTGAGCTCTAAGTATGAGAATAAAATATGAAGCAATAGATATATTTTCTGGATGTGGTGGAGTGTCATGTGGACTTTCTTTGGCGGGATTTAAAGTTAAATCAGCAGTAGAAATAGAAAAGAATGCTGTAGATATATATTTGAACTATGTTCCGTTAAGCAAAGTAAAAGTGTTAAATAAGGATGTATGTAATTTAAGTGGTGAACAAGTTTTGAAAGCAGCAAAAATTAAAAAAGATGATATTTATTTGCTGGTTGTCCACCTTGTCAGAATTTTTCTAGACAAAATCCGTTAAATAGGGAAAAATCTGATGAAGACAGGAAGAAATTATTATTTGAATTTTTGCGATTAATTGAAGAGATTTTGCCGCCTTTTATTTTGATGGAAAATGTTCCGGGCATAAAGACGGATTTTAATAATGCTATATTAAGTGAATTTTTGCAGCGATTGAAAGCGAAATTTTCTTTGGGTGTTGCCAGATATAATATACAGGAATTATCTGATGATGAGAATAGAAATAATGCTATAAATGATTTGAAAATGGCAGTTCCTAAGTTGAAGCTGATTTCTAAAGATGACAGTCTTGTGGAAGATGTTGAAAAATTTATTCAATTAAAAAATAAGGAACAATTCAATATACTTGTGAATCGCCTTAGAAAAGATTTGTATAAATAAAACATAGGGAAATTTTTGTGTAGATTAGTGGAGGGATTTTATGGATGAAATATTTTATAATGAAATTAAAAAGATTTTAATATCTGCAAGAAATAAAGTCTATCAAACAGCTAATTTTGCAATGGTCGAAGCCTACTGGAATATAGGAAAATCAATCATAGAAGAACAGGGCGGAAAGGATAAGGCAGAGTATGGGACAGGATTGCTAAAAGAGTTGTCAAAGCAAATGACAAAAGATTTTGGTAAGGGCTTTACTGTTACCAATTTGAAAAATATGCGGCAGTTTTATTTGACGTTCCCAAATGGCTACGCACTGCGTAGCGAATTGAGTTGGACGCATTATCGACTTCTTATGCGGGTTGAAAATGAAAATGCACGAGAATTTTATATGCAGGAGGCTGTAAAATCACAATGGAGCACCAGACAGCTTGAACGTCAGATAAATTCTTTCTTTTATGAAAGATTACTATCCAGTAAAAACAAGGAACAGGTTGCGGAAGAGATTCAAACATTAGAGCCTGCTAAAAAACCAGAGGACATTATTCGTGATCCATATGTTTTGGAGTTTCTTGGTTTAAGTCCCAGTGATGATTTTTATGAAAGTGATTTGGAACAGGCATTAATTACTCATTTGCAAAAATTTCTATTAGAGCTTGGAAGGGGATTTTCGTTTGTTGCCAGACAGAAACGGATTACTTTTGATGGGCGGCATTTTAGGATTGATCTTGTATTCTATAACTATATCTTAAAATGCTTTGTTCTTATAGATTTAAAAGTTGGGGATTTAACACATCAAGATATAGGACAGATGCAAATGTATGTTCATTATTATGAGCGGGAACTTATGAATGAAGGAGATAATCCACCTATTGGCATTGTGTTATGTGCAGATAAAAGTGAATCTGTGGTTAAGTATACATTGCCCGAAAACGAAACACAGATTTTTGCCTCGAAATATAAATTATATTTGCCGAGTGAGGAGGAACTATTGAGAGAATTAAATCAGGAATATAAAGCATTAGAAGATGGAAAGATAGAGAGAAAAAATATTGGTGATATAGAAAATAATTAAATTTTGCATCAGGGTGGTGCAAAGAACATCAAGATGTATAATTTCAGTACACAGAGAAGCAGCGGTAATGTTTCACTGAAAAGGTCATGTATCGACAGGTACTGGATTTGTATGAAACAAGTGTTGATTGAAGAGTTTTTCTGGGAATTTTCCCGCATTAAAAGATATAAGCATTGTAAAGAATTTCAGGCTATGCGTCATAATCCTATGTATATGTCAGATTATGTGGAGCATCTTGATAATGTTTTAAAAGCTACAGGCGAAAAAGTGTTGCAGGGAGCCGGAAATTATTACACAATGGTATTGTAATATAAAAATGTTCCAGGTGTGTAGATTTTAAATTCAATAAAAGAATTTCTTGAATGTCTGACTAACGGAACTTTTAACAGTTCATTTCCCGAAAAGTGTAAGATAAATGAAAGCAAATAACAGAAGGAGTCCCCCCTATGAAAATCAACAACGCCAGCAACGAAATATGGAAAACATGGCAAAATTATTCCGGTTTTGAAAATCGTTCCTTTCGGTTTACAGACGAAATGCGTCCGCTATTTTTCAAATGGCTGGGTATTTCACCGGACAGTTACGTACTTGATGCGGGATGTGGAACTGGAGTATTTACCAGATATCTGGCAGCTGGTCTTGACAGTGGTCATATAGCTGGTTTTGACATTAACGAAAGATTTATTGCTTATGGAATCGAAAAGGTAAAGGAGTTACAATTAACTGAAAAAGTTTCTTTAAAACTGGATGATGGATTTCATTTGTCATATGAGGATAATGCTTTTGATGCAGTAACAAATTATACATACATCGGAGTATTATCCGATCCGGTTGCCGGACTGAAAGAAATGATCCGGGTATGTAACCCCGGAGGTGTTGTTTCATGTGTTGTTGCCACAAATAGTATTCCGCCGGTTACCTGGCAGGGGGATTATCCGTTTGAGGGAGCAGATGAACTACAATATCTTTCACATATGGAAAGAGACATTTTCTCAAAATATATCCGAAAACCGGAAGATCTGAATCAAAGTCAGGAGTGGCATGCGCTTCGCTATCCCAAGATGTTTGAAATCTGTGGACTGAATCATATCGCAATACACCCGTTTGCCTATACTTTTCATTACAATGATGAAAATTATCCTCTTCAATACAGGCGTGAATTGTTGAAAAGTGAGATCAGAAATGAAATTCATTGGATCACATCGCGCTATAACGATGAAAAAGATAGCTATAGGGAACATGGTTTTGATGAAATCAGATTCAACCGCTTACTTGAATTGATGAAACGAAAATTGGATTATGTAAGTGAACATTTGCAGGACGATCACAGCTTTGAATGGACAGGTGGGTTTAATTTCATAGTCACTGGTGTAAAATAAAGGGGAGCAGGACCAGATATCTTAAAAAGAAGGAAGAAGCAATATAATAATATAATATGGTTACTGGTGAACCAGATTATCAAGAAAAATAGTTTGTGAAAAATGCCATATAATGATATAGTAGTTTTGTTATGAAGAGACTATATTTTGTGAAAACTATATATGGGAAGGATGAAAGCAATGTTTAAAAGAAAAAAAATTGCATTTCTGTTATCTGCCATAACGTTGTTATCAACTGTCTTTGGCGGCTGGCAGAGATTGGATAATCCTATTGTTTATGCAGGTACGGCAGATGAAGAAAAGACCTGTTGCTTTGCCGAAGGTTTTGGAACAGGGGTTGATTTTTCGGAGGATAACTGGAAGATTAATACAGCTTTCCGAAGCGGCACACCGACATCTATTACGAGTAATCCGGTGAAATATGCAGCAATTGTTGAAAATGAACATTCAGGAAACGATGAAAAAATCATAAGATTGATTAATGGTGTCCGCGGGACAGATTTAGACAGGGCAGATGTCGATTATCGTGCAGGTACGGCACTTGTGAAAGACAGGGTACCCCTGAAGGAGAGCAGTGAATTTTCTGCAAAATTTACCATATCCATGCCGGATGCGTGTGTAAATACGGTACAGACGGGTGGACAACAGTTTGCAAGAGAAGCCGGGGGTGACGGTATTGCGTTTATCATCACACCTACCGACAGTATTAACGGACAAGTCGGTACAGGCATGGGTTATTACGGCGTAAAGGACAGTCTGGTTATAGAAATGGATTCTTATTTTAACGGTGCATATTGTACTTTTGAGACATTCGGTACGGCATATGTTAACTGGGCATATGATAATCAGATTTATGCAAATGACAGTTTGCTCTATTTACAGGCTGTTGCCGACGATACAAGAAATAAAGGGATTGAGTATGATTGGGCAACTAATGGTTCGGGTTATTGGACAACTTTAAATAATAATAGATATTCACAGCTTTCAGCCAGTCAGGACAGAAGATTTGACCATGTGGGTGTTATGCTGGACGGCGTTACAAGAGAGCATATCGGAATTTCTTATCTGAACGGATTACAGCCGGATATGGTAACAGGCGGAAAATATGAAAATATCAGCAATCCGTCAGCCGGTACTCCTAGCGAATCTAAGGATTGCGCCACACGTTTTGCCGATGCAGGCAATATAAACACGTTAGGCGAAGAAGTGGATAATAGATTGTTTACATTCTGGATTGAATATGATGGAGCGGACTTATATGTCAGATATGCAAACGGAAACTTTACCGAAGCAGTAAGACCTGCAGACCCTCAGATTAAACTGGAAGGTGTACCTCAGCTTGCACATAAGTTTGAAAATGATAACGTTCAGATAGGTTTCATATCATCCATCGGTACCTCCAAAGCGAATCACACGGTACATAGTGTAGCGTTTGCCAATAAATATTTTCAAAATGGAATCCAGACAGAATATACGGAGAAGTATTATGTTGAGGAACCGGATGCCACAGCAGATTTTATTACTGTAAATTCAAAGAAGTATGTTTTGACCGACAGTGTGGTTGTGGAAAATGCTGATATAGGTTCTAAGGCTGAAATCAGGGATAAATCCACAGAAACAAAGTATCAGCCATATATTAAAAAAGATTATTCCAGTAATCCGTTATATCCAGATTCTGCTTTATCCGTGAAAGGTGACGGTACGACGGTATTGTATCAGTTCTATGATTTACCGTCCTATAAGGTTGAATATTATCTGGAAAAGGATGCCAGTACAGCAGGAGTCGTACAGGTGGGCGATAAATATTATGTAAAAGAAGAAGAAAATTTGAAAACCGCTGCAGGCGGAAGTAGTATTGTCAGCAATCAGAATGCCGATAAAAAAGCCGGTGTAACGGTTGAGGGTTCGGCAGCAGCAGATACTTATAAGAGTTATATGGATTATGAATTCAACCCTGCCGCTACCCGGACAGCGGGACATTCCGAAGGTACGGTAGCAAAAGATAATTCTCTGGTAATTCAGTTATATTATGACAGGAAGACACCGCAGAAAACGGAATACAAAGAACAGTACTGGGTGGAAGATCCGGAAGCAGACCGTGATTTTGTGGAGATCGAAGTAAACGGCAAAATGAAAAAGTTTATTTTGAAAGAATCAAATGATGTTAGAGGTGTAAATATCGGTATCGGCGCAACCGTTACGGATAAGTCACAGGACTATAAAAATTATGAATTGATTAAAGATATGATACCGGGCTATCCGTCTTCTGTAGATCAGATTAATCCGGACGGATCAACAATCGTTTATCAGATTTATGTACTGAAGCCAACTACACCGGGTGATCCGGGTAAACCAGGAAATCCTGGAGATAATAAGAAACCGTCAACAGGTACGGGAACAGATGAACAGAAAGTTAAGGCAAACTACGTGACTGCGGCAGTAAAGAATTACAGGTATGGGGCAAAGACCATCTATCTGGTGAAAGGAAAAACAGCACAGCTGCGTGCTTCTATCCGTCCTTCCTCGGCAAAACAGGGAGTGATATACCGCTCAGGATCCAAATCTGTGGCTTCCGTAAACAGCAAAGGAAAGATCAGGGCGAAGAAAGCGGGGACAGCGAAGATTACGATCACCTCTGCCGATGGTGCAAAGAAGGCGGTCATTACCGTAAAGGTAGTGAAAAAGGCAAAGGTGAACAAAAAGCTTTCCCTGAAATCGAAAAAGAAGCTTACCTTTAAAAGGAAAAATGCGACGTCCCAGATCATCACAAAAGGTCTGACAGCCAAAACGACGAGCAAAGAAACCTATAAGGTGACGAAAGGAAAGAAATGGATCAAGACAGATCCGTATGGCAGGATCACCTGTAAGGTCAAACCGGCGAAGAAGGCAAAAAAAGCGGCAGTAAAGGTGACGTGTGGCAAAAAGAGCATAACGATCAAGGTGACAATTAAAAAATAAGTACGAATCACGCGGACGACATATCAAACTGTCGTTGAGTCAAAGCAGGAGTGGTAAGGACATAGAAAACCAGACCACTCCTGTTTTTGGCTGTTGGTTGTCCGGGACGATAGGGGGAACATCCAGTATTCTTAAGCAACTATAACATAACAAACAATGTCAGATTTTGGAAATTTTTGTTGAAAAAGCCACATCTCAATGATATAATTAAATTAATAGCGGATAAGAGGGTATAATTGATTATCTGTGACCAGGGAAACAACAGGAGGTAAGACTTTTTGACAGCTCATATTTCAAACGATGGATTGGGAAGAGAAGAATCTGTAGCTGATCACACAGAAAAAACTGCGTATCTGTGTAGGGAAAAGGGAAAACGATGCGGGATTTCACAGATCATGTCTTTATGTGCCATATTCCATGATATGGGAAAAAATAAACAGAAATTCGATGATTATATTCATGCGGATGAGCAGGTGAGAAAAAAACTTCGGGGCAAAATCGGACATGCTTCTACCGGAGCAAAATATATATATGACAGAAATCATGAGGATTCCGGGAAGGGAAAGGTTTTTACTGAACTGGTTACCTATGCGGTAGCTGCCCATCATGGGTTATTTGACTGTGTCAGTGAAGAGCGGTCAGATCTATTTTCTAAGAGGTTAAGTGAAGTAGAAGATTATGAGGAAGCCTGCCGCAATGCGGAACATGATTATCTCCAACAGTATGAACAAGAAAAGATTTTTGCAATGGCGGAAGACGAATTTGGTCGGATCTGGGATAAAATGAAAAAAGTAGTTGAGAAAGTAACTCCTCTGATACAAAAAAAGGAAATACGAAATAAAAGGAAAGTGTTATCGGATTGCCGTTCTTTTTTATTTGCCTCTCTGCAGCGGTTATTGTTGTCTGTTCTTATTGATGCGGATTGGGAAGCTACCACAGATTTTATGAATGATGTGGATACGCTGTCTAAGGGCATTGATGTCGATTATAAGAAAATTTTTAAGGAAGCCGGGGAGAATTTCGAGGCATATATGAAAGAGAAGCGCTGTTCGATCAGCCGCTCTGATCTGACGGATAGAGAGAAGGAGATCATGGAAGCGAGAGACCAGCTGCAGGAGGATTGCAGAGAATTTGCAAAGCATCCGGCGGGGATCTATTGTCTGCCGATTCCGACGGGGGGAGGAAAGACGCTGAGCAGTCTGGCGTATGCCCTGGAATATTGCAGGCAGCATCCGGAGACAGAACGTATCCTTTATGTGTCGCCATATATTAGCATTACAGAGCAGAATGCCAGGGTATTCCGGGAGGCGATCGGGCGGGAAGAGTGGATTCTGGAACATCATTCTTCCGTGATCAGGGATGCGGTCAATGAAGAACGGGATTATCGGCAGGAAGATGATCGGAAAAACCATTTTGCGCAACAGGATATAAATTGGGAGGAACCTTTTATCTGTACTACATTTGTGCAGTTTATGAACACGCTTTTTTCGGATCAGGGCAGGTCTGTCCGCCGTATGCACAGGCTGGTGAATGCGGTGATTATCATCGATGAGGTTCAGTCTATGCCGGTTCAATGTGTTCATACATTTAATCAGATGATTAATTTTTTAAATGCGGTGTGCAATGCAGATATTATCTTATGTACAGCGACGCAGCCAGCTCTGGCGGATGCGGTGTACCCTGTGTGTTATAGCCGACCTAAGTATATGATCAGGGATGCAGCGGTCTGGTTTGCCCGGTTTGAACGGGTGAAAATACATATTCCGGAACCTGGGGAAAAATACACCTTTGACCGCCTTGGGGAGGAGATCAAAGGTCGGCTGGACAGCTGCCGCTCCATTCTGGTAATAGTAAATACGAAATCAGCAGTAGGAAAATTATATGATATCTTGAAAGATGATTCTATATATGTGGAATATCTCACGACAAATCTATGTGCGGAACATCGAAGTGATAAGATCGAAGCAGTTAAAGAAAAGCTCAGGGAAGGAAAGGAAAAAGTTGTCGTTGTCAGTACAAATCTCATAGAAGCAGGAGTGGATATTTCCTTCGAATGTGTATACCGTTCTATGACCGGACTTGACAGCCTGGCGCAGAGCGCGGGGCGGTGTAACAGAAACGGCGAGATGGCATCCGGGTCTCTGAACCTGATACAGCTTGAAGGTGAGAATACCGGGAATATGGAAGAATTACTGCGGAATATCGATGTCACGGAGGATATCCTTTATGGTTACCGGAAAAGCGGCAGTGACGAGAGCCTGTTGACGCCGGCATGGATGGATCAATATTTTAAAAAGTTATATTTCAATTCTGAAGATAGAATGAACTTCCCAATACGACAAATGGATACGAATATTATGGAACTTTTATCAAATGGTTTTCCCTGTATGGAGAAAAAGAATTGTATGCATCAGGCGTACAAAACAGCCGGCCGGGAATACCGCGTGATTGACGATCATTCTTTTGGCGTGATCGTGCCATACAAAGAAGGAAACAGCATTTTGGAAGATATCCGGCAGTCTTCGGAGTTGTCGGAAATCAAAAAGTACATACGAAAAGCACAGCGGTATACCGTAAATGTGAGAGAAAACCAGTTAAAAAAATTTGATGGGCTCATTCAGCGTGTCAGTGACAGGATCCCCGGGTTATATATGGTGGCAGCTCCCGGAGCTTATACGGAAGAGCGGGGGATTACGGCAGAATGGGAACCGCTTATTTTTTAATAAATTACAATCTATTACGAGAGGAGGAGTGCAGAGTGGAAAAACCGAATATCATCGAGTACACCGTATTTGGGAGATATGCCTTATTCACAGATCCTTTGTCCAAGACAGGCGGTGAAAAATGCAGTTACCAGATACCTACCTACCAGGCGCTCAAAGGCATCACGGAATCGATCTACTGGAAGCCGACGATCACCTGGGTTATTGATGAATGCCGGATCATGAAATGGATCCAGACAGAATCCAAGGGGATCCGTCCCATCAAATACAGCGAAAATAAAAACGATCTGTCCCTTTATACTTATCTGCGCGATGTGGAGTACCGGGTAAAGGCGCATTTTGAGTGGAATGAGAACCGGCCGGACTTAGCTCATGACAGGAACGAGAACAAACATTATGACATCGCGAGGAGAATGCTTGAGCGGGGCGGAAGAAGGGATATCTTTCTGGGCGCCAGAGAATGTCAGGGGTATGTAGAGCCCTGTCCCCTGGATGAGGGAGAGGGGGTATATGATCAGACAAACCTTTCCTTTGGAATTATGGTTCATGGCATTACGTATCCGGATGAAGCTGTACGGGAGGAAGAAAAGGGAAAAATGACGGTGCGTCTGTGGAACGCACAGATGGAAAACGGAGTGATTCATTTTCCCCGGCCCGAGGAATGTGAGATCCGGCGCATCCTGCGCAGCGAAAAACAGAAGCCATTTGTGCATGGTGAAAATTTTTCCGGACTGGATGAATTTGAAGGAGGTGGCGCCTTTGGCTTGGTTAAAGACCTTGGCTGATACATACGATGTTCATTCAGCACAGGCGGGAGTAATAAAAAATGACCAGCCTGTGCTTCTGCCCCTTTCCCATTCTACGTTTAACGCCCAGATCGAAGTGACGCTGGATGAAGAGGGAAATTTCATAAGCTCTAAAAAACTCGAAAAGGGCCCGGATGTCGTCACAATTATCCCGGTGACAGAGGATTCCGCGGCAAGAAGCAGTGGGATTGCGCCACACCCGCTGTGCGACAAGCTATGCTATGTGGCGGGGGACTACGCGTTATATACGGGGGATCAGAAGAAAAAAGAATATTACGAGGCGTATATGGAACAGCTGCAGGACTGGGCAGACTCTGAGGATACACACCCCATGGTCCAGACGATCTGGAAGTATCTGCAGAAGAAATCGCTGATCCATGACCTGATCCAGGATCATACATTGGAGCCGGATGAAATTGGACGGCTTACGGATCATGTGAAATTACAGGGTTCCGGGCAGACTGGCGCCAATGTAAGGTTTATCGTCTATGGAAATGCCACGCCACGCGTATGGGAAAACCGGGAATTGTATGAGACATATGACAGGTATTACCAGAAGAGGGCAGGACAGACAGAGCTATGCTATGTGGCGGGAGAGATGGATGCCTGTTCAGAGAAGCATCCTTCCAAGATACGCAACAGTGGTGATAAAGCAAAACTGATCTCGGGAAATGACGAATCGGGATTTACTTACCGGGGCAGATTTGCCTCAAAAGACCAGGCGGTTTCTGTCGGATATGTAGTGTCACAAAAGGCGCATAATGCCCTAAAATGGCTGATCCAGAAACAGGGATATACCAGGGATGGTTCAGCGGTCGTCTGCTGGATGTCAAACCGGGATATGTCAGTTCCTGACATGATGAAAGATTCCGTACATGCGTTTGAGGATCTGGATGACTTTGAGTTTGATTTCGACAGACTGGATGACATGGAGACGGAGGGCGCAAACAAACAGGATACTGGAAAATATTTTGCGGAACAATTTAATCTTGCGGTGCGCGGATATGCCGGTAAGATCAAAGTGGATGACCGTATTGCGGTAATCGCACTGGATGCGGCGACGACGGGAAGACTGTCGGTCTCTTATTATGATGAGATGGGCGGAAAACAGTATATGGACGCTTTGTTATACTGGCAGGAGCATTGCAGATGGCGCCGTTTTATAACAGTAGGAAAAACGGATGGCGGTAAAAAGAGTATTCTGTGCGAATGTTCACCGTCGCCCCGTGACATGGCACTGGCGGCCTTTGGCACACAAAGATCAAACTGGCTGGAAGCGGATAGTAAGCTGATCCGGGCTGTGACAAACCGTCTGCTCCCATACATCACCGGTAAAGGAGGGAGGATTCCCTCAGATCTTGTCAGGGCGGCAGCAAGGAGGGCTTCTATGCCGCAAACGATGAATCATTTTATATGGTACAATGATGTGTTGTGTGTTGTATGCGCAATGATTCGATTTAATTACGAGAAAGGAGGCAGGACAATGGATAAATTTCTGGAGGACAATGTAGATGACCGGAATGTTTTATTTGGGCGGCTGCTGGCTGTATATGACCTTATGGAACAGCGCGCCATGTTTGAACGCGATGAGAATGGCAAAGTGAAGGAAGGGCGTACGACGAATGCGAAACGTTACTGGAATGCGTTTAGCAGCAGGCCGGCTAAAACATTTAAAACCATCAAACAGAATATGATTGCATATGAGAAGAAGCTGACAGGTTTTGAACTGAAGAAATTTGAAGAGTGGACTGAAGAGATTATGGTGCATCTTGCGGGGGCCGGTTTTGATAATAAGCCTCTGTCGGAGATGTATCTGCCGGCGTATTATAAGCAGACAGAGTATATGAAACAGGCGTTTCAGAAAAAAGAACAGTAAAAGAATGAATTCAGAAAAGGAGAGATAAAATGGGTGAATTTACAAACAAAATTGATTTTGAAGTTTTAGTAATGGTACAAAATGCAAATCCGAATGGGGATCCCTTAAACGGAAACCGGCCGCGGGAGACCTATGACGGCTATGGTGAGATCTCGGATGTGTGCATTAAGCGAAAGATCAGAAACCGGCTGCAGGATATGGGTGAGGATATATTTGTGCAGAGTGACGAGCGTTCTGACGATGAATGTAAAAGTCTCTCAGACCGGGCAAAGAGTAACGAGGATATGCAGAAGGCACAGAAGAATAAGGACCGGGATGCCTATGCAGAAGCGGCATGCAGGACCTGGATCGATGTGCGCAGTTTTGGACAGGTTTTTGCATTTAAGGATGGTAATGTATCTGTCGGCGTCCGGGGGCCCGTGTCGGTGCATTCCGCATTTAGTGTACTGCCTGTCTCGATCGACAGTATGCAGATCACGAAAAGTGTCAATAGCGAGACAAAGGATAAAAAGTCGTCGGACACAATGGGCATGAAACACAAAGTGCATTCTGCATTGTATATCGTGAAAGGAAGCATTAATCATCAGCTGGCTGAAAAAACAGGCTTTAGTGATGAGGATGCAGAGAAAATAAAAGAGGCGCTTCGGACACTTTTTGTAAATGACAGCTCTTCGGCGAGACCGGATGGCAGCATGGAAGTGTGCAGGGTATACTGGTGGAAGCACAACTGCCCGATGGGACAGTATTCATCTGCAAAAGTACACAGACTGGTAAATGTCACCCCAAAAGTCGATGATCCAAAGAGCTTTGAGGATTATGAAATTGTAATAGATTCATTGCCAGATCTGGAGCTGGAAGAAATAGAAGGGATTTAGTTATGTATTCCGAAGAGGATTTTTTAATGCTTTCAGGTATTCAGCATTTTGCTTTCTGCCAGCGGCAATGGGCATTGATACATATCGAGCAGCAATGGGCGGAGAACTACAAGACAACGGCAGGAGAACTGATGCACAAAAAGGCACATGATGAGGGATCTTTTGAAAAGAGAGGGGACTTGCTGATCGTCAGGGGACTGCGCATTGCTTCCCATGAACTGGGATTAAGCGGACAATGTGATGTGGTTGAGTTTCATCAAGACAGGGAGGGCATTGACTTATTTGGTTATGATGGGAGATGGATTCCGGTACCTATCGAGTATAAGCATGGTACCCCCAAAGAAAATAATGCAGATGAATTGCAGCTTTGTGCGCAGGCGCTTTGTCTGGAAGAAATGTTTCAGACAGGCATATCCCAGGGATCTTTGTATTATGGTGAGAATCGCAGGAGAAGTCGGGTGGAATTTACGGAGGATCTGCGAAGCGCAACGAAGAAAACAGCGAAAAGGATGCACGAAATGTTTCGGAGGGGACATACCCCAAATGTAAAGAATTCAAAGCAGTGTAAGTCGTGTTCTCTGGCGAATTTGTGCCTGCCCAAATTGCAAAAGAATATGAATGTTAGACAGTATATTAAACAGAACATTCACACTGGTGATTAATGTTTGGTACGGCATCTGGCTGGTGCAGCACGAAACAGGGATTATATCCATGGTAAAGAACTTGCTCAACGGTGCCAATTTGAACCCGCCATTGAGTTAAATACAGGAGAGCAAAATGCGAAAATTATTGAATACATTATATGTGATGACAGAAAGCTGCTATCTGACATTAGACGGAGAAAATATTGTCATATTAAACGGAGAAAAAACTCTTGCCAGGTTTCCCCTTCATACGCTTGAGAATGTCGTATGTTTCACATATAAAGGGGCGACGCCGGCATTAATGGGTGCATGTGCGGAGAGAAAGATTGGAATGAGTTTCTTTTCTCCCAGAGGACGGTTTCTTGCCAGGACGGTTGGAAAAGAATATGGTAATGTACTTTTGAGAAAAGAACAGAATCGTATTTCTGATGATCACGATAGAGGCGTATCCTATGCAAAAAATATGATATTAGGTAAAGTATTTAATGGCAGATGGAGTGTAGAGCGGACTCTGCGGGACCATGCCTATCGTGTGGATGAAGACAAACTGCGCCAGATCTCAGGTGCGCTGTATGATTCTCTGCAAAAAATTGAAAAGGTTTCCGCGCTGGATGAACTGCGAGGGATCGAGGGAAAGGCGGCAGAACAATATTTTTCGGTTTTTAATGATCTGATTTTAAATCAAAAAGAAGATTTTACATTTACAACGAGAAATCGAAGACCACCTCTTGATAATGTAAATGCAGTACTATCCTTTGCTTATACTATTTTGGCGGGAGAGTGCGCGAATTCCCTGTGCAGTGTTGGTCTTGACCCTTATGTGGGGTTTATGCATGGTGACAGACCGGGAAGAACTTCGCTGGCGCTTGATCTGATGGAGGAACTACGACCGATCATGGCCGACCGGTTCATTTTGACATTGATCAACACAAAAGCACTACGGGCATCTCATTTTGAGACCCAGCAGGATCACGCAGTTTTTTTGAATGAAGAGGGAAGAAAAATCTTTTTTAATTCATGGCAGAGCCGTAAAAAAGAGACGATTACCCATCCTTTTCTGAAAGAAAAAATAGAGTGGGGATTAGTTCCTTATGTACAAGCGCTCCTTTTGGCGCGGACGATCCGGGGTGATCTGGATGAATATCCGCCATTTTTATGGAAGTAGGTGATTTTATTTTAATACTGATTACTTATGATGTTTCAACACAGGATGATGCAGGGCGAAAACGACTGAGAAAAGTCGCAAAGGAATGTGTCAACTATGGTCAAAGAGTGCAAAATTCTGTGTTTGAGTGCGCTTTGGATTCCTCCCAGTTTTTAATAGTGAAGAACAAACTTTTATCAATAATTGATCCAAAAACAGATAGTTTGCGGTTTTACAATTTGGGGAATAAATATCAAAGGAAAGTTGAGCATTTCGGTGCGAAAGCGTCTTATGAAGCAGAAGGAACATTAATAATATAGATACTGAAATTGAAAAGCAATATACGAATTATTTTTGTGGAAATTTTAAATCAATGTGGTGTTTCTCAACATAATAGTGTTATGGTGCGAATACTAAATGAACATAAAAATCCAGGGAGGTTCGCACCTTAAATTCAGTAAAAATAAGGTGTATGTTCTATCAAAAAACATATCTTCGTTCAAATTTTTAGTGATGTTATATAAATAGAAAACCATATTTATATATATATTTGTGTTTTTTTGCTGTCGCTCCCCGCATGGGGAGTGTGGATTGAAATACTCAAATCGATTGTTACACTTTCCTTAATACCGGTCGCTCCCCGCATGGGGAGTGTGGATTGAAATAATTCGTCCAGCACATCAATTTTATATTTTATCGTCGCTCCCCGCATGGGGAGTGTGGATTGAAATCTCTTTATGAAATATATCCATAAAGGAGGAAAACTGTCGCTCCCCGCATGGGGAGTGTGGATTGAAATAGATAAATTTGTGGTATCCAAAGAAACCTATCGTCGTCGCTCCCCGCATGGGGAGTGTGGATTGAAATCAGACTGACAAACGACCGTTCCTGACCGATCCGCGTCGCTCCCCGCATGGGGAGTGTGGATTGAAATTTTTGCTCAATCTGCATGGAAAGATGTATTTGACCGTCGCTCCCCGCATGGGGAGTGTGGATTGAAATCAGTTAATGTATTGTTTGCAATAAGATTTCCTGTTATGTCGCTCCCGCATGGGGAGTGTGGATTGAAATAAAACAGAAAGGAGTTGATAAAATGATAAAATAGTCGCTCCCCGCATGGGGAGTGTGGATTGAAATAGTATATGAAATAGATGATAAAGAAACGGATGAGGTCGCTCCCCGCATGGGGAGTGTGGATTGAAATTTTTCCCTTCACCGCCACTATGGTTATGATTTTAGTCGCTCCCCGCATGGGGAGTGTGGATTGAAATCAACAATCCATATTATGGAACAAGAATTTACTCTGTCGCTCCCCGCATGGGGAGTGTGGATTGAAATGGATTAAATCCGCTTTTTCTTCGCGCATTTCGCAGTCGCTCCCCGCATGGGGAGTGTGGATTGAAATCTTTTATATGACGATGTGGAAGAGGATGAGGAAGAGTCGCTCCCCGCATGGGGAGTGTGGATTGAAATTGATATTATAATACACCCGTTAAGTGCAAAAGTGTCGCTCCCCGCATGGGGAGTGTGGATTGAAATGATGCTTCAGGATCATTGCTTCTGCGCCGAGATCGTCGCTCCCCGCATGGGGAGTGTGGATTGAAATATGTTTGCTTCAACTCTCATTGCTATCACCTCCAAGTCGCTCCCCGCATGGGGAGTGTGGATTGAAATTCCCGGATGGAATAGAAGACGACCACATCGACAAGTCGCTCCCCGCATGGGGAGTGTGGATTGAAATCGCTTGACACCGCCCAGCTTACCGAACTCCCGGAGTCGCTCCCCGCATGGGGAGTGTGGATTGAAATATTACCTGCTCCTGTGCCAAAGTTTATATAATATCGTCGCTCCCCGCATGGGGAGTGTGGATTGAAATACCGTCTGCGTATGCTGCCACTGCGTTATTGCTCGTCGCTCCCCGCATGGGGAGTGTGGATTGAAATAGCCGAATCGCACAGCAGCCGCCCGAACGCCGTGTCGCTCCCCGCATGGGGAGTGTGGATTGAAATTACTAATCCGCTTGTTTTTTCTTCTAATGCAATACGTCGCTCCCCGCATGGGGAGTGTGGATTGAAATATACCATTGGATATCGGATGAAGAACCGGGAACCGTCGCTCCCCGCATGGGGAGTGTGGATTGAAATTTACACATGATAAAATTCGGCTGGTTGCCCCCCTGTCGCTCCCCGCATGGGGAGTGTGGATTGAAATAATGAGAGTATGAAGAAAAATGCTGCCTCCTGAGTCGCTCCCCGCATGGGGAGTGTGGATTGAAATTAATATTAGAGTATAATATTAAGTGTCAAGGGAAAGTCGCTCCCCGCATGGGGAGTGTGGATTGAAATTCCAAATATCTCAAACATTTCAACCCTTCCTTTCGTCGCTCCCCGCATGGGGAGTGTGGATTGAAATCTCCGGCTTTACTCCGTACCAGTTAAGCACCGCTAGTCGCTCCCCGCATGGGGAGTGTGGATTGAAATTTGACATTATCGGAACGGCTCTTCCGATTGCGCGTCGCTCCCCGCATGGGGAGTGTGGATTGAAATAATCGAACAAATTGTGTCATTTTTATCTAGCCGGATTGTCGCTCCCCGCATGGGGAGTGTGGATTGAAATGGACACGCTGGAAAAAGAAAAAGACAAGAGAAAGTCGCTCCCCGCATGGGGAGTGTGGATTGAAATTAATTTTGTCATATCCGTTCCCTCCTGTTTGGTGTCGCTCCCCGCATGGGGAGTGTGGATTGAAATTGCCTCTGCCATAGCTATTTTCTTGAGCAGATAGGTCGCTCCCCGCATGGGGAGTGTGGATTGAAATCAGTAAACTCTGTAGTGGCAAGTGCTGCTACTTGTCGCTCCCCGCACGGGGAGTGCGGATTAAAAATATGAAATATTTATCGTCGGATATAATGAAAAAGTCCGTTTTTTAATATTTTATTGTTATTATTCTTTTTATCAATTTATTATTGCAGTCTTAACGGGTGTATTACAATACATTATAAAACAAAATAGCATACTCTGCGATATAAATTGTATTGAAG
Organism: uncultured Eubacterium sp.; assembly: GCA_910584875.1. Lineage (GTDB taxonomy): Bacteria > Bacillota > Clostridia > Lachnospirales > Lachnospiraceae > Eubacterium_F. Next base: position 86,244 of record CAJUDA010000005.1, read on the forward strand.
TTCAGCAATAAAACACTTATAATAGTAACAATATTTAAAAAAGAATACAGGAAACAAAAAAGGAGTGACACCATGTCAAAAACAATACTTTTTGTAATACTGCCCCAGTACGCAGACTGGGAAGCGGCTTATATCACATCAGCAGTTACCATGTTAGGACAGGGGCAGTATGAGATCAAAACCGTATCTTTATCCAGGGATTTTGTCCCGTCCATCGGCGGTTTCCGGATGATGCCGGATTATGAGATAGCGACGGTTCCGGGCGACTATGAAGCACTGATTCTGATCGGTGGCATGACATGGAGAAATGAAGAAGCAAAACAGGTCAGGACGCTTGTCGAAGATTGTCAGAAAAAGGGGAGGCTGTTAGGCGGGATCTGTGATGCCGCTGCCTTTTTAAGTACGACTGGTGCTTTAAATGAGGTAATCCATACAGGCAATAATCTGAATGATTTTAAGCAATGGGCAGAAGACAGTTATACAGGAGAGGAGAAATATGTGGCAAGACAGGCTGTCCGTGATGGTAACGTCATAACGGCGAACGGTACAGCACCCATGGAGTTTGCCAAAGAAATCCTGCTTGCCCTGCATGTAGCAGAGGAAAAAAAGATAATGGACTGGTATAATTTCCATAAATTAGGCTATTATACTGCTCCACTTCCACAAATGTAGTGTTAGTCTGTCTGATACAAGATATACAAAATGTAAATTATGATAAATTCGAGGACGAGATTATGAATATATTAAAGATTGCCTTATTGCAGATCGCACCAGGTGGTACACAGAAGGAAAATCTGGAAAAAGGGATTCAGTATTGCCGGAAGGCGAGGGAAGCCGGTGCCGATATCGTACTATTTCCCGAGATGTGGAGTAATGGGTACAACATCTACAACCGCCCTGTGGACCAGTGGACAGCAGAAGCAATTTCTGTTGACAGCGAATATGTCTGTAAATTTGGGAATCTGGCAAAAAGGTTAAATATGGCTATTGGCGTTACGCTGCTCGAAAAGTATGAAAAGGGGCCCCGCAATTCACTGATCCTATTTGACCGCTTTGGGGAACAAAAATTTATCTATGCCAAGGTACACACTTGTGATTTTGATGTAGAACGGAACCTGACGCCCGGTGAGGATTTTTATGTTACGACACTGGATACCGCCTGCGGTGAAGTGAAGGTTGGCGCGATGATATGCTATGACAGGGAATTTCCTGAGAGTGCCAGGATTCTGATGCTCAAAGGGGCGGAGCTTATTCTTGTACCCAATGCCTGCCCGATGGAGATAAACCGCCTTTCCCAGCTTCGTGCCAGGGCATTTGAAAATATGCTGGCGGTTGCAACCTGCAATTATCCGGCAGGCGTACCTGACTGCAATGGCGGTTCCAGTGTTTTTGATGGCGTCGCGTATCTTCCCGGCGTGGAGGAATCGAGGGATATTTGTCTGTTACAGGCGGATGGAACAGAGGGGCTTTATGTGGCGGAGCTTGATCTGACACAGCTCCGGCAGTATCGCGAGAGGGAAGTACATGGCAACGCATACCGGCATCCTTTGAAGTATTCGGTTTTGACAGAGCCCCGGGTTGAACCTCCCTTTGTCAGGGATGATCATAGATGATCCGTCTGTTTGTTCGTTTCTGTATCTGCTGCATTTTTTATATTTCCCAATTTTTGTGCCAGCCGGATTTTTGCTGCCCGGATTTTTGTGATATTTGGTTCTCCTTTCTCCGTCTAATAGTTCTTCAACTTCGACATCATAATACTGGGCAAGCTCAATCAGCAGATCAAAATCCGGCATAGTCGTCCCGTTTTCCCAACGGGAAACGCTTCGGTTGGATACCCCTAATCGTTCAGCAAGTTCCATCTGCGTAACCGATTTTTCATGGCGCAGTTTTTTTAGGAATAGACCTGTTTTTTGTTGATCCATAGGTTTGCACCTCCTTTTGATATCAGCATAGCCCTTTTCTGTCGAAATGTACAGGTCATGGACTGAGAATTTTGGCATCATCGGTGGCAGGCTGTGGCTATTATCACACAAAACTTGACGCTTTCCGGTATTTCATGGTATTATAGTGGGATATAAAGGGGTGATAAAGCGTTGGAAGACAAGAAAGAACGAAAAATAACGATCAGTAAGATCATGACGCCGATCGTTATGATACTGTTTATACTGGTATTTCTGTTTTTGCTGAATTTCAACTCATTTTGCCATTTTTGCAACCGGAACAGCTATGAACAGGTTACAGCCACAGTGACACAGAAGACGACGGATCCGCTGGCGATGCTGATCCCGATGGTGCGGATAAAATATGACTATCAGGGAAAGACCTATGAGGATCGTAAGTATTTTCTGCTCCAACCATTATTTGGGCTGCCTTCCGGGGCGGGGAGTGAGCTGGAGATCTATGTAAATAAAGAAGCGCCGGGATATAGTATATTTAAAGAAAATTTTTTCCGTAATATTGTAAACTGGCTGCTTCTGGTCTTTGGGGGTGTATTTGTGTCACTTCTGGTCAGAAGGATACGGCAGGGCTTCCGAAACCGTAAAACCCGCAAAATGCAGAGAGAACGGGAATTGTAAATAGGAGGGAAATGATGTCAAAAATAAAACAGTTTATACAGGATCATGTATGGGCAAGGCGGACGCTTAAAGTGATCACGTTTCCGTTTTGGCTGATATATAAGATCATTACATTTATTATGAACTTTTCTAAAGTCATACTGAATGTATGCCTGATCATGCTGCTGATACTGGTGCTGGCAGGCGGGTTTGTATATGCCCGCGTAATGCCGATGTACGAGAAGGCGTGTGAAGAAGCATATGATAAATTGACAAATCTGGACGAGAGTAATTTTCATATGCTGTCCAATACAAAGGTCTATGATAAAAATGGCAAAAAAATCGGTGAGACCAACAGTGGATCCTATCATTATGTTAAGATAAAGGATATCTCACCGTACATCCAGAATGGTTATATTGCGACAGAGGACAAGCGGTTTAAGGAACATGCCGGTATTGACCTGCAGTCCCTGACCCGTGCCGGACTGGCGCTGATTTCCCATAATGGACAGATCACACAGGGGGGCAGCACCATCACCCAGCAGGTGATCAAAAACAACCTGCTGTCGCAGGAACAGACATTCGAGAGAAAGCTGACAGAGGCGTTATTAGCGCCGGCACTGGAGAAAAAGTTTAACAAAGCTGAGATCATGGAATTTTATTGCAACAGTAACTTTTACGGAAACCGGTGCTATGGGGTGGAGACGGCATCGCAGTTCTATTTCGGCTGCTCAGCAAAGGATGTGACACTGGCACAGGCAGCCATGCTCTGCGGCGTGTCAAACAGTCCCAACAAATGCAATCCGGTGGCTAGTAAAGAGAAAGCAAATGAAAAAAAGAAACAGGTTCTTGCAGATATGCTGGAGAACGGCTTTATCACGAAAAAGGAATACGACGCCGCGATGAAGGAAAAGATTAAGATCGTCGGTGTAGAAGATGAGTCCGGGTCGGAAAACTATATGGTGAGCTACGCCATAGATTGTGCAGCGCTGCAGATGATGCGGGAAGAAGGGTTTGAGTTTAAATACATCTTTGCGGATGCGGATGAGCAGAAAAAATACAAAAAGAAGTATACGGATACGTACAGGGCAAAATCCGCAGAGATCCGTGCCGGGGGTTATAAACTTTATACTTCCCTGGATCAGAAACTGCAGAAAAAGCTTCAGGAGTCTGTGGCGAATACATTGTCCAGTTTTACAGAGAAGAATAAAAAGACGAAGAAATATGCCCTGCAGAGTGCTGCCATGTGTATTGACAATGATACACAGTTTGTAGTGGCAGTTGTGGGAGGCCGTACAAAAAATGACGAGTATAACAGGGCATTTCTGTCAGTGCGTCAGCCGGGATCGACGATCAAACCAATTCTGGATTATGCGCCGGCGATCGACAACGGTGTGATCAATGGCTCCAGTATCATCAATGATAGTAAAGTATATTGGGATACCGGCAACAAGAAGAGCTACAGCCCTAAAAACAGCGGTGGTGGTTTTCATGGAAAGGTTACCGCAAGAGAGGGGCTGGCACGGAGTTTGAATACAGTTGCTTTTCAGATCTTTAAAAAGACTGGGATTGAGACATCCCTCAGTTATATGGACAAGCTGCGGTTTTCTTCCCTGTCTTATGCCGACAATTCGGCGCCTGCGATTTCTCTTGGCGGGTTTACATATGGTGTGACGGTCAATGATATGTGCCGTGCGTATGCAACTCTTGAGAATGAAGGTCAGCTTAGTTCCCGTACATGTCTGATGAAGATTGAACATGAGACGCAGGGGCTTGTGTATGAGGCGCCGGAAAAGGAAGAGAGTGAGAGTGAAGTCTATTCTGCCGATACGGCATATATTGTAAAGGATATGATGCAGGGTACCCTGGCTGAGGCATATGGAACAGGGCGTTCCGCTTACAATGACAAGCAGATTTTTGCCGGGAAGACGGGGACTACCAGCAGTAACAAGGACGCCTGGTTTTGTGGATTTAGCGCCTATTATACAACGGCAGTATGGATCGGCTATGATACCCCGAGAGAGATGACAGGGATGTATGGCGGCACATATCCGCTCAGGATCTGGTCCTCCTACATGAACAGCATTCACAAAAAAAAGGAAAAACGAGATTTTGAGATACCGTCCTCCCTGCAGCTGCGTAAGGTATCGGGCGGCAGTCTTACCAGCAGTAAGAAAGCGATCGATTATAAATCATCGTCCCGTTATTACAGTCAGCGGCCGTCCGGCTATGATTATTATTCCACCCTGAACCGTAAGCGGAGTTCGGAGTGGAAGATCAATTACAAACTGGAGGCAGCAAAGAAGGAGGCCGAAAAGGTCGTAAGTGATTTTGAAACCTATAAGATCACCAATGTTAAGACGGCTGTCGCATTTGAGCAGCGATATAACGATGTGGTCGCCGCTATCGAGGAGATCCCGGATGAGTATGAACAGCAAATATATAAAGAACGCGCGGCAAAGAAATATGATTCGCTGAACAATGAAGTGATGGATAAATGGCAGGATGCCATCAGCGAATATCAGGTGGATAAGGTTGAGAAAGCACAGAGGCAGCAAAAGGTAGATGCAGAAGATTCTCTTAAAAAGGCAAAGGAGACCTTGAAGAAGAACCGTATTAAAAAGATCCAGTGGTATATCCATACGCTGAATGGACGATCCTATTATTCGAGTGTTACAAAGCTGCTGATCAAAGACGGCAAGAAGGCTCTTAAGAGAGTAAAGGGTTACTCCGAATATGATTCGCTAAAGAAAGAGTGGGACAATGCTGTCAAGAGGGCGGAGAAGCTTCCGAAACCGCCGAAGGATTCATCGCCGCCGCAGAATGGCTATGACGGACAGAAACCGGATCCGGATAAATATCCGGATGAAACTCCTTCCAGTACGGCAACGCCGACGCCGACGCCGGTCCCGACGGCGGCACCATAACGATAAGACCAAAAAGAGAGGGCATCCAATTTGGATTCCCTCTCTTTTAAGAATCAGGTTTTCATTCAATTAAAATAGTCGATCTTCATGGCGTGTTTTACTTCGTCCAGTGTGCGGGCGGCAGTCTCTTTTGCCCTGATACTGCCCTGATGCAGTATTTCCATAAGGGCAGGGATATCCTTTTCCAGTTCTTTTCGTTTTGCCTGAATCGGGGATAACTCTTCCATGAGGACAGAGTAGAGGAATTTTTTAACCTTTACATCACCAAGCCCGCCCCGTGTATAATGATCCTTCAACTCCTGCAGACAGCTGTAATCCGGCAGGTATTCGGCAAAGAGTTCATCCCGGCAGAATGCATCCAGATAAGTAAATACCGTGTTGCCCTCCAGTTTCCCAGGATCTTCAATGCGGATATGATCCGGGTCGGTGAACATTCCCATGATCTTTTTGCGGATATCCTCCGGCTCATCGGACAGATAGATGCAGTTGCCGAGGGACTTGCTCATCTTTGCCTTGCCGTCCGTACCGGGCAGACGCATACAGACGGTATTCTCTGGCAGAAGAGCGTCCGGTTCGACCAGGACCTCGTCATAGGTAGAGTTAAAGCTCCGCACGATCTCCCGTGCCTGTTCGATCATCGGCAGCTGGTCATCCCCTACTGGTACCGTAGTGGCTTTAAATGCCGTAATGTCTGCCGCCTGACTGATGGGATACGTAAAAAATCCCACCGGTATGCTCGCGTTGAATCCCCGCATCTGGATCTCTGATTTGACGGTAGGGTTCCTTTTCAGGCGGGAAACCGTCACCAGATTACTATAATAAAATGTCAGTTCCGTCAGCTCGGATACATAGGACTGCACAAAAAGGGTTGATTTTTCCGGATCCAGCCCGCAGGACATGTAGTCCAGCGCCACCTGCGAAATATTACTCCGCACCTTTTCCGGGTTGTCTGCATTGTCTGTCAGAGCCTGGGCGTCGGCGATCATAATGTAAATGGCGTCATATCCGCCGGAATTCTGTAGTTCAACCCGGCGTTTAAGGGAGCCGGCATAATGTCCCACATGAAGCCTGCCGGTAGGTCTGTCGCCGGTCAATATAATTTTATTCATACTATCCTCCAGTATTTAATGTATAAGAGTGCCTTGTCTGGCCACCCCTACTATTTTAATGTCATTTAGGAGAATTGTCAAATAGTCTTTGGTTGTATTCTGTGTGAAACAACAGGCATAAGATGGGATAGACAGGCGTATAGTAGTATTAGAGGGAGGAAAAGGCTGATGAATTATATGCGCAAGGTAATCTATCTGAAAAAGTGGGAAAATAAAATACTGATATCAGGACAGGGATTTGCCCGCCTTGAAAAAAAGAAAGGTTATTTTATCCTGCATGTGTCACTGCAGAATGTTGTGCTTCCGGGAGAAAATCCGATATACATAGTATATGAAAAAGAGGGAAGCTTTTATGCGTCTCTGATTGGGACAACCGGACTGGCGGACCAGTGGGACTACCGCTGCCTGTCCGGAGAGCTGCCGGAGGGGCTGCAGGCAGAGCAGATCTGCGGCATCCTGATCGGGGAGGAAAAGCACTATCTGTCCGGTCTGTGTCAGGAACATACAGGAGATCTTTTATATGAAAATGTGACGTTTGTCCAGAGAGAGGAGACGGATTCCGAACCGCAGATTCCGCCTGAGCCGGAGATGAAATCAGAGCAGGGGACACCATCTGAGCAGGAAGTGCCCACAGAGCCGGAGGTGGCAGAAGAGAAGGATCCGGTTCATGCCGGGGAGGACGATACCATGCATGCAGAAGCAGCAGTGGAACGGCAGCCGGGTCACGATTCTTTTCTGGAAGGACTTACCGAAATGTATCCCTTTGAGGATGATGAGATTGAGTGGTGTTATCAGATCAGACCCGAAGATTTCAATCAGTTTCCCATGGAATACTGGCATTATGCCAAAAACAGTTTTTTGCTCCAGGGATTTTACAATTACCGGCATTTGGTGTATGCTCATACAAAGGGCAAAAATTATATCGGGGTACCGGGACAGTTTATCCGCAAGGAGCAGTATCTTGCGGTACGATTTGGTTTCCAGAAATTTAAACAAGTCCGCAAAAAGTCCCTGTCCATGGGAGACTACGGATACTGGATGAGAGAATTGTGAGGAAAGGAATATACAGAGGATGATGGATGAAAAATATATGAGAGCGGCGGTCCGGCAGGCAAAAAAGGCATATCAGAGAGAGGAAACACCGATCGGGTGCGTGATTGTTTATGAGGACCGCATTATTGCAAGAGGCTATAATAAGAGAAACTGGAAAAAGAATACACTGGCACATGCGGAGATTCTTGCCATCAACAAGGCAAGCAGGGTGCTGGGCGACTGGCGGCTGGAGAACTGTACGATGTACGTCACGCTGGAACCATGTCCGATGTGTGCCGGGGCCATTGTACAGGCAAGGATTCCGAGGGTAGTGATCGGAAGCATGAATCCGAAGGCGGGCTGTGCAGGTTCGGTTATGAACATCCTGCAGACCCCGGGGTTTAATCATCAGGCGGAGCTTGTCTGCGGCGTCCTGGAGGAGGAGTGCAGCCGGCTGATGACATCCTTTTTCCGGGAACTCCGCTTAAAGAAGAAATAATGTGAAATATAAGAAAGTAAAGCAGATCTGGTGCTTTACTTTTTTTTGATACTGCGTTATTATGATAGATAATAGAATGAATTTTCAAAAAGGAGGAGAATATTATGATACGTAAAAGGGTGCTGGCAGGATTGCTGGTAATGGTTCTGGTGTTCTGTCTTACGGGATGTATGGAGATGCGTCTGGAGGATAAAATTTCTAAAAATGGTACATATACAGAGCTGATGGTACTGTATCTGGATAAAGAGGCAGTCGTGGAATATATGAAAGATTCCCTGGGTGAGGAGTATGTGGAGTATTTCAATGATCTCATGGAAGAACAGGGCTTTTCCCTGCGGACGGTAGACGGGAAAGAGTATTATGCCAGCAAACCGCAGACACAGAGAAGCAGTATTGTTAAGATGAGCAGGGAAAATCAGAAAGAATCTGTCAAAGGCAGTTATCGGATCTGGGAGACGGGGATCTATATGGATATCAAGGCGCTGCTCGGTGAATTTACGGGATCTTTGGATTCCCTGGATTCTCTGACGGCAGATGATGTGGATGCCCAGATGGCAAAAGAAGAATATGAGAAAATGCTTGCGGCCTCTTATATGGTTTATACAATATCGTTTGATTATGACATTGTGAAAACAGATAAAAATGGTACGATCAACAGCGCCAACCCCAGACAGGCATCCTGGAAGATCTCACTGGATCCGTCAAAGACGATGCCTGTGATCGAGGCATATTGCAAATCCGATATCAAGGTCAGCGGGGTGACGCAGGGGGCGACCTACAGGAAAGCGAAAAAAGTGAAGTTCCAGGGAGCAGTTTCTGCCACTTATAAAGGGAAAAAAGTAAAAAGCGGCACGACCTTTAAGAAACACGGACAGCATACCCTGATCCTGAAAGCGGCAAGCGGGGAGCAGCGTACCGTTACCTTCTTTATCGATAAGAAAAAGCCGGTAGTCAGAGGGGTAAAAAACAAAAAGACATATAAGAAAGCGAAATATATTTATATCGATGATGATGACAGCGGCGTTGCTTCTATCAAGATCAATGGCAAAAAGAAAGACCCGTCGGTGAGTGGTTTTACCATCAAGAAAAAGGGAACCAATACGATCGTCGTCAAAGATAAGGTCGGTAATACGACAAAGATCAAGGTGAAGATCAAACTGAAAAAGAGTAAAAAGAAAAGCAAAAAGAGTAAGAAGAAATAAAGGTTATGATGGAAGGATATGCGGGATGCCGGGAGATGGTGTCCCACATATCTTTTCTTACAAAACTGTCACATTAGAGTCATTCTACTGTCACCTGGTAATGATAAGATATATGCTGTAAGATAGAAATAGTTTAAATCGCAGATCTTATGAAAAAGGTTTGGCGTAGAAAGAGGGAAACGATGGAGATTTTAAAGGTAGAAAATTTGTCCAAGGTATATGGGACAGATGAAAACAAGGTGATGGCGCTGAATGACGTATCCTTTTCTGTGAACAAAGGAGAATTTGTGGCGATCATCGGACCAAGCGGCTCGGGAAAATCAACGTTGTTACACATTCTGGGGGGAGTAGACCGTCCGACAGGCGGAAAAGTTTTTATGAACGGGCAGGATGTGTACCAGCAGAATGAGGAACAGCTGGCGATCTTCCGGCGGAGACAGGTGGGACTGATCTATCAGTTTTACAATCTGATCCCCATCCTCAACGTGACAGAAAACATGACGCTGCCGATCCAGATGGATGGCAGGAAGGTGGACGAGGAACATCTGGGGGAACTGCTGGATATCCTTGGATTGCGGGGCAGGGAGAAAAATCTGCCGAACCAGCTGTCCGGTGGGCAGCAGCAGAGAGTATCGATCGGGCGTGCTCTGATGTCGTCCCCGGCTGTGGTACTGGCGGATGAACCGACCGGGAATCTGGATTCAAAGAACAGTCAGGAGATCGTGGAGCTTCTGAAGACATCCAATAAGAAATATAACCAGACCCTGATCGTCATCACGCATGATGAACAGATCGCCCTGCAGGCAGACCGGATTCTTGCCATTGAGGATGGCAGGATCGTGAGAGATGAGGTGATCCGTTCATGAATATATTCAGACGATTCACACTCCGGTCCCTGTGGCAGAACAGGACGAGGACGATAGTTACGATTATCGGTATTATCTTATCCGTATCGATGATCACGGCGGTGACGACCACGGTCAGCAGTCTTCAGAACTTTATGAAAGAGGCGACGGTACAGAGCGACGGATGCTGGCATATCAATTTTCTGGAAGAAAAAAAGGATCAGATCAAAGCTGTGGCGGCGAAAGACGAGGTAGAAGCCAGTGCGGCATATGCAGATATCGCATTTGCCAGACTGGAGACAGTAAGAAAAGAGCGTACCCCTTATTTATATATCGGAGGATTTTCAGAAAAATTCCCGGAGTATCTGTCGGTACGCATGACCGAAGGGCGTCTGCCGGAGAAGTCCAGTGAACTGATCCTTCCTGCCGATTTCGTGCAGGAGTCGGGAATCTCTTATAAGGTGGGACAGAAGATCAAACTCGGAACCGGTATCCGCAAGGAAAACGAGTCGGGAAAACCGATGTGGCTTGACAGCCCTTATGAAAAATCAGCAAAGTCTGAGACATTTACCGCAGATGAGACAAAGATGTATGAAATCGTGGGCTTTTATGAGAGCGCCCGCTTTGGCTATTGGGGGATGTTTCAGGGAATGCCGGGATATCCTGCTCTTACCAGGCTGGATGATGCCGCTGTCGTCCGGGGAAGACAGATGGTGTATATGACGATGAAGGACCCGGATAAAACAGAAGATTTTTTCAAAAAACTGCAGAAAGAATATGGTCAGGATACTGTGATCAATCAGAACAGCTACTATTTAAAAATATCCGGGAACAGTCTGGGGGATGGCCTGGTCGGGATGCTGTCTGGACTGATGGCGGTGCTGATCGGGATCATCATGTTTGGATCCATTTCCCTGATTTACAATTCTTTTGCGATATCCGTGAATGAGAGAAAGAAACAGTATGGGCTGCTGTCTTCCATCGGCGCTACCAGAAAACAGCTGAAAAAGAGTGTGATCTTTGAAGCGGTGGTAGTAAGTATCGTCGGGGTTCCGCTCGGTGTGCTGGCAGGGATCGGCGGCATGGCGGTTACCTTTTACTGCCTGCGGGATACCTTTGCTATTTTCCTGAACACGGGGAGTCTGAGTATCCATGTGTCAGCGGCTCTGTGGTCTGTCGTACTGGCTGCCGTGGTGGGATTTATCACGGTGCTGATCTCAGCGTATCTTCCAGTGAGGAAGGCATTAAAGATCAATGCCATTGAGGCGATCCGGCAGACGACGGATATCGTAGTGAAGCCGCGGAAATTAAAAACTTCCCGTCTGACTGCCCGCCTGTTTAAGCTGGAAGGAGTGCTCGCTACCAAAAATTATAAACGGAATAAGAGAAAATACCGGGCAACCGTATTTTCCCTGTTTATCAGTGTGGTGCTGTTTATATCGGCGAGCAGCTTCAGCGATTATCTGTCCAGGGGACTGGAGGACATTATCCGGAATTACAGTGTTGATCTGCATTATAGTAATACGGAGAAGGGTGACAAAGAAAAGGAGACAAAGTATAAACAGCTGTATAAGAAATTTTCGCAGATCAGTGGAATGACAGAAACGTATTATAATTATAATCTGTGGAATGAGAGTGTGGTATCGGTTCCCGGAAAATATCTGTCAGACAGTGTTTACAGAAACAGTACCGGGGATAGCAGACCGACGGATGAGAACGAACTGAAAAAACAGATCAACGTAAATAACGTAGTGATCACCTTCGTGCAGGATGACGTGTACAAAGAATATCTGGAGAAAAACCATCTGGATGTAAAACGGTATATGGATACGGTGAATCCGGCTGCCATTGCCTACGATAAAGCGACCGTGTACAACTCGGAAGACGGACGTTATGAAAATGTCCATACCTTTGTGGAAAACCCGGGGGAGATCCAGCTTAGCTTTGAAATATGGCCGGAAGAAGACTGGGAGAGTGATTCCGGTGAGGATGTACAGCCTGAGATCATAGGCAAAAAACCGATCGTGATCGGGGAGATCCGGGACGAGGTACCGCCGGGTCTGGATAGTGAGAGTCAGGCAGGTCTGTTGATCATGTACCCGGCGGGGGCGCTGGAGACAATATGTCCGGTGGAACTGAGAAAAAAGATCATGGTGGACTACAGTATGTCATTTTGTGCAGAGAATCCTTCCCGGGCAGCAGAGGAGATGGAGGATATCATGGATGGGGAAGGCGATGATGGATTTGTAAATAATATTGCTGAGCAGATCAAGATGAACCGTGCCCTGATGCTGATACTGAATATCTTTTCCTTTGGCTTTATCCTGTTGATTTCGCTGATCGCTGTGGCAAATGTATTTAACACGATATCCACGAATGTATTTTTGCGGAGAAGAGAATTTGCCATGCTGCGATCTGTGGGGATGACGCAGAAGAGTTTCCGCGGGATGATGAATTTTGAGTGCCTGCTTTACGGGGTAAAAGGACTGATATATGGTCTGCCGGTGGCAGTGGGAGTGACGGTGCTGATCTGGCGTGCCATGAGCTCCGAGATTGCCATGAAGTTCTATATTCCGTGGCACAGTGTTGCCATAGCAGTGGGAAGTGTATTTCTGGTTGTATTTGCGACGATGCTGTATTCCACATCCAAGATCAAAAAGGATAATGTGGTAGAAACGTTAAAGGAGGAAAATTATTAAAAGAGTAAGTTGACAGGAAACAGAAAAACAGATATAATCGACAATGTGTGATTGTTAATATTTCCGTGCAGCCGGGGAGTTAGCGGTGCCCTGTACCTGCAATCCGCTACAGCAGGGGTGTTGTCCCACCGAGGGTCTTATGACGGAGAGCTGCCCAGGATAAGTGGCGTTGACATCCGGGTCTTGTGCAACAGAAACCTGTGAACCGTGTCAGGTCAGGAATGAAGCAGCACTAAGCAGTGCTTTCTGTGTGACGCGAGGGTGCCTGGACCGAGTTTACTGTTCTGGTAACGTCTCTGAAATAGGATTCGACGCGGGGCGCACGGATTTATTCATAAGATTTGCAAATGAAAATTGCCTCCTATTGCAGCTTTGATACAATAACGGAGGCTTTTTGTCGACTTAAGGAGCAGATACGAATGGGGAAAAGACATGATATAATGCGGAAATGCGCACAGGTAAGAGATCTGATACAGGAGAATAAATTTGTGCAGGCACTGGAAGTGATCGATACAATATCACTTACGGAGGTGGCTGCCATTGAGGATCTGTATCTGTTTGCTGACCTGTATGAAAAGGCGGAGAGGCTGGAGAAGAAAAAAGAGATATTTCTGCTCATTTATAACCGTACAAAATCGCGTTATATATTAAACCGTCTGCTCAGACTTGTCATCCGTATGGGGGATATGGAAGAGGCGAGAGAACTGTTTCTTGTCTATGAGTTTGCCGGGGCGGTGACGCTGGAGACCTTTGAACTCCGGTATCTGCTGGCGAAAGCAGAAGGGGAATCCCGGGCGACGCTGATCAATATACTGGAGGATCTGAAAAAGGAAGAATATACCGAGGAGTGGGGATACCAGCTGGCACGTCTCTATGAGCAGGAAGGGATGCGGGAAGAGTGCATCCAGGAATGTAAGGATCTGATCCTTTGGTTTGGCTCAGGGAGCTTTGTGGAAAAGGCGAAAGAACTGAAGGAGCGTTGTGAGGCTGTGGACTGGCAGCCGCCAAAGGATGAGGGAATCCCGGAACTGGAGATGCCGGAACCGGAGGAACGGATCCTGTATGCGGCGCCGCCGGTGGGGATCCGGGATCTTGACGCCGTGATGGAGACCGTGACAGAACAAGAAGAACAGAGAGTGGTTCTGGGAGACGACAGGGATATGATGGCGGATGGAGAATGGATAGAAGAGGAACAGAAAGAAGAGCTGCCCCAAAAAGAACTGCTGCATGAAGAAATAGGAAAAGAAGATATAGGAAAAGAAGGGATACTGGAAGGCGGAATGGAAGAGGCGGGAGAATATGTCTCCGAACCGGTGGTAGTGAAAAAAGAACAGCCGTCCGGGCCATCTGTACAACCACCGGTTGCGGGGGGGATGGAGCTGCCAGAGGACGAACATGAGGATATTTCCGAACGCGGCATTCTATACCGGACACTCAAAAGTACGATTGCCCATGTGCGCAATGACGGTGGGCAGCCCCATTTTGTATTTGCCGGGGGGGAAGAACGGATCGTACTGGCTGTAGCGAAGCGTATCACGAAAGAACTGAATCATGTGGGTTATCTCTCGGCAAGGAGTATCGTAAAGATCACAGCAGATAAACTGAATGATCTGGAGCTCTCTGACCAGATTGAGCGGCTGGCTGGCGGATGTATGCTGGTGACCGATGCACCCGAGATGAATGAAAAAACAGTGAATGATCTTCTGTCACTGATGGAAGAAAACGGTGACCGGATTGTTGTGATGCTGTCGGGATCCTTTGATGAGACGGATTGTTTCCTCTCAATCTATCCCGGATTATCGGAAAAACTGATCTATAAAATACATATGTGACAGGTAAGGGATGGGAGGATTCGGATCATGGATAAAAAGGAAGTCTGGAAGCCCGGTAATATGCTGTACCCGGTACCGGCGGTGCTGGTGAGCTGTGCTGACAGGAGGGGAAATAAAAATGTTTTGACGATAGCATGGGCGGGGACGGTATGCTCGGATCCGGTTATGGTATCGATTTCTGTGCGCCCGGAGCGATATTCCTATCCTATGATCCGGGAAACCGGAGAATTTGTCATTAATCTGACGACAAAAGATCTCGCGTATGCAGCGGACTGGTGCGGCGTCAGATCGGGGAGGGACGTCGATAAATTTGAGAGCATGGGGCTGAGTGCCATAGCGGCGGAAACACTGCAGTATGCCCCTGTCATCGCACAATCCCCGCTGAGTCTGGAGTGCCGGGTGAAACAGATGACTGAGCTGGGGAGCCATCATATGTTTCTGGCAGAGGTGACGGCAGTTCAGGTCAGTGAAAAGTATATGAATGACAATGGGAAATTTGAACTGAATAAAACGGGGCTTGTGGCATATTCGCATGGGGAGTACTTTGAGCTTGGTAAAAAAATAGGAAAATTTGGTTATTCTGTGAAAAAACACCGATAAATTTTTATGAAAAGTATCTATATTTGCTGTTTTACAAATGTCAAAATTGTGTTATACTTATAAAATAGCATGTAAATGACCTAATATTTGAAAATACGTTTCTATCTGTGGAGGTAATGATGAAACAATACATTATTAAAGGTGGAACGCCATTAAGAGGAGAAGTGACGATCGGTGGTGCGAAAAATGCAGCACTTGGTATAATAGTAGCAGCAATTATGGCAAATGAACCGGTAAGGATTGAAAACCTGCCGGATGTAGATGATGTGCGCGTCCTGCTGGATGCCATTGAGGGAATTGGAGCGATCGTAGAGCGTGAAGATGCCCATACCGTCAGGATCAATGGAGCCCTGATCAATGCGCTGAGTGTGGATGAGGATGCGATTCGGAAAATACGTGGTTCCTACTATCTGGTGGGAGCACTTTTGGGAAAATACAAAAAAGCGCTGGTGGCGCTGCCGGGAGGGTGCCAGATCGGAAGCCGCCCTATCGACCAGCATATCAAAGGTTTTGAGCAGTTAGGCGCTGAGGTGACGATCCACCATGGCAAGATCGATGCCAAAGCAGAAACCCTGCGGGGAGAGCATATTTATCTCGACTGTCCCAGCGTAGGGGCGACGATCAATATCATGATGGCGGCGTGTATGGCAGAGGGAAAGACGGTGATCGAGAATCCGGCGAAGGAGCCTCATATTGTAGATGTGGCAAACTTCTTAAACAGTATGGGAGCCAATATCAAGGGCGCTGGTACGGATGCGATCCGTATCCGTGGTGTGGAGTCCCTGCATGGCAGCGAATATTCCATTATACCGGACCAGATTGAAGCAGGGACGTATATGCTTGCCGTTGCTGCTACGGGTGGTGATGTGTATATTCAAAATGTGATCCCGAAGCATCTGGAGGCGATCACAGCGAAACTGGTTGAGATCGGCGCCGTAGTGGAAGAATTTGATGACTGTGTCCATGTACGGGCAGATCACAGGTTATCCTATGCCAATGTAAAAACGATGCCATATCCCGGGTTTCCGACAGATATGCAGCCCCAGATGGCGACTCTTCTGGCGCTGTCAGAAGGTACAAGCATTGTGACAGAGACGATCTTTGAGACGCGCCTCAAATATGTGAGCGAATTGCGCCGGATGGGGGCGAATATTGCTGTTGAGGGAAATGCAGCGTTCATTACCGGGGTTGACGGGTTCTCCGGGGCGAAAGTCAGTGCACCGGATCTGCGTGCCGGAGCAGCACTGGTTATGGCGGGACTGGCGGCAGAAGGCTTTACCTGTGTGGACCAGATCCAGTATATCGAGCGTGGATATGAAAATTTTGAAGAAAAGATCCGTAGTCTTGGCGGTCAGATCGATAAGATTGATTCCGAGGATGAGCGTGCTGTCCGAAAATTTAAAATGAAAGTATCGTAACCTGACGGCGACGGTTGTAGTTGCTGTCAGGCAGAAGAAACGCCGGTAAATACGGCGTTTTCTAGTGCGTCCGGCACGGACGTGCCATACAGGAAAGGAGAAGGAAAGGTGAACGAGAAGATTGAGGTTATTTTAAAAGAGGTAGGAAAGGTAATCCGTGGTAAGGACGAAGCGATCGAACATGTCATGACGGCGATTCTGGCAAAAGGGCATATTTTGATCGAGGATGTGCCGGGAGTGGGAAAGACAACGCTGGCGGTGGCATTTTCACGTGCCATGGAGCTGACGGAACGCCGTCTCCAGTTTACGCCGGATGTCCTTCCCAGCGACGTGGTTGGCTTCAATATGATCGGGGCGGATGGTGAATTTCAATATAAACCTGGAGCGATCCTCTGTAATCTGCTCCTTGCCGATGAGATCAACCGTACCTCTACCAAGACCCAGTCGGCTCTTCTGGAGGTTATGGAGGAAGGGCAGGTGACCGTGGATGGTGTTACCAGACAGCTTCCCAATCCCTTTGTCGTGGTGGCAACCCAGAATCCGGTCGGTTCGGCCGGGACACAGATGCTGCCGGAATCGCAGCTGGACCGTTTTATGATCCGTATCTCCATGGGGTATCCCACGATGGATGAAGAGATGCGTCTCATTAAAGAACGGCAGGATATCAACCCACTGGATTTTATTGAAGAGATCATATCAAAACAGGAACTGCTGCAGATGCAGGATCAGGTCAAACAGATCTTTGTGGACGATAAAGTATTGAAATATCTGTCACGGATCGTGGATGGTACAAGGAAACATGCGATGATCACTCTCGGGGTCAGCCCCCGTGGAACACTTGCTTTTATGGACATGTCCAAGGCGAGAGCCTTTGTCAAAGGACGTACGTTTGTGCTGCCGGAGGATATCCAGGCGGTATCCGGTGCTGTGCTGGCGCACCGTCTTTTGCTGAACGGGAAGGCACGTATGGCTCATGTCACCGAACAGGATGTTGTGGCGGAGATCGTAGGTAAGGTGCCGGTACCGAAACTGTAGGAGGAGACGTCGATGACGATAGGAACACTTCTTTATATATTTCTTTTTCTGTTCGGACTGATCATTTCGATTTTCTATCTGGAGTTTGGCACGGTAGCGATCATGGGGCTGCTCATTACGGTCCCGGCTGCAATGCTGGTTTTTCTGATCTGTCAGAGGTTTCGGATCACGGTGGCAGTGGATTCCAAAAATCCTGTGGCAGAAAAGGATGAGATGGATAGACCGGCGCGCGCAGTGATCACACTTTCTGTTGAAAACGACAATAAAGTCCTGCCTGTCACAAAGGGGATCGCCCAGGTTCAGTATGAGAATAAATTTTCCGGGGAAAAGGGGAAGATGAAGATCCGTTTTTCGGTAGATGCAGGGAAAAAGCGCGACAGAAGGATCCCTGTTGTTATGCAGAACTGCGGCAATGTGGCGATCCGGGTAAAGAAGGTAAGGATTTATGATTATCTCAGTATATTTGCCTGGACGGTGGGCAAAAATTTTGAGACACAGAATGTGCTGGTGCTGCCGCCCCTGAGGGATATGTATCTGGGACGGGACCGGTGGTACAACGAAACCAGCGAAGACAGCGACCGGTTTTCCCTGTACAAAAAGGGGGACGATCCTTCTGAGATTTTTAATGTCCGGGAGTTTATGGACGGGGATAAGATCCAGAGGATCCACTGGAAACTGAGCGGCAAAACGGGCAGTCTGATGGTCAAGGAGGGAAGCCTGCCCCTGACGAAGGTAGTGAATATATTTATCGATCTGTGTGTACCTGGCAGTTCTTCAAAGAAGGATGCCAGACAGCGTCATGAAGACAGTAATCTGCTGGTGCAGGGAATTTATTCCGTGTCCATGTATATGATCGAGCATGTCATTCCGCAGAATTATATATGGTATGACCGTGAAAATGATGTGATACAGGAGCGGATCGTGGAACACGAGGAAGAGCTGCTCTGGATGTTTCAGGATTTGTTTAAATGCCGGACGACAAAAAGCGCGGACGAGCTTGTCGAGGCATATCTTGCCTGGGAAGAGGGACGGATGCTGGAGTCCGCCATGTATCTGACCGTGGCGGATCATGCGGATCTGCAATCCGCAGGGCTGGTTCGTGAGCGTCTGGAAGTGATGGATTTACGAGGTGAAGAATTTGAGGACGAGAAACAATAAACTGATCAATTTCATATTGGAAATCAGCCAGGTCGTACTGGTGTTTCTCGGTGTTTACTCAGCGCTGATGTGTATGGCGGTAAGTCTGGAGCTGTCGTTTGACCGGCTTATGTGTATGCTGATCATGCTGGTGGCTTCGTTTTTGTTCTATGGTCTGTTTACCGTGCTGGAGACATTCCACAGGGGAAAACTGTATGGACTGCTGGGGATCACCCTGTTCTTTAGCGTGATCATTGCCTATTTTCGGAATCCCGTGAAAAAGGGTTTTGTTACACTGGTAAACAGCTTTCTGAAAGAGTTTTTGGATTATTCGGGGAGTAAGCTTACGCTGCTTTCTTACAGCACAGAGGGTGAGGAGGTCACGGTATATTTCTGTACTACGCTGATCCTGGTCCTGATGGGAGTTTATCTGATCGTGATCGTCAGTGCCTTTTTCTACCGCCGCCGCCGATCTGCGGTTTTTCTGGCAGTTACTGCCCCGGTTGCTTTCCTGTCTCTTGTGGTGGGGCGTGTCGGGTACTTTGCCAATGTTTTTACTTACCTGATCGTGGCGATGTCTGTGATCGGTACCCGTCATCTCAAGACGGACGCCACAGACCGCCGTATGCGGCAGAAGCTGTCGATCCTGCTTATGGTGGTGGGACTGGCAGCCGGCGCCATATCCTATCTTGTCATGCCGCCGCAGCGTTATGAGGAAAAAAGGGAGGACATGACAGAGACCCAGAAGTCCATAAAGGCGCTTATGACATGGAGCGGGGAGGATATTTTTTCCTGGATCAAGGCTCATTTCAATGAAGATACGATGGATTATGGCAGGATCGGCGGCAAAAAGGAAGTGACCTATACCGGAGAGCCGGTGCTGAAGATTTCCGGCACGGTAAATGATAGGAACGGCATGTATCTCAAAGGCTATGTGGGAGATCTTTATGTTAATAATGAGTGGTCAGCAAGACAGGATAAAGAGTATCTGGAAGAGCGCAAGGAACTTGCGGATGCGGGCAGATCACCAGACAACTGGCATATGTGGATGCGCAATAATTATTCCGGGTCGCCGTCTGGTACACAGTCTGATTATTGGGCGACGGCGATGCTGCGGATCCGCAATGTCGGGCTTGGATATGGCAATTATGTCGTTCCCTATCTGCCCACAACGGCTTTTCTGTCGGAAGAGGACGGCAAGACAAAGGTCGGCTCGCCGGGCATTGACTATTCGGTCGAATATTATCTGGTCTTTCCTTACGTTCTGCGCCATGATTTTCTGCAAGGGAAACATACTCTGGTGGACAACCGGTGGGATGACTATGAGGCGGCATACCTGCAGCTGGAGCAGTTCGCAAAGAAATATTATCTTCAGGTTCCGGACTCTCTGGAGGGGATCTGCAATGAATTTAAACAGTATCTGAATGAAAATAATAAATTGTATGACAGATTTGTGCAGGGGCAGAGCTCGGTACAGGATATTCTGGATGCGGTAAAGACATATATTACAAGGGATACCGAATATACGCTGTCACCGGGAGAGACTCCTTCCGGGAGGGATGCGGTCGAGTATTTTCTGAAAGAGAATAAAAAAGGCTATTGTACCTATTATGCCACGGCAGCGACGATCCTTTTGCGAAGTACAGGGATCCCGGCACGGTATGTGGAAGGGATGCATATAACGCCGGAGGAACTGTCTGAGGCGACAGATAAGAACAAAGAAATTCTGGTGCCGGACAGTGATGCCCACGCATGGGTTGAGGTATTTGACCAGAAATACGGTTTTGTTCCGGTTGAGGTGACGCCGGGCGTAGGGGAGGATGACATGACGCAGTCCTCTGATCCCCAGGAGGAGGATCCTTTGGATCAGGATCTCCAGAAAGACGAGGATAAGGAACAGAAGGATGAAAAGGACGAGAAAAAGGAAGAACCCCAGCAGGCAACGCCGACTCCTGCCGTCACAGAAGTACCGGAAGAGAGCATGATATTTGACGATATACAGGGAAATAAAGATGACGGAGAGGGAGGATCTGCCGGCAGTGCCGGATCAGCTTCCAGCAGGACACTCACTCTTCTTGTGAAAATCGGAGTGATTCTGGCACTTGTTGTTCTCGCTATTGAGGGCGAGAGACGGATCCGCCGTTATCTATATATCAGAAGTCTGCAGAAGCTTCGCATGAAGCGGAGGATCCGGAGAGCACACCGCCATCTGATGCCGGTCTTTAACGCCAGGGGCGCTGCCTACCGCGGGCAGTCGATGGCAGATTACACGATGGCGATCGCAGAGGCGATGGACCTGTCACCAGAGCAGGTCGCAGATTATGTCAGCATTGTCTTTCATGCAAGGTTTGGACCGGATGATATCACAGAGGCACAGTATGCCGGGTTCCGTATGCAGTATGATATGATACGGCACAGGATGTATGAAAATGCAAAGATTATTAAGAAACTCTATTATATGTATATCATGGTATTATAAGGAATGGAGGGAATTATGTTAAAGAGAACATATGACAAAGTAAACGCACTGTTTGAGGAATCGGGGGGGTATCTTCCAGCAAGAGTTCTTCTGGAAAATAAGATCACGACGATCCAGATCCGGTCCATGCTGGAAGACGGCAAAATTGAAAGAGTGTCCCATGGACATTACTGGAATCTTATGCCGGGAAAGAAGAAACCAAAAAATTATAAGATGCTGGAGGCGTGCATGACCAATCCCAAGGCGGTGATCTGTGCCCTCAGTGCCTGCTATTATCACCACCTGATCGACGAAGAGCCGGAAAAGCTTTATATTGCCACGGCACGGACAGACCGGGGCGGCATGAAGCTGTCATTTCCGGTGTCGCGCCACTATTTCTCTGTACAGGCATTCCAGGACGATGTCATAGAGAAAAAGACAGCATCCGGGTTGATCCGGGTCTATGGCATGGACCGGAGCGTCTGTGACTGTATCCGTCTGGAAAGGGAGATTGGGAAAGAAGTGGTCCAGACAGTGGTGGACCGCTATAATAATTCCAAAAAGAGAAAACCACAGCATCTTCTGGCATATGCAGACCGTATGCGTTTTGGTCAGATCGCCAGAGAGTACATCGAGGGTTAACAGGGGGGAGCATCGTGGAGAAGGAAAATACGAAAGCGGGGATCCGGCTGGATGAGAGCTTTGCCGAGCAGCTTCTTGGCAATGATGCCGTGGGGATGATCCTGGAGGAAGGCGAGGCGTTCCGCAGCCTGATGACATACTACCGGTGCGCCATAATGGAGGTGGAGACGAAATTCAATGTACTGGACAAAGAATTTTCCCTTACCTATGACCGTAATCCAATCCAGACCATTAAATCCAGGCTGAAATCGCCGGAAAGCATCATTGAAAAACTGCAGCGCAAGGGTCTGCCGTTCAGCGCAGATGTGATTGAAAGGGAGCTGCATGATATTGCCGGGGTCAGGGTGGTCTGTGCCTTTTCGGATGATATTTATCTGCTCAGCGAATATCTGCTCAGCCAGGATGATATCACGCTGTTAAAAAAGAAGGATTATATAGAAAATCCAAAAGAAAACGGATACCGGAGCCTGCACCTCATCGTCCAGACGCCGATTTACCTGCACAATGAAAAACGACTGATGAAGGTAGAGGTGCAGCTGCGCACGATCGCCATGGATTTCTGGGCGAGTCTGGAGCACCGTATTTATTATAAAAAGGGACAGAATAACGACAGGCTCCGAAGTGAACTCAGAGAGTGCGCAGAAGTGAGCGCCGCGCTGGATCTGCGTATGCAGGCAATCCGTGGGGAACTGGATGAATAAGAATAAGTAAATCTGCTGATACTAATCCCATCTGAACTGGGAGGTGTATCATGGAGAAAGATAAAAAAACGGATTATCACGAATTTGATTTTGGCGAAGGGATCGAGAACCTGAGTTCCTGTTCGACGACAGACTGTACTGGTATCATGTACAGGGCGCCGGTCAGTGAGGCGGAACGGGAGTCATATCAGGATGTCTATGATTATGAACCGCCGTTTGTGAGAGAAAAAAAAGATGAAAAATAGTCCGGTAAGCCATGGCTGGGAGACAGAAATACAGTGCCCCGCCATGGCTTATTTGCTTATCGGGAAAATCAAGTGCAAAAATCATAAAGTTTCGTACTGTTTTAGTAAAAAAATTACTTGTAATGATAGCGGATTAGGTTGTATAATAGAATCAAATCAGGTCAGAGGTTTCATGGGGTGTATGATTCTTCTGGAAATAAAGGAGGAACGAAATGTTACTATCAAAAGATTACAAATTTTGGTTTTGCACAGGTTCACAGGATCTGTACGGGGATGAGTGCCTTGCCAATGTGGCAGAGCATTCCAAAAAGATGGTCGAGGCTCTGAATCAGTCAGGATTACTGCCCTATGAGGTGATCTGGAAACCGACACTTATCACCAATGAGCTGATCCGTAAGACATTTAATGAGGCAAATTCAGATGACAACTGTGCGGGCGTCATCACATGGATGCATACGTTCTCACCGGCTAAATCATGGATTCTTGGACTCCAGGAATACAGAAAACCGCTTCTGCACTTACATACACAGTTCAACGAGGAACTTCCGTATGATACGATCGATATGGATTTCATGAATGAGAACCAGGCAGCACATGGTGACCGCGAATACGGACACATTGTAAGCCGTATGCGTATCGAGCGCAAGGTGGTAGTGGGACACTGGTCCGATCCGGTTGTCCAGAACAAGATCGCTTCCTGGATGCGTACTGCTGTTGGTATCATGGAGAGCAGCCATATCCGTGTTATGCGTGTGGCAGACAATATGCGCAACGTGGCTGTGACAGAAGGGGATAAAGTAGAGGCGCAGATCAAGTTTGGCTGGGAGATTGACGCTTATCCGGTCAATGAGATCGCAGATTGTGTTGCTTCGGTATCAGCATCTGACACCAATGCGCTGGTGGATGAGTATTACGAGAAATATGATATCCTTCTGGAAGGAAGAGATCCGGAGGAATTCAAGAAACATGTTGCCGTACAGGCACAGATCGAGATTGGCTTTGAGCGTTTCCTTCAGGAGAAAAACTATCAGGCGATCGTAACCCACTTTGGTGATCTTGGCGCTCTCAAACAGCTGCCGGGACTTGCGATCCAGCGTCTGGAAGAAAAAGGGTATGGCTTTGGTGCAGAAGGTGACTGGAAGGTCGCTGCCATGGTCCGCCTGATGAAGATCATGACGGCAGGAATGAAGGATGCCAAGGGAACTTCCATGCTGGAGGACTACACCTACAATATGGTGAAAGGCAAAGAGGGAATCCTTCAGGCGCATATGCTTGAGATCTGCCCGAGTATTGCAGACGGTCCGATCAGTATTAAGTGCCAGCCGCTTTCCATGGGTGACAGAGAGGATCCGACCCGTCTTGTATTTACGGCAAAAGAGGGACATGGTGTGGCAACGTCCCTGATCGATCTCGGCAACCGCTTCCGTCTGATCATCAATGATGTAGAGTGCAAGAAGACAGAGAAAGATATGCCGAAACTTCCAGTTGCAACTGCATTCTGGACGCCGGAACCAGATCTGTACACTGGCGCTGAGGCATGGATCCTTGCCGGTGGTGCACACCACACAGCATTCTCCTATGACCTGACTGCGGAGCAGATGGGTGACTGGGCAGCTGCTATGGGCATTGAGGCTGTATACATTGACAAAGATACGAAGATCCGTGACTTTAAGCGTGACCTTATGCTCGGTGAAGTATTTTACCGCTAATGACCAAAATTTGTAATTGACGGCGGAGGATACGCCGTTTCGGATTGGCGTAGGGACGATCTGTTCCCTGCGCCATTCATCATGTGAACATAGTGCAGAGAGACTATGTGGAATGGAGAAAAGAGATGAGTACACAGATACAATATCCCAAACAGCCGCCGGCAGAACCGCCGAAGTCAGTGTTACAAGGTCCGGGGAAGCTTACGATGGATACGCCCATCGGTCTCTGGCTGACCCATGACCCGGCGATTTATCAGGATGAGATCACAGGGAAGTATTACATATATGGTACCGGTGCGGTATGCCAGAGATCGGATGATCTGGTCCACTGGGAAAAGATCGGAAAGATTGTGGAAAAACCGCCCAAAGAGGCTTCGGACTGGACGGGAGGAAGGGATATCTGGGCGCCGGATATTGTGAAAGTCGGAGATGAGTACCGTCTGTACTGCTCCAATTCTACATTTGGCGTGCAGCAGTCCTGTATTTTTCTTGCGGTTTCGGATTCACCGGAGGGACCTTTTGTCCCGCGTGACATTGTGTTGAAAACAAGTGACCAGCTCAGTGTGAACGCCATCGACGCCAATATCGTAACCGATGTGAAGACCGGAGAGATGTATATGGTCTACGGGTCTTTCTGGGGAGGATGCCATATTCTGAAGCTGGACAGGGAGACAGGACTGGCTGCTGAGGAAGGGATCGGTACCTGTCTGGCGCGCCGTCCGGCATGGCTCAGTACCGGGGTAGAAGGTCCCTATATGATCTACAATCCAGATACGGAATACTATTATCTGTTTGTATCCTATGGCTCGCTGAAGATGGACTATCAGGTGCGGGTGGGGAGGAGCCGTTCTGTCCTGGGACCGTTTGTCGATTTTCACGGCAGGGAACTGACAGATACCTCTTATCCGGACAACCGTGTCGGGCTGATGCAGATCTGTGGTTACTGCTGGAGTGACAGCACACCTTATATGGCGCCGGGACATAATTCCGTTCTCCACGACAGGGACGGCAGCTGGTATATCGTGTATCATATCAGGGAAAAGAACTTTATCACAAAAGGAGAGCCATCTACCATGCAGGTCCGTAAGATGTACTGGACAGATGAGGGGTGGCCGGTAGTGAGTGCAGAGCCTTACAGTGGAGAGGTGGAGCAGGAGATTCCGGGAGAGGCGCTGCAGGGACGGTATGAACGCATCAACCTGATCTGCACTCTTCCCCAGGGAATCCAGACCTCTGTGCCGATGAAGCTGAAAGACCGGAATGATTATTATGAATGCTGTTCGATCCAGGGGAACTGGCATTACAAGGATGGCAGGATGACCATTACCTATGGACCGTATGAAGAAGAGGCATTTGTCAGTGCTGTCTGGGATCACGAAAGAAACAGACCCACGATCGCCCTTTGCGGGATGTCGAAGGAGGGGATACCCTTCTGGGCGAAGCGTGTGGGAGATCTTTAGGGAGGAAATTCATGAAAGTGGCTATTTGTGACGACAGCATTGAGGATTTAATGACAATAGAACACATACTGACAACATATCGTGACAAAAATCCGAAAGTAAGTCTTGAGATCGAGAAGTTCTCAGATGCCCGGCAGCTGTATGCCAGAATACAAAAGAATGAACTGGCCGACCTGTACATACTTGATATGCTTATGCCGGAGAAATCGGGGATTGACCTGGGCAATGAGATTCGCCGGTATGGCAGTGAAAAAGCGATCATATACATTACAACTTCGGATGAGTTTGCCCTGGATGCCTATGATGTCCATGCCATCCGGTATCTGCTGAAACCGGTCCGGGATTCGCAGCTCTATGAGGCGCTTGACTATGCCTTTACCTGTTCCGGGGTCTCACAGGGACCCCGGTATCTGGTCAGAACCAGGCAGGGACTGGTGTCAGTGCCTTATTCCCGGATTGAATACATCGAAAATTCATCCCGGATGCTTGCTGTTCATCTGGTGGATGGTGAGATCATAAAAAGTATTTTTATCCGCAGTTCTTTTGATGAGGAAATAGGAGAACTGATCCGCGAAGACGATTTTATGCAGGTACATAAATCATTTCTGGTAAACAAACGATATGTCAGGAGATTAAACGGAGACCACATCCTGCTGGAGAGCGGGGACGGGGTGCCGGTAAGTAAAAAAAGGGCGGCGGATGTAAAGAGAGAATATCTTTTGTATGTCTCGGGACAATATCACTAAGAGGACGGGTGGAATGAACCATTTTTCTAATATATCATATATGATCAGTCATGTATTTCTGATGCTGTTTATCTATTTTTTTACAAGATACCGTTATACGAAGGTGAAAACGGTCCTGATCTGTATTGGCGCATTTTTGTCATTATGCCTGCTGGATCAGGTGAAGCTCATACTTTTTCCAGAGAGTAACGTCTGTTATTTTGTCGTGACACTGGTCGAGATTTTTATCACACAGTTTACTGCGATTTTCATCTCTGCCAGAAGGAACAGTAAAACAGTGTTTATGGGGCTCAGCTCTTCCAACTGTGTAATCGCAGGAAGTATCTCGGCAGTTATTCTTTATATATGGACAGGGAATATGGTGCTTTCTATTGCCGGGAGCATTCTGGTCCATCTTGCCATCCTGCTTTTACTGTCGTACCGGATCAGGAGGATCTGGCTGGGGTATATTGACAGGGAAGATATGACAGACCGGTGGGAACTATGTCTGATTCCTGTGTTCTTTTATTGTGGGTTTTCCTGCCTTACATTTTTTCCCTTCACGCTATATGATAATCCGGATAATATACTTGCCACGCTTGTATTTATCGTAACGATGTTTGTCTCCTATATCGTGGCGCTGCGGTATATGGAAAGTGAGAGCCAGAAGAGGAATATGTACTGGAAAAATGTTGTGTCGGAATTCTATATCAAGGGGCTGGAGAACCAGTATTATCTGGTAGAGCAGTCCGAACGGAACATGAGGATACTCCGTCATGATATGAGGCATTACTCCGGAATGATCCATTCCCTGCTGGATCAGGGAGAATATGCACAGGTCAGGAAGATTGCCGAGCATATTAATGAGGTAGTAGATGAAAACAGGGTGACCAGGTATTGTAACAACCTGGTTATCAACACAATTTTTTCCCATCTGATGGAACAGGCGCAGGCCCTGGATATAAAGGTGCACTATGATATCCGAGCCGGAAAAGACATACTGGTAAATCCGCAGGAGCTGGCGATCGTCGTCGCCAATCTTTTTGAAAATGCCGTGGAATGTGTAAAAGGGATGGAGGCTGTGAAGAGATCTGTTGATATCAAAGTCCACTGTACGGAGAAATATTTACTGGTCCATACCAAAAATGAGTGTGCAAATGAGATCGTCTTTGATCCGGTCAGCGGGTTGCCGGGGAGCAGTAAGGGAAGCGGACACGGCTTTGGAATGCAGAGTGCACAGGCGTTTGCAGACCGGATCGGGGGAAATTTTGGCTGTAGTTATGAAAAAGGCATATTTGATAGTGTGCTGTATGCGAAATTTTAGGGGGGATTTTTGTAAAAATGGGAAGCATTACAGGGGGATAATACGATATAATAATTCACGGTTAAACCATTTTTCAAGGAGGTAATCCGAATTGCAGAAAACTTTTGTGAAGTATGCAGCTGTCATAATAACATCCGCTATATTGCTTATACTACTGATCAATTTTCTGTTCAGGCTGCGATGGCTGGAAGCTCAACAATTAAATACCTTTCTTACAAAAACGGAGCAGGTCATACATACGATGGAAAATAACAGTCAGGAACTGGCTGAGCTGAACAAGAGTCTGGATACGGATTACCTCACAAGAGCAAAGGCTGCCGCTTATGTTATGGATCATCAGAAGGAGGTATCTCTTAATGTAAAGGAGATGCAGTATCTTGCAAAACTCCTTAACGTAGATGAACTTCACGTGATAGATGAAAAAGGGTTTATCGTGTCAGGTTCTGTTTCAAAATATATCGGGATCGACATGGATGACCACAAGCAGACGCGGGAATTTCTCTCTCTATTGGAGAGTGATGATAAAGATGCTTATCTGATCCAGGATCCGCAGCCAAATGCAGCAGAGAATAAGATCATGAAATATGTGGGGGTAGTGAGAAAAGGACAGAAAGGAATTGTACAGGTTGGCTTTGAACCGGTCAGACAGATGGAGGCACAGTCTAGAAATACTTATGAATACATTTTTTCTAAATTCCCCACCGATGCCGGTGAGGAACTTTTTGCTGTTGACTGCAGATCTGGTAAGATACTGGGGCACTCGGATGGTCTCGATAAAACGTTTACTGGCGGTTACTATCAGCTGGAGGAGCTGGCGGAGTGCACCGAGGGCGCTTATGTAGAAGGAGAAAATGGCAGAGTCATGTACGTGGCGGCCAGGAGGTACGGCGATGTGATGATCTGCGGAACGGTGCCGCGTAAGCAGATTTTCAGGAGATTGTGGAATGATGTGCTGGTCGCCTTTCTTTATTTGCTGATCATTGAAATCGCTGTCCTTTTTCTATTGAATTACCTTGTGAAACGGAAAGTAGTGAACGGGATCCATAGCATTATAGGAAGCCTGGACGCCATCACAGAAGGTAATCTGGATACTACGGTGGGAGTGGGAGGCAATCCTGAATTTGAGAAACTGAGTCATGGGATCAATGCGATGGTAAAAAGCATTGTAAGTCTTTCTGACCGTATTTCTTCTATTATTGAAGTCAGTGGTATTCCCCTTGCCGCCTTTGAATATGAAACGGGAGTGGGGCATGTATTTGCCACATCTGGTCTCAAGACATTGCTGCATATTCCGGAGGGAAGGGCTGAAGAGCTTTATCGTGATCCCGGCGCCTTTGATGATTTTATCCACAAAATAACAGAGGCTCCTGTGGAGGGAGAAGAGGATATCTATGCGCTGGAAGAGGAAAAATATGTCCGCATCCATATGAAAAGGTCCGCCGGGGGCAATCTTGGTGTCGTTACCGATGTCAGCGGCCATATGATACAGAAGCTGCAGATGCGGTATGAAAATACCCACGACCCCCTCACGGGTCTGTACAAATTTCCGCATTTTCGGGAGCTGGCGTCTGAAATACTAAAGGAGCTGCCGGAAGATGGGATTTGTGCCGCCGTAATGATGGACCTGGATTCGTTTAAAACAATAAATGATACATACGGCCATGATGCGGGTGACCGGTATCTCAAAGAGTTTGCAGAGATTCTGTCTTCTATGCCGGAAGAGCATTTTGTGACGGCGAGGCGGTCAGGCGACGAGTTCTGCATGATGATCCACCGCTGCGAAAGTGTCCTGGAGATCAGGGGATATCTGGATCAGTTCTACCAGATCCTGAGCGGGCATGAGGTGTCCCTGTCTGATACACAGAAACGACAGATCAGTGTATCTGCCGGATTTGCCTGCGCCAAAGGGACGGACCAGAGTATCACGATCCTGCTGAATCATGCTGATGAGGCATTATACGAAGTAAAAAGGGAAACGAAAGGACGATACACGGAATATACGGAATATCATAATTGAACCGTTGAATAGTCTGTCATATTATGATACAATTACTCATAGCAGAGTTGTATTATAGACTGGGGATATGATACTGGACTATTTGGGGGAGATGCATCAATGACAAAGAATCTTATCAGGGGATTTGTTTGCGTATGCGTGCTGGCTTTTCTTTTTCTGATGTTTGTTATGCTGAAGTTTTCAACAAATATTTTTCAGGAAAAGGAAGAACGGACGCCGGAACGGTTTACAGGTCTGGAGATTACAGAGAAGACGGAAGATACGATCGTGCTGCATGGCATTCTTCCGGAAAGGGATCTGGGCAATGAATGCCTGGGCTTTCTTTCCTGCCACGAGGAGATCCGGGTTTATGCGGCAGGAGGACTTGCCTATTCATTGTACAAGGGTTCCAACCCATTTGGTACTACGACGGGACAGGTGTGGAATTTTGTGAATCTGCGTACCCGTTATGCGGATCAGCCTGTGACGATACAGATCAAGTCGGTTTATGGCAGGCAGCCGGAAGTGCCGACGATCTATATCGGCAGTAAACCGGAACTTCTCATGATGATCATCGGAAATAATATTATCACCTACGGGATCTGTATCCTGGCGATTGTGATCGGCATCATCATGCTCATATACTGGACTTATGTCCATTTTCATACGTATATTAAGCCGGATATGCTGTATCTTGGCTTATTTTCGATCCTGCTGGGCTCCTGGTCCATCAACGAGGTTCCCATACAGGTACTCGTTCTCCAGAATCATGTTATTCTCAGTTACATGACATATATTTCCCTGATGCTGCTCCCTGTTCCGTTTTTACTATTTGTCAGAAGTCTGTATCATGACGAAAAGGACTGGGGATGGAATATAGCGATCCTGCTGGCTCT
Organism: uncultured Eubacterium sp.; assembly: GCA_910584875.1. GTDB lineage: Bacteria > Bacillota > Clostridia > Lachnospirales > Lachnospiraceae > Eubacterium_F. The sequence continues at coordinate 117,290 of CAJUDA010000005.1, forward strand.
TTTGAATACGGTGGCGGGCATAGTGCTTCAGGTGGCGGGCATCCGGGATATGAACCGTATGCTGCCCTGCTCTCATATTGTACTGGGGATTGCTGTGCTTGTCGTTATTTATTATACGATCCGGGAGATCCGCAGGGGCGGGCTGGAGCTCCGGGTCAAGATCAATATCGGTTGTATCATACTGGATATTGCCGCCTCGGTAGCGGATGTGCTGAACTATTATTTTTCTTCCCGGGAATTTGACAGCAATATGTTTGGCAGACTGGCGTTTTTTATCCATATCGTACTGCTGGGGTGGGCGGCGGTCAGGGAATCCACGACGCTGATGAAGAAAGGGCGTGAGGCTGCCATCTATGAAAGGCTGGCGTATCGCGATCAGCTGACAGAGCTGTTTAACCGTACTGCCTTTGAGGAGGATATGGAGAGGCTCTGGCAGGAAAATGAGAAAACACTTATCATCATGATGGATCTGAATGATCTGAAAAAATGCAATGATACCCTGGGGCATGATGCGGGCGACCGCTATCTCAAAAATGCGGCTGAGATGATCGCTAAGGTGTTCCGGGATCAGGGGAAATGTTACCGTATCGGTGGGGATGAATTCTGCTCGGTCATGCAGGCGGAGGAAGAAAATGTAGAGCAAAAGTTTTTTGGAGCGCTGGAAGAACTGGAACATCAGTATAACCAGAACAGTTCGGTAGAGCAGATCGCTATCGCATACGGGTATGCCCGCTTTGACAAAAACAAGGATGGGAACCTGATGGACACGAGGAACCGTGCTGATGTAATGATGTACGAAAATAAAAATAAAATGAAAATGGGCGCAAAATAATTTTTTGCGAAGTGGATTTCAGGTATAATTTTCCGACCTTTACAGATACTAACATCACAGATTGGGAGAAAAGTCCAACAGAAAAAATCAGTGAAAATCTGGAAAGTAAAGGAGATAAACAAAGTATGAAAGCAACAGGAATCGTGCGCCGCATCGACGATCTTGGCCGCGTTGTGGTGCCTAAAGAGATAAGAAGAACGTTGAGGATCCGTGAGGGCGATCCGCTTGAAATCTATACAAACCGTGAGGGCGGGATTATTTTAAAAAAATACTCCCCCATTGGAGAGCTGGGAGAACTGGCATCGGAGTATGTGGAAGCAGTGGCGCAGGTGGCAAAATGTACGGTCTGTGTGGCGGACAGGGACATGATCGTGGCTGCGGCAGGTCCCGGGAGGAAGGAATATCTGGGCAAGGAGATCCATGAGGACCTGATCCGGAGCATTGAGCTGCGTGAAAATTATGTGGCAACCGGAAATGATATTCATTTCAGTCAGATCACGGCGGATGAGACAGAGATTTATTCAGAAGCAGTCAGTACGATTCTTTGTGAGGGAGACGCCATCGGGGCAGTGATACTTCTCACAAAAAATGTCGAACGCGAGTTTGGAGAATTTGAAGAGAAAATGTCGCTGTGTGGAGCGAGTTTTCTTGGTAAACAGATGGAACAATAAGGAAAAAACCTTGACAAATCCTGTCAAAAAGGTTATATATAGTTATATAGGTTGTTTAAATCTAGAAATATAATTTTTGAGGAGGATATAATCCATGAACAAGACTGAATTAGTAGCAGCAATCGCTGACCAGGCTGGTCTGTCAAAGAAGGATTCTGAGGCAGCATTGAAGGCTTTTATCTCCGTTGTTACCGATGAGATGAAAAAGGGTGAAAAAGTACAGCTGGTTGGTTTTGGTACATTTGAAGTAGCAGAGCGTGCTGCAAGAGAAGGTATCAATCCGCTGACGAAAAAACCTATGAGCATTCCTGCTTCTAAGGCTCCTAAGTTCAAAGCAGGCAGAGGCTTAAAGGACGCGGTAAACGCTTAAGTTTGTTTACACATTGGATTTTATCAGGCACTCTTTTGCGGTAATGCAGAGGGTGCCTGTTGTGGTTTTAGTGAAGACAGAGAGAGGTAAGGATGAGATGAGACTGGATAAGTACTTAAAGGTGTCGCGGCTGATCAAAAGACGGACCGTGGCAAATGAGGCGTGTGATGCGGGAAGGATCCTGCTGAACGATAAAGTGGCAAAAGCATCGTCCCAGGTAAAACCGGGAGATATCATCGAGATCCAGTTTGGCAACCGGAGCACTAAGGTCCAGGTGCTGGGCGTGGAGGAAACATATAAAAAAGAAGAGGCGAGGGAACTTTATAAAGAGTTGTAATGAAGCAGTCATCTGCCGCATATATTATCCTAGTACAACGAACAGCAGGTTTTCTTTGTGTGTTACATTCAGGGAGAGAGGGATGGTATATGATACAGGAACAGGCACGGACACAGACAAGTCACAGACTCACGATGCAGGACAGGGCAAAGGTAGAGCTTACAGGTGTGACGGAAGTCATTTCCTTTGATAATGAGGAAATTATACTGGAGACAGTGGAGGGCGGCCTCCGTTTCGGGGGTGAGGAGCTTCATGTCAAACGCCTGACCCTGGAGCGCGGTGAGATCGCGATTGAAGGGCGGATCCGTGAGATCGCCTATCAGGAAACCGGAAAAGATAAAAGCTTCTTTGGCAGGTTATTCCGCTGATGGAGATGATCATAGGGCAGCTCCGGTATTTTGGCGCTTCGTTTCTGCTTGGCGTCCTTCTGATGTTCCTGTATGACTTTTTGGAAATTTTCCGCTGCAAGGTCCGTCATGGAAGGGTATGGCTGTTTGTGGAGGACTGGCTGTTCTGGCTTGTGGCAGCGGTCTTTGTTTTTCAGATGATCTTCGCTCTCAATCATGGTATTATCCGAAGTTTTTTTATCCTGTCCTTTATCGGGGGAGTATCCTTGTACCGGGGACTGGTAAAAAGACATTTCATCTGCGGGGTTTTGAAGGTTCTTGACATTGTTTTCCGACCGTACGTTTGGATTCGGGGGAAAATCCGCAAAAAACGGGAAAAATGCGAAAAAAAAGCTTGAAATGATGTCGGGAAATTGTTATAGTATTGTTACAGTTGTTACTACAGTGATAGAAAATATGTTCGCAGAAGGAATTAAGGGGATGGAGCCCATGAGGAGAAGGGGACGCAGAAAGCGCAGAACAAGCCTGTATCTTGTTATGCTGGTGGTAGGGATTTTTCTTGCCACGCTGATCATACAGGGTGCGGGACTGCAGGCAGACTGCCGGAGGCTGACAGCGGAGAAGAGCCAGCTGGAACAGAAAAAGAAAAATCTGGAAAAAGAACAGCAGAAGATTGTTGAGAAAGAAAAATATATGCAGACAGACAAGTACATAGAGGATATGGCGAGAGAGAAGTTTGGACTTGTCTATGACAACGAGATCATATTTAAACCAGCGGATAGTGAATGATGCACTGTCCGTTTTTTTGTCCTGTGGGATCGGTGCCGCCCGGCTGGGGCGTCCTGCCCCAAAGCGAAAAAAGTCGAACGATTTTTATGGAGGGGATCCATCGTTTGACAAAATATGCCACAGCGTTTGTCTATACTGTCTCTTGTACAACGGCGGGTTTACATTGGCGCCGTTGTACTGGCATATCGAATAGAAAGAGATGGGAGGCATCTGGTTTTGAATGAAGACAGGATATACATAAGAGAAAGGCGTCTGCTGGGGATGCTGGCGGCGGGATTCCTTCTCGGCAGGGTATGGCTGTTTCAGATCAATCCATTTGGCGTGGCGTTTTTTGCAGCGATGTGTGCTGAAAAAAAGGGACAGAAGAGCGTTGCCATGGCAGTGCTGCTGGGCATGATGACCAGTGCCAGCGGAATCGCATTGTTTAAATACATGGTTCTATTTATCGTGATCATAGGCTTGGATTACTGTCAGGAAAAGGTTCACTGGGGACGTATTACGCCGCTGCTGCTGGCTGCTCTTTGCGGTGCGCTCAATCTGCTGCTGGGGATTATGATCAGCTTCCTGTCAGTGAACACATGGGAAATGTTCTGGCTCAGTGTACTGGAGAGCTTTGCCATTCTGGCTCTTGCCAGTGTATACCAGTGGGCGGTGCGCTTTTTTTTGTATGCAGAATGGAACAGATTATTGGAAAATGAAGAGTTGATCAGTATCCTGGTGCTGGTGTTCACTGCCCTGTATGGTGTTCCGGGGCAGCTTGATGAGATTTTTTCCGTGGCAGGTACCATCAGTTATTTTGTGATCCTGCTGATGGGATACCGGTATGGTGCAGCTACCGGGGCGATCGCCGGGGCGGCAGGCGGTGTGCTGGCGACTCTTTCCGGGGGCAGTATGGTGATGATCGGTATCTGCTGTATGCTGGGGGTCAGTGTGGGTATGTTCCGTAAGCTGGGACGGATCGGCGGGACCATATCCTTTTTTGTTATGGCGTGTATCCTTGCCTTTGCAGCGGGCAGTGAAATAAGCGGCATCATAGAGCTGAGGGCTGTGATCTCTGCTGTTATTATTTTTCTGGCGATCCCCGGAAGGTTTCTCCATGTTGTGGAAAAGGATATGGGGGATGAGAGAGAAAACCCTTTTGCCAGAGAGGATGTGCGGGTGCTGGCAAATGACCGGATCGAAGATTTTGCAGGTGCTTTCCGCCGCTTATCAAAAAGCTTTGAACAGGAGAGAGAGCAGCAAAAGGAAGTTTCGGAAGAAGAGATTGAAAAGATTTTTATAGAGCTGTCCAGACGGATCTGCAGTGACTGTGCGAACTGTAATTTCTGCTGGGACAAGCATTATGAGGAAACCAATGCCAATATACATAATATTCTGTTTCAGGCAGGGCGGGACGGCAGTGTTGCGGTGTCGCAGCTGACCCCGGAATTTGGCAGACGATGTATCCGCCTTGCCTCATATGTGGAACATGCGGAGGACCGGATGGCAGTGGCGAAGATGAATCTTGGCTGGCGCAACCGGCTTGCCGAAAACAGGGAGATCATGGCACGGCAGATGATGGAAGTGGCGGAAGCGCTGAAATCCTTTACCCTGGATCTGGGGGAGGCAGATGAGATCCTGCCGGAGGAAAAGCGTGTGATCGGGGGAGAATTGAAAAAGGAGGGGGTGCGGCTTAAAAAGCTGGCGGTAAAACGGCGGAAAGGTCATCTGGAGGTGGCATTTACCGGACACTGTACCAGTCATCAGTGCCTGACCAAGACAGATCTTGCCAGGGCGCTGGAAAGGGCGGTGGGAGTGAAAATGTGCCCGGACCGTGAGACCCGCAATGTCCTGGCGGGTGAGGATGAGACGATGTTCTTCCGGGAAGAGCCGCGGTTTAAGACGCTGACAGGACTGGCAAGAGTCGCAAAATCCGGTGAGACTGTTTCCGGGGATAATTATTCCTTTCTGGAGCTGCAGTCGGGAGAACTTCTGATGGTGCTGGCAGACGGGATGGGAAGCGGCGAAAAGGCATGCCGGGACAGCGTCAATCTGATCGAGACGCTGGAGCATCTGATGGAAGCCGGATTTGAGAAAAAATCGGCGCTCCGGCTTCTCAACACACTGTTTGTGGCAAATTATGAGGGGAGATCCTTTACGACACTGGATATGGTGTCGGTCAACCTGCACTCAGGGATCTGTGAGATTTTAAAAAACGGAGCAGCGGCAACCTTCATCCGCAGGCAGGATAAGGTGGACACGGTTTATTCGGAGGCGCTGCCGGTAGGGGTTGACATGGAGGCGGAAAGTGATGTTACAGAGACGCAGCTGCAAGATGGTGATATGGTCATTATGGTATCAGACGGCGTTATCGACGGTTTTTATAAACCCTGGACCAAGGCAGTGGCAGAGGGGGACACGATCGAGCGATTGATCAGCAATCTGTCATGCCAGAACCCTAATGACATGGCAAACCAGATTCTGATGCATGCGCTGGCGCGCAGCGCCAGAGAGGCTACCGATGATATGAGCGTACTGGTGGCAGGGATCTGGAACAGACATAATTAAAAGCAATCGATTCATAACCTGCAGATTTCAGGACGGCGCTATCATCCCAGATGCCCGTCCTTGTACCACTTCCCGAAAAATCATCGTTGCCTTCCTTTGCAAATCTGCCGCCCGCCGGCAAATGATTAAGAAATTGACGGATCGCAGGAAAAACGGTACTATAGGGGTATGATATACAGCAGGGAGGAAGAATCTTTGATAAGAGAACTGGAGCAGTTTAACAGACGTCATGCACTGTTTGGCAGAGGGGACCGCATCATCGTGGCAGTGTCCGGTGGTGCGGATTCCGTTTGCCTTCTGGAGCTTTTGTATGAACTGGCTGAAAAATGGGAACTGTCATTATTTGTACTGCATGTCCATCACGGCATCCGGGGAGAGGAAGCAGACGGGGATGCCCGGTTTGTGGAAGAGCTGGCAGAGGAACGTCACATCCCGTTCCGTCTGGTGAAGGCAGACGTGCCGGCAGAGGCAGGGCGGCGGGGCTGTTCGGAAGAAGAGGCAGGACGCTGCCTGCGTTATGAGGCGCTGGAGCAGTACCGCTGGGAGATGGAGGCAGACCGTATTGCCGTGGCGCATCATCAGGATGACCAGGCGGAGACGGTACTGTTTCATCTGTTCCGGGGGAGTGGTCCCAGGGGGCTGGCGGGGATCCCTGTACGGCGCGGCGTTATTATCCGTCCTCTGTTGTTTGCTTCCCGCGCCGGGATTCAGGAATATCTGGAGCGAAGGGGCATTGCATGGCGTCAGGATGCGACAAACCGGGAGCTGATATATGCGCGCAACCGGATCCGGCATCAGATCATGCCGGCAGCGCAGGAGTATATCAATGCGGAAGCCGGGAAACATATCGCACAGGCCGCGGAGAAGCTGGCTGGCTGGCGCGCTTATATCGAAAGACAGGGAAGGGAGGCATACAGCCGCTGTGTGACCAGGGAGCGCTGCAGGTTGTCCCTGAAGACAGAACTTTTTCTCAGAGAGGATCCTGTTATCCAGGCAGAAATACTGGGACAGATTTTCGCAGGGATGATAGAGGGAGCGAGGGATGTGGGGCAGGTCCACTACGATCAGATACGAAATCTTTTCTCTGCTCCGGCAGGAAAACGGATCGATCTTCCCGGCGGACTCTGTGCCGAAAAACTGTACGACGGCATCCGGTTCAGGGAAAGGGAGAATGGAGGAGAAGAAGAGCCTGTCTGCGTGGTATGCCGGATCCCATCGGAGCATATAGTAGAGCGGGGCGGTATTGTCTGGCGGTTTGTTCTGGAAATGAAAAAACGGGAGGATTTAACCGAAGAAATTACACAAAAAGACTATACGAAATTGTTCGATTATGATATGATAAAAGATAGTTTGATGATTCGGAGTCCACAGAGAGAAGATTACTTTGTCATGGATGGAGCAGGCAGAAGGAAGCGGCTCAGCAGATACTATATCGACAGGAAGGTACCGCGGAGCGAGCGTCCGGCACAGCTGGTGGTGGCAGAGGGAGATCATGTGTTGTGGGCGCTTCCGGACAGGATCAGCGAAACATACAAAATAACCGACAATACAGAGAGGGTTTTGGTGATAACCAAGGAAAGGATACCGTGATGAGGGAACAAGTCAGCGTACTGATCGAAGAGGAGAGATTGGCGGCAAGATTACAGGAATTGGCAGCGCAGATTAATGAAGAGTATGCAGGGAAGAAGATTCATCTGATATGTATTCTCAAAGGAAGTGTATTTTTTACCTGCGAACTGGCAAAATATATTAAGGTGCCGGTAACGATGGATTTTATGAGTGTCTCCAGTTATGGGGACGGCGTGACGAGTTCAGGCTATATTACCATCAATCAGGATCTGACGATGGATATCAGGGACCGGGAGGTGCTGATCATAGAGGATATCGTTGACAGCGGCAGGACGCTGGCGTATCTTTATCACATGCTCAAAAAACGTGAACCGGCGAGTCTGAGGATCTGTACGCTGCTGGATAAGCCGGAAAAAAGAATCTCAGATGTAGAGATCTACTATACCGGGTTTGAGATCGAGGACCAATATGTTGTGGGCTTTGGTCTGGATTATGCCCAGCGCTACCGCAACTTACCGTATATCGGTGTGCTGAGCCTTGATGAGATAGGATGACAAATAAAGGAGGAAAAGACCAGATGAAAGGAATGCGGGGATATGGCTTCTTTGTGATTATTGTAGCAGTTATTCTGGTAGCGGTATTTGCGAATGACCTCATTTCGTCGAATAATCAGGAAACGTATTCATATAGTGATTTTAAGAAGGAAGTAAAAGAAAACAAGATTGCGGCAGTGACGATACGGCAGAATCAGGAGATTCCCACAGGGCAGATCGTGGTCACTACGTCAGACAGCAGCAAAAAAAGCTTTTATGCACCGGATGTCAATGAGGTGCTCAGTTATCTGGATGTGACCAATTTTACCAAAGTGACGGTACAGGATGTGGAGACGACACCATGGTGGATGGAACTGCTTCCCTATCTGTTTGGGTTTGTACTGATCTTCGTACTTTTCAGTATGATGAGCAGCCAGGCGCAGGGAGGCGGCGGAGGCAATGCCAAGATGATGAATTTTGGCAAGAGCCGCGCCAGGATGAGTTCTCCGGACGACCAGGTAAAGACCTTTGCTGATGTGGCAGGTCTGGTGGAAGAGAAAGAGCAGCTGGAGGAAATCGTTGATTTCCTGGCTGCGCCTCAGAAATATACGAAGCTGGGGGCGCGGATTCCCAAGGGTGTGATCATGGTGGGACCTCCGGGCACAGGTAAGACACTTCTTGCCAAGGCGGTTGCCGGTGAGGCAGGAGTGCCGTTCTTTAGTATATCCGGTTCAGATTTTGTAGAAATGTTTGTCGGCGTCGGTGCTTCCCGCGTGCGGGACCTGTTTGCCGAAGCGAAGAAAAACGCTCCCTGTATTGTTTTTATCGATGAGATTGATGCTGTGGCAAGGCGCCGGGGAAGCGGTCTGGGCGGCGGCCACGATGAGCGCGAGCAGACACTGAACCAGATGCTGGTAGAGATGGACGGTTTCGGTATTAACGAAGGGATCATCGTGATGGCGGCGACCAACCGTGTGGATATCCTGGATCCGGCGATCCTCCGGCCGGGACGTTTTGACCGGCGTATCCATGTCGGCCTGCCGGATGTCCGGGGCCGTGAGGATATATTAAAAGTACACGCCAAAAATAAACCACTGGGCGAGGATGTGGATCTCGGTGAGATCGCCAGGACGACGGCGGGATTCGCCGGGGCAGACCTGGAAAATTTGCTGAATGAATCAGCAATTGCGGCGGCGCGGGATAACCGCGGCTTTATCGTAGATGAGGATATCCGCAAATCCTTTATCAAGGTGGGGATCGGCGCAGAGAAAAAGAGTAAGATCATATCCGATAAAGATAAGCGGATCACGGCATTCCATGAGGCGGGGCATGCGATCCTGTTCCATCTGCTCCCGGATGTAGGACCGGTATATACCGTATCTGTCATACCGACCGGCCAGGGGGCGGCAGGGTACACAATGCCTCTGCCAGAGAAAGACGAAATGCATCTGACAAAAGGGAAGATGCTGCAGGACATTACAGTGTGTCTGGGAGGGCGTATCGCGGAGAAGATTGCCTTTGATGACGTCACGACCGGAGCGGTACAGGATATCCGTCAGGCAACAGAAGCGGCGCGGGATATGGTGACGAAGTATGGATTCTCGGATGAGCTGGGTATGATCAATTACAGTACCTCGGATGACGAGGTGTTCATCGGACGGGATATCGGCCATACAAAGAATTTCAGTGAAAGTACCTCTGAGGTGATCGACCGGGAGGTAAAGAAGATCGTCGACGGATGCCATGACAGGGCGACAAAGCTTCTGGAAGAGAATGTAGATGTGCTGAACAGGCTGGCAGATCTTCTGATCGAAAAGGAGCGGATCGGTCAGGAGGAGTTCGAGGCACTGTTTGAGCAAAACGACGATACAGAACAGTAAATCGGGCGTTGAATTGTGCAAATGTCCATTTGGCAAAAAAATGTTGTTCACTTTTCACAAAAGAAATTATAAAAAAAATCAATATTTGTGCACACTTATTGGTGAGATGGTGTTATAGTATTACTCGTAAACCCCAATACATTATATAGTTTTTGCTACACCCCATAAGTAACAAAAATACCTTCTCCCAAAAGGACAGCAACGTGAAGCTGTCCTTTTGACTTTTCAAGAGAAATCCGGAGGATATTACCATGACAGAAGGAAGAATAAACCGAGCAGCGATATTCCATGATGCCACAGGGAACTTTTTGAAGCCGGCAAATCCGAAACGATATGGAAGAGTGACCATACACTGCAGGGTAGGCAGGGATGATGTAGAGGCTGCGGCGCTCATCGTAGATGGCGTGACATATCCGATGACCAAAAAGCGGACAGAGGGCAGGTTTGATTATTATGGAGCCACAATTTTTCTTGTGGCAAAACCGATTCATTATTATATTGAGATTAAAAAAGGTGACGAAACGGTGTTCTGGAACCGCCGGGGAGTGGTGGATGACCGGGACGAAAATTTCCAGTGCATTCTGATACCGGGATATGATACGCCGGATTGGGCGAAAGGCGCTGTGATGTACCAGATTTTTGTGGACCGGTTCTGCAATGGTGACAAGGGCAACGATGTCGTGGATCATGAGTATACTTATATCGGGGAACATGTCAATTATGTCAGGGACTGGAATAAACCGCCGGCGTCCATGGGGGTAAGGGAATTTTACGGGGGCGATCTGCAGGGTATCCTGGATAAACTGGATTATCTGCAGGATCTGGGCATCGAGGTAATCTATCTGAACCCGATTTTTGTGTCCCCGTCCAATCATAAATATGATACGCAGGATTATGACTACATTGATCCGCATTATGGTGTGATCATTGAAGACGGCGGTGATGTGCTGGAGGAGGGGGATTTTGAAAATGCCCATGCGACCAGATATATCCAGCGGGTGGTCAATAAGAAAAATCTCGAGGCAAGCAATGAATTTTTTGCACATTTCGTAGAAGAAGTGCATAGACGCGGGATGCGGGTGATCCTGGATGGTGTGTTCAATCACTGCGGTTCCTTCAATAAATGGATGGACAGGGAGAAGATCTATGACAAAGATCCTTCCTATGCCAAGGGGGCGTTTATCTCCGAGGACAGCCCTTACAAAGATTTCTTTCAGTTCTTTGAAGACGGGGAATGGCCGGACAATACCCACTATGATTCCTGGTGGGGCAACGATACGCTGCCGAAACTGAATTACGAAGATTCAGGTAATCTTGAACAATATATACTCAATGTGGCGCGAAAATGGGTGTCGCCGCCTTATAATGTAGACGGATGGCGTCTGGATGTGGCGGCGGATCTTGGTCATTCCCAGGAATACAACCACCGGTTCTGGAAGAAATTTAACGCTGTTGTGAAGAGAGCCAATCCGGAAGCGATCGTGCTGGCAGAGCATTACGGGGATCCTTCCCCGTGGCTGGATGGCACACAGTGGGATACCGTTATGAATTATGACGCCTTTATGGAGCCGGTGAGCTGGTTCCTGACAGGGATGGAAAAACACAGCGATGTGTATAAACAGGATATGATCGGAAATGCCGACGCCTTTTTCGCCGGCATGACGGAATTTGGAGCCAGGTTCAGTATACCGGCAGCAGTAGTGGCGATGAATGAGCTGTCGAATCATGACCATTCGCGGTTTTTAACCCGTACGAACCATATGGTGGGGCGTACGGCATTTGCCGGTCCGATCGCGGCAGGAATGGGCGTGAACCCGGCGGTCATGCGGCTTGCGGTTGTACTCCAGATGACATGGGTGGGAGCTCCTACCCTGTATTATGGTGACGAGGCGGGCGTCTGCGGCTGGACAGATCCGGATAACCGCCGCACCTATCCCTGGGGCAATGAAGACAGGGAGATGATCGCATTCCATAAAGAGATGATACGCATCCACCGGGATTATGAGATCTTTAAGACAGGAAGCCTCTATTATCTGCACAATGAATACCGGCTGATCGGGTATGGCCGTTTTCTGAGAGAGGAAGCCGCCTTTGTCATGCTGCAGATCGGCGGCGAGGACCGGGAGGTAGAAGTGGATGTATGGCAGCTTGGCCTGCAGGACGGCGAGATGATGGCGAGTATGATTGAGACAAACCGTGATGGTTTCAGCGTAAAAGCAGACCTGAAGAGGGTGAAGGACGGTAAGGTAACGGTGAAGGTCAGAGCGGACGGCGCTGTGATCTGGAAATGTATAAAAGTGAAATAAATGACACCACATGGAGGTAAGAGATGAAAAAGGAACTGGGCAAGACATATGATCCAAAGGCGATCGAGGATCGCCTGTACACAAAATGGATCAATAAAAAATATTTTCACGCGGAGGTAAATGCGGATAAGAAACCGTATACGATCGTGATTCCGCCGCCGAATATCACAGGACAGCTCCATATGGGACATGCCCTGGATAATACGCTTCAGGATATACTGATCCGTTTCAAACGGATGCAGGGATATGAGACGCTGTGGATGCCGGGGACCGACCATGCTTCCATCGCCACCGAGGCAAAGATCGTTGAGACAATGCGGGAGGAGGGCGTTACCAAAGAAGAACTCGGACGTGAGAAGTTTCTGGAGCGCGCCTGGGCATGGAAAGAGACCTATGGCGGACGCATCGTGTCCCAGCTCAAAAAGATGGGATCCTCCTGTGACTGGGAAAGAGAACGCTTCACCATGGACGAGGGCTGCAATAAAGCGGTAAAAGAAGTCTTTGTCAATTTATATAACAAAGGGCTGATCTACCGGGGAGAGCGGATCATCAACTGGTGTCCCCACTGTCTTACCTCGATATCCGATGCGGAAGTCGAGTACGAAGACCAGAAAGGACATTTCTGGCATCTGCGCTATCCGTTTGCCGATGGCAGCGGCTATATCAATCTTGCCACCACACGTCCGGAGACTTTGCTCGGCGATACGGCAGTGGCAGTGAATCCTAATGACGACAGATATAAAGATATGATTGGCAAGACGCTGATCCTGCCGATCGTCCACCGGGAGATCCCGCTGATCGCCGATGATTATGTGGATATGGAATTTGGGACTGGTGTTGTGAAGATTACGCCGGCACATGATCCCAACGACTTTGAAGTAGGTCTGCGCCACGACCTTCCTGTCATCAATGTCATGACAGAGGATGCGAAGATCGTCGCAGAATATGAGAAATATGCCGGCATGGACCGGTATGAGGCGAGGGACGCCATCGTAAAGGATCTGGAGGCGGAAGGGGCTCTTGTGAAGACAGAGGACCATGACCACAATGTAGGTACCTGCTACCGCTGCGGCACGACCGTGGAACCCCGTGTATCCAAACAGTGGTTTGTAAAGATGAAACCACTGGCAGGTCCTGCCATCGACGCCGTAAAGGATGGCAGAACGAAATTCGTACCGGATCATTTCAACAAAACCTATTTCCACTGGCTGGAGAATATCCGCGACTGGTGTATTTCAAGACAGCTCTGGTGGGGACATCAGATTCCGGCGTTTTATTGCGATGACTGCGGGGAGCTGGTAGTGACGAAAGAGAATCAGGCAGTATGCCCGAAGTGCGGCAGACCGATGCGGCAGGACCCGGATACGCTGGATACCTGGTTCAGTTCAGCGTTGTGGCCGTTTTCCACGCTCGGATGGCCGGATGAGACAGAGGAGATGAAATATTTTTATCCTACAAGCACACTGGTGACAGGGTATGATATTATTCCCTTCTGGGTGATGCGCATGATGTTCAGCGGCCTGGAGCATACAGGGGAAGTGCCCTTTGATACGGTACTGATCCATGGACTGGTGCGTGATTCCCAGGGACGCAAGATGAGTAAGTCTCTGGGAAATGGTATTGATCCGCTGGAGGTCATCGACAAATATGGCGCCGACGCACTGCGTCTGACGCTGGTGACGGGGAATGCACCGGGTAATGATATGAGGTTTTACTGGGAGCGTGTGGAGGCGAGCCGCAATTTTGCCAATAAGGTCTGGAATGCGTCCCGCTTTATCATGATGAACTTTGCCCAGAATGAGGGACTGGACTATGAGACAGTAAGTGCCGGTCAGTTTACGCAGGCGGACCGGTGGATCCTCTCCAAAGTGAACCATCTGGCGAAAGACGTTACGGCGCTGATGGAGACATTTGACCTGGGGATCGCTGTTCAGAAAATTTATGATTTTATATGGGAAGAGTTCTGCGACTGGTATATTGAGATGGTAAAACCGCGTCTGTACAGTGAAACGGATGATACCAAGGCGGCTGCCCTGTATACATTGAAAACCGTGCTTATCGATGCGCTGAAGCTACTGCATCCGTATATGCCGTTTATCACCGAGGAGATTTACTGCACCCTGATGGACAGCGAAGAACAGTCCATTATGGTCAGTGACTGGCCGGTATATACAGAAGACCGGAACTTTGCAGAGGATGAGGCAAAAGTAGAGCGGATCAAAGAGGCGGTAAAGGGAATCCGCAACATCCGCGGCGAGATGAATGTCCCGCCGTCAAAGAAGGCTTCTGTCATCGTTGTATCGGAGAAGGAAGAGGTTCTGAACGTATTTGAAGAAAATAAGGTGTTTTTTGCCACACTGGGGTATGCCAGTGAGGTGGCTTTCCAGACGGCGAAGGAAGGGATCGCAGAGGATGCGGTGTCAGTAGTGATCGCAGACGGCACGATCTATATCCCGTTTGCGGAACTGGTCGATATCAGAAAAGAGATCGAGCGTCTGAAAAAGGAGGAGAAAAAGCTGCAGGGAGAGCTGAAACGTTCCGAGGGCATGCTTGGCAATCCGAATTTCGTGAACAAGGCGCCGGAGCAGAAGATCGCAGAGGAAAGGGAGAAACTGGCTAAATACCAGGGCATGATGGCACAGGTACAGGAACGTCTTGCCCAGTTATCGAAGTAACGAGAGGAGGGGTTAGTAGTGAAGCAGAAATATAAAGTATTGATCACAGGTAAAAACAAGGCAGTTATCGATGATATTTTTGTACATACCAATACCGAACTGGAATGTCTGAGTACGTCGAGAAGGCTGGATGATGTGATGGGGCATCTGAAATACTTCGAGCCGGATGCCTTTGTATATTGTTTAAAGACGGAGGAATTTGAGGATGTAAATACCCTGAAACAGCTTGCACCCAAAATGCACCAGCTGTATATTCCATTCATTATCATTGGTGATCAGACGGACTGCAATGAGTTTCAGAAACTGGCGTATAATGCGGCAGACCTTGTCCTGACCAGACCGGTCACCATCTCTGGCATCGTCGCAAAGATCACAAAGGAAATCGGTGAGTGGGACAAAAAGAGGCGGGAAGCGGAAGCCCAGAAACAGGGTCAGAAGAGGACGGAGACGGATGTGCCGGAAGACCAGACCGAAGAACCGGAAGGCGGTATGGCAGTGCTCCGTGAACTGCAGGAGATGGCAGCGGGGAAGAAGCGGGGACATATCCTTGTGGTAGATGACGATCCCCGTATGCTCAAGGTGATCCGCGCCTATCTCCGGGATGAGTATGATGTGGCATCGGCAGTAAATGGCAAGCTGGCGCTTAAGTTTCTGGAAAAGAAGAGGACAGATCTGATCCTGCTTGATTATGAAATGCCGGGAATGAAAGGACCGGAGGTCTTTAAGACATTAAAGAGAAACCCGGAACTCAGCCATATACCGGTCGTCTTTCTCACTGGTGTGGGAGAGCTGTCTAAGGTTCAGGAAGTGCTGGAGATGAAACCGCAGGGGTATCTTCTTAAGCCGGTGGACCGTGCAAAGCTGCGGACCTGTATCGAAAGCTTACTTGGCTGATCTGTCACTGTATGGGGAAACAGATGGAGAAAGAACGGGGGGAAGGTTATGATAGAATTAGATGACGATTTAGAATTACAGGATCTGATCGATATGGAGATCCTGTGCAAATTACAGGATTCGTTACATTCTGTATTGGGGATTTCTACCGGGGTGGCCGATCTGAACGGGGTAGCTCTGGCCAGCCACTCATCATGGACTGATTTTTGCGGTGGTCACATCAAGAAGTCCAAGCGGGGACTGGCGGCGTGTGAAAACTGCGACAAGCAGGGGATGCTGAGTGCCATGGAGTCGAGATGTGCGATGACTTATATGTGCCATACCGGTCTGACTGACTTTGCGGTGCCAATCGTGATAGGTGGAAAGACGATGGGCTGTTTTCTGGGCGGGCAGGTCGCGACCAAACCTCTTACCCGGTCGCACGTCAATATGCTGGCAAGGCGGTATGAAATCGATCCGGATGAGTTATGGAAGAGTTCCCGGAAAATCCGCATTATCAGACAGGAAATGATGGATGAGATCGCCCAGTTTGTCTATGATGTGGCAAATATTATCTCAGACATGGCGTTTCAGCGCTACCAGTTGTCAAAGAGCAATCTTGAGATCGAACGGGCTGCCAATATGAAATCCGATTTTCTTGCCAATATGAGCCATGAGATCCGTACCCCGATGAATGCCGTGATCGGGATGGCAGAGCTGGCGCTCCGTGAGGAGCTGCCGCCACTGGCGAAGGAATATGTAAATCTTATTATATCTTCAGGAAAAACATTATTGACCATTATTAATGATATTCTTGATTTTTCTAAAATTGAATCAGGGAAAATGGATATTATCGAGGACGAGTATGAACCGATGTCCATTATTCACGATATCACAACGATGATCACGACCCGTATCGGGGAAAAAGAGATTGAGTTTCTTATTGATATAGATCCTGGTCTGCCCAATAAGCTGTATGGCGACTGTATCCGTATCAAGCAGGTGATGGTGAACCTCGCCAACAATGCAGTGAAATTCACAAAGAGAGGGAAAGTCAGAATACAGATTTCCTATGACTGGACCAGCGAGGAGCAGATGGATCTGCATGTCGCTGTGGAAGACACCGGACTGGGGATTAAAAAGGCAGATATGGAACAGCTGTTCCAGTCCTTTCATCAGCTGGACAGCAAGAGAAACCGCAACATTGAGGGCACCGGACTGGGACTTGCCATATCCCAGCGGCTTGTGTCACTGATGCACGGAACGATCCATGTAGAGAGTGAATATGAGGAGGGCAGTACCTTTTCTTTTTCGATTCCGCAGAAGGTTATTGACAGACAACCCTGTGTCAGCGTACCTGCCAATAAAATGAAAGTCTGTGGCATGATTGAAAATAAATATGTACGGGAACAATTACATAGAGACGTAGTGAGACTGGGAGCTGAATTTCAGGAGATCGGAACCGATGATGGTCTGGATGGCCTGGATTGTTCCGGGATTTCCTATTTCTTTGTGGAAGACAGTCTTTTTACGGATGATGTCCGGCAGTGGCTTCAGGAGAAAAAAGGTCTGATCGGGGTGCTTGTGGCGGATTATTATGCCAGTGTGGAGAGTGATATTCCGAACCTCATCGTATTGAGGAAACCGGTGTATGTACTGAATGTGGCAATGATATTGAACCATGAGGATATGCACACAGTATTGTTTGAAGAAGAGGGAGAGAGCTTTGATTTTGCAGCACCGGAGGCAAATATCCTGATCGTAGATGATAATAAAGTAAACCTTACGGTGGCGGAGGGGCTTCTTGCACCGCTGGAGATGCAGATCGATACAGCGGTCAGCGGACAGGAGGCAGTGACTATGATATCTGTCAAAAAATACGATCTGATTTTTATGGACCACATGATGCCGGAAATTGATGGTGTCGAGACGACGCGGCTGATCCGGCGGTTCCATCCGGAATATGATGATGTTCCGATCATTGCCCTGACCGCAAACGCAGTGGAAGGGACAAAGGAAATGTTTCTGAGCGAGGGCATGAATGATTTTGTGGCAAAACCCATTGAGCTGCGGATTATTACGTCGAAACTCAAGCACTGGCTGCCGAAGGATAAAATTAAAAAAATAAAAGTGAAGCCGGAAGAGAAAAGAGAAGAAGAAAAGAGTAAACTGAAGATTGAATGCCTGGACACGGAATACGCCCTGGGACTGCTTGGAAGCGAGAGCCTGTATATGGAGGTTCTGAAAGATTATTACCAGATGATCGATAAAAAGGTGGATCTGATCCGGCAGCTGGAGCAGGATGAGGACTGGCAGACATATACGGTGGAGGTGCATGCCCTGAAGAGCGCGTCACGTCAGATCGGGGCGATCGAGCTGTCTAAGTTTGCGGAAGATATGGAGGCTGCCGGAAATGAGCAGGATGCCGGCAGGATCCACAGCCACACCGAAGAGATGCTGTCGATGTACCGTCAGTTAAAGGGAATCCTGCATCCGTATGTGCAGACAGAGGAGGAAGTCATCAGTATGGGAGAGGCAAATGCAGATACGGTCCGCTTTCTGCTGAATTCCATGAAAAATGCACTGGAGGAACTGGATATCGACCGGATGGAAGAGGTGTCAGAGGAGCTTTCCCATTATGAATATGATGTGGAGCAGTCAGAGCTGCTGGGACAGCTGTGTCTTGCTGTGGAGGATCTGGATGTGGACCGCTGTGAAGAGGTGGTACTTGCCTGGGAGGTACTTTTGTAACAGATCTTGTCGTAAAGCAGCGATATTTATTGCTTGCATTTTGCATGAAAACTGATTATTATTGATATTATAAAGGGAAGGAGGTCTGATGGGATGCTGAATTTTGAGCAGGAGCTGGAAAAATTTCAACCAAGTATGGATATAGAGAAGGTGGAGGATGTTGTATACAACAATAACCTTACCGATGTGACAGATATCGTGAAGGAACTGATTCAGGATGTAAAAGGGACCTTATAGAATGAGATAATGGAGGAAAAGCCAGTGAGATGTCCAAGATGTGATGCGAATGTCGGTGATGCAGCAGTACAGTGTACTTTTTGTGGACAGGATTTATCCGTTATTCATTATGCAAGGCGAATCTCCAATACCTTCTATAACAGAGGACTGGATAAAGCCAGGGTGAGGGATTTGTCAGGAGCGGCAGAGATCCTGAAAAAAAGCCTGCAGTTCAATAAGGCAAATACCAATGCCAGAAATCTGCTGGGACTGATTTATTATGAAATGGGTGAAATGGTGGCAGCACTTAGTGAGTGGGTGCTGAGCAAATATCTTCAGCCCGATGGGAATGTAGCGGATTATTATATAAATACCGTTCAGAAAAACCAGACGGCGCTGGATGCCATGAACCAGACCATTAAAAAATATAATGCTGCGCTGACCGCCGCCCAGGCACGCAATGAAGACCTGGCGATCATACAGTTAAAAAAAGTGGTCAGCCTCAATCCCAGATCGGAAGAGCACACGTCTGAACTCCAGTCACATTACTCGATCTCGT
>CAJUDA010000006.1:0-48891 GCA_910584875.1 uncultured Eubacterium sp.
CATAGTCAGTGATATCTTTGAGAAAAATGTGTCAACTAATATTGACAATATCAGTACTCAGTTTCGGCTTGTATTATATAGCACCGAGTAGTATGGAGACTGTAAGGGCAGAGCAGAACATTTCGGAAAAACAGTACATTGTTGGTATGGAATCCGCAGACCAGCGGGAGGTGCTGGAAGAAGAGAGGGAGGAGCAGACCGGGACGGAAGAGATTAACGCTAACGGAGAGGATAACTTAAAAGATAATAACATGATCCCACTGGTACTCACTGAAGAAGAGGCAGAAGAGCTGGCGGAAGATCCGGGCGTGGCGTTTGTGGAAGAGGATGTATGCGTCAGGGCGAGTACCGGGAAAACAGAACGGGGAACAGAAGGCGCCGGATGGCATAAGAAAGAAATAAAGAGGATAAAAAAGAACCGGGCAGCGGAGGAATGGAACATCCGCATGATCCATGGAGATCAGAGGAAGCAGGAGAAAAAGAAAGAGAAAAGGAAAAGCAAAGAAAAAAGGAAGATCCGCATTGCGGTCCTGGACTCGGGAGTGGACCATGCCAATGACATCCACCTGGCAGAGACCATATCACTCGTCCCGGGCGAAGAGGGGATGAGCCCGCTCTTTATGGATGGGACCGGGCATGGGAACAGCGTAGCCGGGCTGATCGCTGCCGAAGAGAACGGAGAGGGGATCACAGGGGTGGCGCCGGACGCAGAGATCTATTCATACCGTGTGCTGGATGACGACAACTGTGCGCCGGTGAGCCGGGTAGTGGAAGCCATCTATATGGCGGTCGACAGGAAGGTTGACATCATTAACATGAGCTTCGGCGTGGATACGTATTCGGAAGCGCTGGCGCAGGCAGTAAAGGACGCCAGCGCTTCCGGGATCCTGGTGATCGCGGCGTCGGGCAACACCGGGGAAAAGGGAGTTCAGTATCCGGCGGCACTGGAAGAAACGATGGCGGTTGGCTCCGTTGACAAGGACGGTGATGTGGCAGACAGCAGTTCAGTCGGAAAAGAAGTGGAGATCGTGGCGCCGGGAGAGCTTGTGAGGAGCACCGGGGTGCTGGGGGAAGAGATCGTCTCTTCCGGGACCAGCCTTGCCGCCCCACAGGTGGCGGGCGTGGCGGCGCTGATCTGGGAGAAGGACCCGGATATGCCGGCGGACTTCGTGCGAGCCCTCCTGAACGAGAGTGCGAATGGCTACGGAGACCAGGAACAGTATGGCAATGGTCTTGTAGATGCCCGGTATGCACTGGAACATTATGAGGAATTTAAGAAGAAGTATAAGAAAAATAAGGAAACTAAGCTGGAGGAAAACAAAGAGAAAGTGCTCAGCTTTGAGGATACAGGGTGTGTAGAGGGGAGCTGGGCGACGGATGATCATGGAGACATGATCCCGTCTGGAAGGATCAATGTGCAGAAAGGGGCAAGATTTAATGATTTGAAGGAAGATAGATATGTAGAACATTATGGAAAAACGAAGAACGATAATATTTATACATTCCGTGGGATGATTGATAACCCGTGGTGGCATGGTTACCAGAAAACCAATTATGTGGCTGCCTATATTTATGAGACGAAGCTTGCCAACCAGATGCAGTATGGGGGGACGGTGTCTGTAACTAAAGGACTATCCAGCAAGGTGAAAGAAGAGATTAATGCGGATCTGGCTGTTCTGAAAAAATATTGGAGTAAGGAGCTGGCTTCCGGGAAAGTTACCAAACAGGCAAAGCGGGATTTTGTGTGGGGGATGGCGATTCATACTCTGACGGATACGTTTGCCCACAGTGCTTATGTATGGGGGAAAAAGGATAAGAAGTGGGTCCATCTGGTGCATAAACCGGAGAATGCCTATCAGAAAAGGCAGGATTACGCCGTTGCCGATACGACAAAAGCATATCCGGAGCGATGGCAGGATGCCAGAAGGGCAGTCTATGGAGCGATGTGTCAGTACGAAAAGACAGTCCATCCGGCGGGGACGCACAATGAGTTTCGGTATGTCCAGGATTCTGATTCATACCGGCTGGGAAATATCTATGAGAATGTGATGGCAGTTGCCGGGACGGCAGCAGCAACTAAGTTTCTGGGATCCAATCATTCAACAAAATAATCAGGAGGGTAAAACGTGAAAAAAATTGCAGTAGTTATGTTTTTACTTTTGCTAGGCGGTATAACCGCTGTCCCCTGTGAGGCGAAAGTCCACAGGGGGAAAACAAAGGACGGGGTGACATATCAGTACAATACGAAGACAAAGACACTGGCCATGTCAGGTAAGAGGATAAAAGGTTCCTATCCAGAGAACTATTCAATCAAAACACATGGATATGTAAAGGATAAACCATGGCAAAAATGGAGTTGGAAAGCAAGAAAGATTGTGTTAAAAAAGGGGATAGAAAGTGTTACAGATTCAGCATTTTCTGGATTTTACAAAGTAAAAAAAATAGTGTTTCCTAAAACATTAAAACAGATAGGCAGTCAAGCTTTTTATGGTATAGGGATAAAAAGGTTGGTACTTCCTGATTCTGTAACAGAAATTTCGAGAGGTGCTTTTGATATAGGATTGAAATATAGTGATGGTATTAAAGAAATCAAACTTTCAAGAAGCTTAAAAAAAATTGGTGACGATGCTTTTACAGGTCAATGTTTTACCAGTATTACAATACCACAAAATGTTGAATTCATAGGTGCACGGGCATTTGACGAATGCAGTGAATTAAAAACCGTATATATCAAATCGAAAAAGATAAAGAAGGTAGGAAAAGATATTTTTCGCAATATATTTGATGGTGTGACGGTATATGTGCCGAAGAGTAAGGTGAAGAAATACCGGAAGATGTTTAGCCGTTCCATGTATGCAAATGTGAAAGTGATGAAGTAGCCCGGACCATCCGGCGGGGACGCACAATGAATTCCGGTATGTCCAGGATTCCGATTCATACCGGCTGGGAAATATTTATGAGAATGTGATGGCAGTTGCCGGGATGGCAGCGGCAACCAAGTTTCTGGGATCCAACCATTCAACAAAATAACAGGAGGGTGAAACGTGAAAAAAATTGCAGTAGTTATGTTTTTACTTTTGCTAGGCGGTATGACCGCTGTCCCCTGTGAGGCGAAAGTCCACAGGGGAAGGACAAAGGACGGAGTGACATATCAGTACAATACGAAAACAAAAACGCTGACCATGTCCGGGAAGAAGATTCGGGGTTACTGGCGGGAATCTATGAAAAATATTTTAAAAGGGAAAAAGAGGAAACAGAGACCGTGGGAAAAATGGAGATGGAAGGCAAAGAAGATCATATTAAAAAAAGGAGTGGAGAGTATTGAAAACGGAGCATTCGAAAAGTTTTATAGAGTTACAGAAATAAATTTTCCCAGGACACTGAAAAAGATAGGAAAGTATGCTTTTAGTGATTCTGGGATCAAGAAGCTGGTATTGCCGGATTCTGTGACTGAAATTGGAAGCTGTGCGTTTGCAAAAAATTCTATTTATGGAGGGATCACGGAGATCAGGCTTCCTCGAAATCTCCGGAAAATCGGGGCAGATGCCTTTACTGGTCATTACTTCACCAGTATCACGATTCCTAAAAATGTTGAATACATTGGTAAACTGGCCTTTGACGAATGCAGTGAATTAAAAACCGTATATATCGAATCAAAAAAGATAAAGAAGATAGGAAAGGATATTTTTCGCAATATATTTGATGGTGTGACGGTATATGTGCCGAAGAGTAAGGTGAAGAAATACCGGAAGATGTTCAGTCGTTCCATGTATGCAAATGTGAAAGCGATGAAATAGCCTGGACCATCCGGCGGGGATATAAAGGAAATTCCGATATGTTCAAAATGCAAAGGATTACAGACTCGGTGATTTGTATAAATATGTAAAAGAGGTTGCTGATGCTAGTGCGGCTTCAAAATTTCAAAATTCCAGTTGTTCAACAAAATAAAGGATGCGGAGGGAGATATGAAGAAATCAGTTAAATTATACAGTATCATTATTATGTGTAGTCTTTGTTTGCTGCTGTCTTCCTGTGGGAAATCAGAGGGTGAAAAGCCAACTGTAAAAGCAGGAGATATGCAGGAAGATATAACAGCAAATAGTAAGATTGTTGAGGGAAAGACAGAAGATGGTATTATCTACCAGTATAACACGCAAACCGCAACGTTAACCGTGTCGGGGGAAATAATCAGGGGAGCCTATCCGGATGATTATACAAAAGAAATTCATGGAGAGCCGGAAGCAAGACCATGGGATAAATGGCGGGATGATGCAAAGGAAATTGTTTTGGAGAAGGGAGTGGAAAACGTTACAAATATGGCTTTTACTGGTTTTAGAAATGTTCAAAAGATTGTGTTTCCAGATACGTTGAAAAAGATAGGAATGTATGCTTTTTATGACAGCACGAGAGAGATTAGCAAACTTGAACTCCCGGATTCTGTTGAGGAGATCGGATGGTGTGCTTTTGCCCAGACTTCCTGTTATAAAGGGTTGGAAGAGATTCGGCTGCCTCAAAAATTAAGAAACATAGGAGAACTTGCTTTTGCTTCGCAGTCGCTGACCAGTGTTGTGATTCCAGAAAATGTAGAATCGATTGAAAAGCAGGCATTTGAGGGGTGTGTTTGTCTGGAAACGGTGACTGTGAAATCGAAAAAAATAAAGAAAGCTGGTGGAGATATTTTTCTGCATACAAATGATGAACTGGCAATCTATGTGCCAAAAGAGCTGGAAAAGAAGTATCGGAGAATGCTGGGAGGAACAGATGGTCATGTGCACCCGATGAAAGATAAGTGATGGGTAACATATTTTCTTTTTGAAAGGAAGTTTACAGTATGAAAATATGGGATTTTCAGAAATACAGGAATTTACCGGCAGTCATTACGGATGAGGGAGAATGTTTTATTACCGTGATCTGGACCAGATGCAGCAGAAATTTATTATGAATATCCAACCGGGATCCCTGGTCTGTATCTTTGCAGAAAATAACATGGCAAGCCTTGTTGCCTATACTGCCTGTCTGATCAATGGGATCGTATCCATTATGTTGTCTGCGGCAGATGAACGGGAGCCGGATTATTCTGTTTTACAGAAATTTAAACCGGATTATATTTGGATTTCTTTGGGAAAATACAAAAAAAGAATTCATGGTTTTGACGGTTATAGAGAGAGCTTTCGCTTATTTGATTATGTGCTTCTGGAGCCGGTTGGACAGATTCAGAAAAAACTACACCTGGATCTGGCGCTGCTTCTCCCTACTTTAGGATCCACAGGGAGTCCCCGTCTGGTACGGCTGAGTTACGCCAACATCAGGACAAATACGGAATCCATCTGTGATTATATGAAGATTACCAGTGCAGACAGGGCAGTGACCTCGCTGCCTCTTAGTTATACCTATGGGTTATCTCTGGTTAATACGCTCCTTTATTCGGGTGGCAGTATTCTGCTTACAGGGGAAAGCGTTGTCCGGCATTCTTTCTGGGAGCATATGAAGCAGTATGGTGTCACCATCTTTTCCGGCGTCCCTTACACCTATGAATGTATGAAAAAACTGAATGTAAAGATAACAGGACTGGATAAACTCAGGATGCTGACACAGGCAGGTGGGAAGCTGCCGGAAGAGTTACAGGTGTACTGGGGGGAGTGTGCTCTGGACGAGGGAAAACAATTTATCGTGATGTATGGGCAGACGGAGGCGACAGCGCGGATCGCCTATCTGCCAGGGAAGGATTGTCTAAAGAAACCTGGCAGTGTGGGGATCGCTATACCTGGCACGGAACTGGAATTGATGGATCCGGCCGGACACAGGATTACAGAAGCGTATCAGGAAGGAGAGATTGTATGCCGGGGCGGGCAGGTAAGTATGGGTTATGCAAAGCAAAGCGGGGATCTGGCACTGGGAGATGTCAATCAGGGCTGTCTCTACACGGGAGATACCGGTCATTTTGACAGGGATGGTTATCTGTATATCGATGGCAGGATGAACCGCTTTGCCAAAATATATGGAAAGAGAATCGACCTATGCAGCGTGGAGAATATGGCTTCTTCGATGTGGGGAAGAGAGGTTATCGTTTTATCGGATGATCGAAAATTATATATGTATACGGATGCAGATGCGGCAGAGGGGGATCTGGTATTGCTGGGAAGACAGACCGGACTGACAGGGGAGGTACTGGAGATACGAAAATGGGGAGAGATACCGAGACGGCAAAGCGGTAAGGTAATGTACAAAATTTTTACTTGAAATATATGTCCAAATATACTAAAATAGAAAAAGATATGTACATGAAATCCCATGAAGGGAAACGTAAGGAGGAACAGTAAAATATGGTATCAGCAGGAGAATTCAGAAATGGTCTGACAGTGGAGATTGATGGCACAGTGTTTCAGGTGGTGGAGTTTCAGCATGTAAAACCCGGTAAGGGTGCGGCTTTTGTGCGTACAAAATTAAAAAATGTAGTGGATGGCGGTATCGTTGAGACAACGTTTCGTCCGAATGAAAAATATCCACAGGCACATATTGATAAAAAGGAAATGCAGTATCTGTATAATGACGGTGAAATGTACAATTTCATGGATAATGAAACTTATGAGCAGATTGCTCTGACGCAGGAAGCGGTGGGAGATGCCATGAAGTTTGTAAAAGAAAATGATAATGTAAAAATGGTTTCTTACAAAGGAAATATTTTTGCCATTGAGCCGCCTATGTTTGCGGAACTTGAAGTGACTGAGACAGAGCCGGGAGTAAAAGGAGATACAGCGACCAATGTAACAAAGCCGGCCACGGTAGAGACTGGTGCACAGGTAGCAGTACCGATTTTTGTAAACCAGGGTGATAAGATTCAGATTGATACCCGTACAGGAGAATATTTAAAGAGATTGTGATCGTTTATTGTAATAAGCAAGATAGCAGCGCTGTTGTCCTGGAATGACAGCGCTGTTGTAGTATAAAAAAGGAGATCAGGATGTCACAGACGCAGCAGATGACGATCATTGCCCGTATTCGCAGTGATTTTCGTGAGAAGTTTGGTATTCCGAGGCAGAGCGGTATTGTAAATGAACTGGAATCGACGATCGTATTTGAACCAGCATACCGGAATATGGATGCGTTGCGGGGACTGGAGCAGTTTTCCCATCTATGGCTGATCTGGCTTTTTTCAGAGAACGTCAGAGAGGGGTGGACACCGACTGTACGGCCGCCCAGACTGGGAGGAAACGAGAGGGTTGGTGTGTTTGCCAGCCGTTCACCCTTCCGCCCCAATGAGATCGGATTGTCCTGTGTGAAGCTGCAGTATATTGAGAAGGAAAAAGAGCTGGGACCAGTCATCCATGTGACAGGGGCAGATCTGCTGGACGGGACGCCGATCTTTGACATCAAGCCTTATCTTCCCTATGTTGACAGCCATCCGGAAGCAGAGGGAGGGTTTGCGGAAGAACACAAGAACTATCATCTGCAGATTGATTTTCCGGAAGGATTATTGGAAAAAGTGCCAGAGAATAAGAGAAATGCTCTCTGTGGGGTATTGGGAGAAGATCCCAGACCGGCATATCAGAGAGATCCAGACCGGATTTATGGCATGTATTTTGCCGGCTGTGAGGTGTCATTCCGGGTCAGGCAGGACACGCTGGAAGTTTTGGATGTGTGCAGGGAGGATGGATAGAATGGAGTATCAAAATCTAAAACATGAGTTCCCACCTGTGTGGGATAGTAAATCAGAGATATTAATATTAGGCAGCTTCCCTTCTGTAAAATCCAGAGAGCAGGGTTTTTTTTACGGGCACCCAAGAAACCGTTTCTGGGATGTGATATCCGCGGTACTTCAATGTTCCAGACCAGAGTCGATTGAGGAAAAACGGCAGATGCTCCTTGCAGGTCATATTGCTGTATGGGATGTTATTGAGAGCTGTCGGATCCAGGGATCCAGTGACAGCAGCATACGGGATGTGGTTGCCAATGATCTTTCGGAGATTCTGTCCCAGGCACCAATACGAATGATCCTGGCAAATGGCAGAACGGCCGAAAAATTGTATCAGAAATATATATTTCCGGTTACTCACCGGCCTGTGACCGCCATGCCTTCCACCAGTCCGGCAAATGCGGCATGGTCTCTGGAACGGCTGATTGATGTTTACCGTAGTGCGATAAAGAAAGCGTCGTGATAAGCCGACGCTTTCACGAGGCGAACTTTCCTAATCAATAAAAAGAGAGGACTGATTGGAAAATCAGTCCTCTGGAATAGCCGTACAACGATCTTAAAACAAATTTGAGAGAGAAGAGAACGCAGTAGTAATCTCATCTACAGAATTTTCGATATCTTTATAGATATCATCCGACTGGGAAGAAAGATCCTGCATACTTTTTGCTACTACGGCAAATCCAGCGCCGGCTTCACCGCTTCTTGCCGCTTCAATGCTGGCATTCAGTGCCAGTATACGCTGTCTGCTGGATATTTTCTTCAAATGACGTGTATACTCATTAATCGTAGTAACAACCTCTGTGGACTGGGAAATCCCTTTCTGTACTGCGTCAAGATGAGTCGCATTCATTGATTTAAAATACTCAAGGTTGATCAGCTGGTTTGTAATGGTTTCTAAAAGTCCGGCAGCAGCACGGATTCTTTTTTCTGTACTGCGGGGAACGGCATTCAGTGCCTGGATGTATTCATCCGGGTCAATACCAAGTTCTTCTGCGGTTGCCCGGAACTGATCCTCATCCGGTTCGGAAGGAAGTACCTGTCCACCGATGATAGCACCTACTTTTTCTCCATTAATTACAAGATCAAAAGCAAAATCCATCAGACCGGCATGGCAGAAATATGTACCAGAACATTCATTGTCGCATTTTATACAGCGTCTGTTTCCTTCTTCTGATCCACGGGTGTACTTCATACAGAAATCAGTAAAATTGCTGCCTTCTGTGATGTATTCTCCATTAATCCCTACTGCAATGGCAGCCAGCCCGGTGGCATTAGAGAAATCATCCTGAATCTTTTGTAGTTTTGACATATCCATAAAATCTTTTAATTCCATATGTTCTACCCCTTTTACTAGTTAGTATGATTTTGAAAACGTACACAAATTATTAGTAACATTCTATCACATAATAAGGAAAAAAGCAATTGTGAATTTCTTTATAAACTTTTTTGTATACAGGCAACAGCTATGACAGCCAGGATACCTCCAATTGATGAGCCGGCCAGGTTTACGATCAACTGGTATCCCCAGTCGGGAGTCTCTCCTTTTTTACCGGGGATCGGCAGGATAGCAAACCAGATGCTGCTGAATACAGAACGCATGGCATTCATGCTGAATCCGGTACTGTTCAGGCTCAGAGACAGCAGAGCGACAGCAGCGAACCCTACTGCTCCGATAATCAGTGCATTTCCCCCGCTGTATGTAATACAGAGCAGGACGAGAAAGAGGAACAGGAATGTCGCAAGAATTTCCTGTACAAAGTTAAGGGGTATGTTTTTCTCTACAGGATAGGCAGAGAAAATCCCCCGGATTGATCCCTCGGATGCCCGGAAGGAATCCCAGAAAAATATCATACAGATAAAAATAGCAGTACCAGCTGCAAGAAATTCCATGAGAAGGTACAGGGCAGCGTCCATAAGGGAAAGATTGTTCCAGATCATATTTCCCAGTACGGCGCCCGGATTGAGAAAGGCGGGCCCGCCCATTGTGACAGCTGTCGCCAGTCCAAGTCCTACGGCAAGCCCCCAGGCGATGACCAGTTCCACATAGTTGAGACTGGAAATCAGTGTTTTTTTCAGGGATATGTTACACATATAGGCATATCCGCCAAGAAGAAAGACAAGACTTCCAGCATATTCTGCTAAAAATTTCATAAAACACCCCGTTTCTTTTTTTGTAGTAAATCATTATTTTATCTAATTTTAACAAAAAAAAATGAATTTGTCATCCTTTTTTGTATATTTTTGCAAAATAATGAGGATTGCAAAATACCCCGATGGGGTATATAATGGGATTTAATAACAGATGACAGGAGGTTTTTGTATGGGAGATGAGATAAGTGGCTGCTGTGAGAGAAAAAAAGAAAGAGAAGAGAAAGAATACCAGAATCTGATCCACCGGCTAAACCGTATAGAGGGGCAGATCCGCGGTATCCGGGGAATGGTGGAACGGGATGCATACTGTACCGATATTCTTGTACAGGTGTCTGCGGTGAATGCGGCATTAAATAGTTTTAATAAAGTTTTACTGGCCAGCCAC
This sequence comes from uncultured Eubacterium sp., assembly GCA_910584875.1. Classification (GTDB taxonomy): domain Bacteria; phylum Bacillota; class Clostridia; order Lachnospirales; family Lachnospiraceae; genus Eubacterium_F. Next base: position 10,230 of record CAJUDA010000006.1, read on the forward strand.
ATAAAAACATGCGTTACAAGAGATATTAAGGAAGGAAAAGAGGAAACAGTGGATGAGCTTGTAACAACATTACAGAAACTTATGAAATAGAAAGGCGGGAGATGGATTCATGGAGCAATATAATGTGACTGGCATGAGCTGCGCTGCGTGCAGCGCCCGTGTAGAGAAGGCAGTCAGTAAAGTTGACGGAGTTATATCCTGTTCGGTCAGTCTGCTGACGAATTCCATGGGAGTAGAAGGTACAGCGGCAAAAGAGGATATCATCCATGCAGTGGAGGAAGCAGGTTATGGAGCCAGTTCTAAAGGAATTTCGGGAAAGGATTCCGCAGCAAACGGGGCAGAGGATTCCCTGGTGGATCATGAAACGCCTCTCTTAAAAAAACGGCTGGCTGCTTCAGTAATCTTTTTGATCATCCTTATGTATTTTTCTATGGGAAGTATGATGTGGGGATGGCCGCTGCCATCTGTATTGGAGGGAAACCATGTGGCGATGGGGATTCTCCAGATGCTATTGACGATTATGATAATGGTTATCAATCAGCGATTCTTTATCAGCGGCTTTAAGAGTTTGTGGCATCGTGCGCCCAATATGGATACTCTTGTAGCACTTGGTGCCAGCGCAGCTTTTATATATAGTACGTATGCCCTGTTTGCCATGACAGGTGCTCAGATCCGGATGGATATGGATCAGGTTATGCGGTATATGGATGAGTTCTATTTTGAATCTGCAGCGATGATCCTGACACTGATTACGGTGGGGAAAATGCTGGAGGCAAGATCAAAAGGGAAGACGACAGATGCACTGAAAGGGCTGATGCGGCTGGCACCGAAAACGGTTACGGTGGAAAAGGAAGGCAGGGAGGAAACACTGCCGGTGGAACAGATTACAAAAGGAGATATCTTTGTAGTGAGACCGGGTGAGAGTATTCCGGTGGATGGTATTGTGGTTGAAGGAAGTACGGCAGTAAATGAGTCAGCGCTGACTGGTGAGAGCATACCAGTGGATAAAGAGAAAGGTGACATGGTATCTGCAGCAACGATAAACCAGTCGGGATTTATCCGGTGTGAGGCGGCGCGGGTAGGTGAGGACACGACACTGGCGCAGATCATCCGCATGGTCAGTGATGCGGCGGCGACCAAAGCACCGATTGCAAAAGTGGCGGACCGGGTATCTGGTATTTTTGTGCCGGTGGTGATCGGTATTGCCATTGTCACATTCTTAGTATGGATGATCTGCGGACAGACTTTTGGCTATGCACTGGCCAGAGCGATTTCTGTTCTGGTGATCAGCTGCCCCTGTGCGCTGGGACTGGCGACTCCGGTGGCAATTATGGTGGGCAGCGGAGTAGGTGCTAAAAATGGTATTATGTTTAAGACAGCGGCGTCCCTGGAAGAAACAGGCAAAGTGCAGATCGTGGCACTCGATAAAACAGGTACGATCACCCGGGGTGAGCCGGAAGTAACGGATCTTGTTCCGTCAGAAGAGGCAGGGGAGCAAAAACTGATTGCTGCCGCTTATTCACTTGAAAAAAGGAGTGAGCATCCTCTGGCGAAAGCAATCCTGGATTACGGAGTAAAAAGAGGGTGCAGGGCAGATGAGGTTACTGATTTTGAGGTGTTTCCGGGAAATGGACTGACAGCGGTCTGGAGGGGAAGCACTCTGTATGGGGGAAACAGGGATTTTATTTCTTCCAGGGTTTCGGTACCGGAAGAGATGGAGAAAAAGGCAGAAACCCTGGCATTACAGGGAAAGACGCCGTTATATTTTGCGATAGGAGACCAGTTTGCCGGTATCATTGCCGTGGCAGATGTGATGAAAGAAGACAGTCCACAGGCTGTCAGGGAATTACAGAATATGGGGATCCATGTTGTTATGCTGACAGGAGATAATGAACAGACGGCAAAAGCGATCGGCAGGCAGGCGGGAGTGGATGATGTCATCGCCGGTGTGATGCCGGATGGAAAAGAAAATGTGATCCGCAGCTTAAAGCAAAAGGGCAGAACGGCGATGGTAGGTGACGGGATCAATGATGCGCCGGCTCTGACGAGTGCGGATACCGGTATTGCGATTGGTGCAGGAACCGATATTGCGATTGATGCGGCAGATATCGTATTGATGAAGAGCCGGCTTCGGGATGTACCGGCGGCGATCCGGCTGAGCCGTGCGGCATTGAGAAATATCCATGAAAATCTGTTTTGGGCATTTATTTATAATGTGATAGGGATCCCACTGGCAGCAGGTATCTGGATTCCCGTATTTGGCTGGCAGCTCAATCCTATGTTTGGCGCCGCTGCCATGAGTCTGTCCAGCTTTTGTGTAGTGACAAATGCTTTAAGGCTAAATTTTAAAAAAGTACATGATGCCCGTCATGACCGGAAACGCTCAGACAGGCTTGGTGTAATAGATCATATTGATCAGAATGAAAGGAAAGAAATGGAGGACGATACCATGAAGAAAACATTGAACGTAGAAGGAATGATGTGTGAACACTGTGAGTCCCGGGTGCAGAAGGCACTCGAGGGCATGAACCAGGTGGATCAGGCAAAGGTCAGCCACAAAAAAGGTACGGCAGTTGTAAAACTCAATGAAGAAGTCGCGGACGAAGCACTGAAAAAAACAGTAGAAGATCAGGGCTATCAGGTGACCTCGATTAAATAAGGAAAGAGAGAAAGCCGGGCTGGTTATAGAAAATGACTATAATCAGCTCTTTGTTTTGTGTATTTTACAATAACAGGGGGATATGCTATGATAATCACATCAAAATAAGACAGGGGGAAATAAATATGAGTAAGAAAACGAGAGCAGAAAGAAATTTTAAATTTGAAACGATACAGCTTCATGCAGGACAAGAGACGCCGGATGCGGTGACCGATGCCAGGGCAGTCCCGATCTATCAGACCTCTTCCTATGTATTTCACAACAGCGAACATGCGGCAGCACGGTTTGGGCTGACTGATGCCGGAAATATATATGGACGTCTGACGAATCCGACGGAGGATGTATTTGAACAACGTGTTGCAGCTCTTGAAGGGGGTGTTGCGGCTCTTGCCGTAGCATCAGGGGCAGCAGCAATTTCCTATACGATCCAGAATCTGGCGCAGAATGGGGATCATATTGTAGCGGCAAAAAATATTTATGGCGGTACATACAATCTTCTGGCGCATACACTTCCGAATTATGGAATTACGACAACATTTGTTGATCCGGCAGATTTTGAAGAAATCCGTGGGGCTGTTCAGGAGAATACGAAGGCAGTGTATATTGAGACGCTGGGTAATCCCAATTCTGATGTGGCGGATATCGAAGAAATCGCAAAGATCGCCCATGAGAACAGGATCCCTCTCGTGATCGATAACACATTTGCTACACCATATCTGGTACGTCCTATTGAGTATGGCGCTGATATCGTGATCCACTCGGCAACTAAATTTATCGGTGGACATGGTACGGCCATCGGCGGCGTGATCATAGACAGTGGTAAATTTGACTGGGAGGCGAGTGGCAAGTTTCCGTCTCTCACGGAACCCAATCCGAGTTATCATGGCATTCGTTTTACGGAAGCGGTTGGAGCAGCTGCCTTTGTCACGAAGATCCGTGCGATCCTGCTTCGTGATACAGGTGCTACACTATCTCCGTTTCATGCGTTTTTGTTTTTGCAGGGACTGGAGACGCTGTCTCTGCGGGTGGAGCGGCATGTGGAAAATGCACGTAAGATCGTAGAATACCTGAATGCCCATCCACAGGTAGAGAAGGTAAATCATCCCGCTCTCTCAGAGGATCCGGTGCAGCAGCATCTGTATCAGAAGTATTTTCCACGTGGAGGCGGTTCGATCTTTACCTTTGAAATAAAAGGGGACGACAAAAAGGCGAAAGATTTTATCGATAATCTCGAGTTGTTTTCCCTTCTTGCCAATGTGGCAGATGTGAAATCTTTAGTGATCCATCCGGCATCCACGACGCATTCCCAGCTTAGCAAAGAAGAACTGCTGGAGCAGGGAATTAAGCCGAATACCATCCGCCTTTCAATCGGTACAGAAAACATTGATGATATCATTGAAGATCTGGAAGAAGCGTTCCGTGCTGTAAAATAGCCGCCGCATTTTGTTGACACCAGTAATGCAGTGTGGTACATTCTGAACATATGGAATAAGAATGCGGGGAGAAAAACATGGCATTGACAGAATACCAGAAAGAACGTTATTCCAGACATATCAAATTAAAAAAAATCGGGAACGCAGGGCAGGAGAAATTACTTTCATCCAGAGTACTGGTGATCGGAGCAGGTGGTCTGGGTGCTCCGGCTCTGATGTATCTGGCAGCGGCAGGGGTAGGAACACTTGGCATCGTCGATTATGATGTAGTAGAACTTTCTAATCTGCAGCGGCAGGTGATACATGGGACACCGGATCTGGGTGTTCCTAAAGCAGAATCGGCGGCTTCTTTTGTCCGGCGGCTGAACCCGGATGTCAGGGTAGTGCTGCATCAAAAATATATTACAGCAAAGAATATCGGGGATATGATAGAAAATTATGATTTTGTTCTGGATGCGGTAGATAATTTTTCAGCAAAATTTTTGATCAACGACGCCTGTGTGCTGGCGGGGAAACCGTTTTGTCATGCCGGAGTGCTTGGATTTCACGGACAGATCATGACTTATGTACCAGGGCAGGGTCCCTGTTACCGGTGTGTCTTTGAGGAGATCCCTTCTGCCGGGGAGGTAGACGATTGTTCTAAAACAGGGGTATTAGGTGTGATTCCTGGTATTCTTGGCAGCCTGCAGGCGCTGGAAGCACAGAAGTATCTGACAGGCTGTGGAGATCTTCTTACGGGAAAAATACTGACGTTTGACGGTCTTACCATGCAATTTCGTACAATCGAGATACCGGAATCCTCGGGGCACTGCCGGGTGTGCGGTGATGTTGCTGATATTATAGAACTAAAGGAAGAAAATTATAGATAGCTCAACGGCGGTGGGTTCTAATGAACACTGCTGCGCTGAGGAGGTGACAGGATGGAACGTCCATTTGCAAGGACAGAGCTCTTGCTGGGAAAGGAATCCATGGACATGCTTGCCGGTGCCAGAGTGGCAGTGTTTGGCATCGGCGGCGTGGGTGGTCATGCAGTGGAGGCACTTGTGCGAAGCGGTGTGGGAGCTGTCGATCTGATTGACAGTGACGTGGTCTCTGTGACAAATCTGAATCGTCAGATTATTGCCCTGCACAGCACGATAGGACGGTATAAAACGGAAGTGATGAGGGAACGTATCCAGGATATCAATCCGGCGTGCCGGGTAGAAGTTCATAACTGTTTTTATCTGCCAGAGACAAAAGATAAGTTTGATTTTTCTGTGTATTCCTATATTGTGGATGCTGTAGATACGGTAACGGCGAAAATACAGCTGGTGACAGAGGCGCAGGAAAAGGGAATCCCGGTCATAAGCTGTATGGGCGCTGGCAATAAACGGAATCCGGCGGATTTTGAAGTGGCGGATCTTTATGAGACCAGCGTGTGCCCCCTTGCCCGGGTGATGCGCCGTGAATTGAAAAAGCGTGGCATAAATAAACTGAAGGTGGTTTATTCCAAAGAGCCGCCGATTTCTGTAGAGAAAAGGGAAACTCCTGGTTCTGTGGCATTTGTTCCGTCTGTAGCCGGGCTTATCATTGCTTCTGAAGTAGTAAAGGATCTTGTTGAAGTGTGTTGAAAAATGTATTGACTTTGTATGAGTTTTATGATATGCTTTGTTTTGTAACAGTGGAGGTATTGTATAATGAATGAGGGGTGGTACAATGACAGACAGTCAGAAACTTGATTGTATTCTTTCAGAAGTGTATGGCTTAAAAGAAGAAGTACAGGGCATGAAGGAAGGATTACAGGAAACAAAAGAAGAAGTGCAGGGCATGAAGGAAGGATTACAGGAAACAAAAGAAGAAGTGCAGGGCATGAAAGTAGAATTGCAGAACACACAAGAAGAACTGCAGAACACACAAGAAAAAGTACAGGGGATACAAAGCAGTATTCAGGAATTAAGTGAGAAAGTAACAGCGATTGAACTGACGATTGAAAATGAAATTCGTGACAATATCCGGTGTATCGCAGAAGGACATCTTGATCTGTCACGGAATCTGCATGAAGCGATGAAACCATATGAAGAAATAGAGATTCATTCGGTAAAAATTAATATGCTTGAAACAGATGTAAGGGAATTAAAAGCAAGGATTTCATAATAAATAGAATTCAGGGTATAAAGTCCATAAATACAGACTTTATACCTTTTTATCTTACCGATGATTGCAAAAAGGAGAATCCAGTACATGGAAGACAGACAAAAACAGGCAGAACGCAGCATTGTAAAGAAATTCCGTAAGGAAATCTGGCGCAGGTTTACAAAAGCGGTAAATGAATATGAGCTTATCCGGGATGGAGACAAAATCGCTGTCTGCCTGTCAGGTGGCAAAGACTCTATGCTGATGGCAAAATTGTTTCAGGAAATAGCCAGACATGGACAAAAAAATTTTGAAGCGGTATATCTCGTGATGGATCCGGGTTATAATGCGCAAAATCTTCAGAGGATTCGGGAAAATGCAGGGATTCTTGGTGTGCCGGTAGAGATTTTCCGTTCGCAGATCTTTGACATTGTAGCAGTGGAAGATATGGAATCACCCTGTTATCTGTGTGCCCGTATGAGAAGAGGCCATTTGTATAATAAGGCAAAGGAACTTGGGTGTAATAAGATTGCCCTGGGGCATCATTTTGATGATGTGATTGAAACGATACTGATGGGGATGCTATATGGCGCTCAGATCCAGACGATGATGCCGAAGCTTCACAGTACCAATTTTGCAGGGATGGAACTGATCCGTCCGCTGTACCTGATCCGTGAAGAGGATATTATCCGGTGGATGGATTACAATGATCTGCATTTTATCCGCTGCGCCTGCCTTCTGACTGAAAAAAAGGGGACGGAGATCGGTTCAAAAAGAGATGAGGTGAAAGCCCTGATCCGGGAACTACGGAAGAAGAGTCCCTATATAGAAAAAAACATTTTCCGCAGTGTGGAAAATGTCAATCTTAATACAGTGATCGCTTATAAACAGGACGGGGTGAAACACCATTTTCTGGATGGCTATGATAAAAACGAGTGAGGTGTTGAGTCGTTATGACATTACAGCAGTTAAAATATGCGATCGCTGTGGCAGAAAGCGGTTCCATGAATGAAGCGGCAAGAAAACTTTTTGTGTCCCAGCCAAGTTTATCATCTGCGATCCGGGAGCTGGAAAAGGAACTGGGCTTTAATTTGTTTGTGCGTTCCAATCACGGTATTCTCATCACACCGGACGGAGAAGAATTTCTCGGGTACGCCAGACAGGTGACAGAGCAGTACCGGTTACTCAGCAACCGCTATATTGAAAAAGAGGCGAAAGAAAAGTTCAGTGTGTCCCTGCAGCATTATTCCTTTGCGGTGAAAGCATTTGTTGAGACAGTAAAACGTGCCGGGATGGAGAATTATGAATTTGCCATCCATGAGACAAAGACAGGAGAGATCATAGAAAACGTCCACAGTTTCAAAAGTGAGCTGGGAATCATTTATATGAATGATTTCAATGAAAATGTCCTGCAGAAGATCCTGCGGGAAAACCAGTTGAAATTTACAGAGCTGTTTACCTGTGACACTTATGTTTATCTGCATTCCGGGCATCCTCTTGCCGGGAGAGAGCGGATCGCCATGCAGGATCTGGAACCGTATCCCTGTCTTGCTTTTGATCAGGGGCAGAACAATTCTTTTTATTTTGCGGAAGAAATGAAAAGTACCTATGATTATAAACGGATGATCCGGGCAAATGACCGGGCGACGATGCTGAATCTTATGGTAGGATTACATGCGTATACGCTGTGTTCTGGTATTATATGCGATGAGTTGAACGGAGATGATTTTTGTGCTGTCCCGTTACAGGAAAATGAGATCATGCGCATCGGATATATCAGCCGTGCTGGCGCTGCTCTGAGTCCTCTTGGTAGTATTTTTCTGGAAGAACTGATGAAGTATCATGATACCATCGTCTGACATATCTTATAATAAAGGGATTTGCAGGAGGTTTCAATGAAAGTTCATTTTATGGTACTTGGTTCTGAAACAAGACAAATCTATCTGGCGGAACTTTTACAGGAGGCAGGAAATGAAGTGATGGTCGCAGAAGAATATCTGCCAGGCTATCATGACGTCGTGCTGCTTCCGGTGCCGCAGACGGCAAAATACTTAGAAGAAAATATCACAAAATTACAAAAGGGACAGCTTGTTTTTGGCTGCCATTTTCCGGCACCGCTTTTGGAACTATGTGTAAAAAAAGGGGTGAGATGTATTGATTATATGCAGGAGGAGGGATTTGCCAGCCGGAATGCCATTGCCACAGCAGAGGGAGCGGTAGCGGAGGCATTGAAATCCGGGTGTGTCAGTATACATGGAAGCAATTCTCTTGTAGTGGGATATGGACGGTGCGGGGAGGTGCTGGCAGAAAAACTGGCAGCGTTAAAAGCAAATGTAACGGTGATGGACCGCAAGGAAGAAAAACGTGCCCGGGCGGAGACTTATGGTTGTCAGGCAGTTGATTTTACTATGCCGGCGACCAATATGAGTGAATTTGATTTTATCTTTAATACCGTACCTGCTCCTGTACTGGATGAACATTTTCTCGCAAACGTGAAAAAAGATGTTACAATTGTGGATATTGCATCCAAACCGGGCGGTGTTGACTTTGAATATTGTCGAAAACATTCCATTGATGCAAATTTATGTCTGGGTTTACCAGGTAAATATGCACCAAAATCAGCCGCTGCAATACTATTAGTAATAATAAGAAAAACAATTATGGGAGACTAGCGGAATGAGCAAAAAAACCATCGGTTTTGCAATAACCGGTTCTTTTTGTACTCATGAAAAGATCAAAGGCGTGGTCAGAAAGCTGGTAGAAGAGGGAAATCGCGTAATTCCGATTTTCTCCAATATGTCACAGACCATTAACAGCCGCTTTGGAGATGCGAGAGATTTTATCATAGCGATACAGGAGATTACTGGGGAACATGGCATTTTTACACTGCAGGAGGCAGAGCCGATCGGTCCGAAGGCGTATCTGGATGTGATGATCATTGCTCCCTGCACTGGAAATACAATGGCGAAGCTGTGTGCCGGAATTACGGATTCTCCGGTACTGATGGCAGCAAAAGCACATATGCGCAATGAAAAACCGGTCGTGATCGCCGTATCGACAAACGATGCCCTGGGGGCAAACTTGAAGAACATAGGAGAACTGATGAATACAAAAAATGTATATTTTGTTCCTTTCGGACAGGATGATTATGAAAAGAAACCGAAATCGATGGTGGCACATTTTGAACGGGTGCCGGACACCATAGAAGAGGCACTCAGGGGAAAACAGATCCAGCCTGTGATCCAGTCGCCCTTTGGCAGATAGTGTGCAGGCGGAAGATAAACGATAGGTAAAAGACGCGGCGGAGGCTGCGTCTTTTTTAGATATGTTTGTAATCTGGTATCCGGTTACGTTTCCTCATATTCGATAGCCACTATTTGGTATTTACAGTTTACGACATAATATGATATGATGATAGAAACCGGAGTTCGTGAATATATTACAGTAAAGTAAAAATGAATGTAAAGAATGGAGGCTGGTCATGTTAAACGAAAACGATACTGTCGAGGAAGTAAAAAGTGAAGTGCTGTATCATGTGGCGAAGGCTGCGTTTGAGGGAAATCTGGAGAAGATCGAGGCGACACTGCCGTATGAGATCCTGCCGGGGAGCAAGCCAAGCTACCGCTGCTGCGTGTACAAGGAGAGGGAGATCATCCGGGAACGCATTATGCTGGCGAAAAATATCAATCCTGCCACGGGTGACAACTGCAACAATACGGTGGTGATTCTTCCGGCAGCCTGTGAAAACTGTCCGATCACACGCTTTTCTGTAACAGATAACTGTCAGAAATGTATGGGAAAGAAGTGTATGCACGCCTGCAAATTTGACGCCATCACGATGACGAGGACGAAGGCATATATCGATCCCAATAAATGCAAAGAATGCGGGCAGTGTTATGATGCCTGTCCTTATAATGCCATTGTGGATATCATGCGTCCATGCCGCCGCGCCTGTCCGGTGGATGCGATACAGGCGAGTGAAGAGGACGGGACAGTCAGCATCAATGAGGAAAAATGCATCCGCTGCGGTGCCTGTATCAATTCCTGTCCGTTTGGTGCGATATCAGACAGTTCACGTATTGTGGAGATCATTGATCACTTAAAGGGTGATAGGCCGGTGTATGCGATGGTTGCGCCGGCGGCTGAGGGACAGTTTGGGGCAGACATTACGATGGAGTCGATCCGGGACGGTGTGAAACAGCTGGGCTTTACCGATATGGTCGATGTGGCGGTCGGTGCAGATTTTGTTTCCGACTCGGAGGCGAAGGAATGGGCAGAGGCATACAATGAAGGGAAGAAGATGACCACGTCCTGTTGTCCGGCATTTGTACATATGATCCGCCGTCATTTCCCGGGGCTGGCGGAGAATATCTCTACCACCGTATCACCGATGGCAGCTACGGCACGTCTTGTGCGGGCAATGGATCCCGATGCCGTATGCATCTTTATCGGACCATGTATTGCCAAGAAAAGTGAAGCAGGTCAGGATCAGGCATATCCGGGAGAAAACGCGGATCTTGCTATGACATTTGAAGAACTGCGGGCGATGTTCCGGGCAAAGGATGTACAGCTGCAGCCGGTTTCCATCGGTGAACAAAATGGCAGCGTGTACGGAAAACGATATGGAAATGCCGGCGGTGTTACCAATGCGGTACAACAGGCGCTGATCGAGCAGGAGAAAGGAATTTCTGTCAATGTCCGTCGCTGTAACGGTGCGGCAGAGTGCAAGAAGGCACTGATGCTTATGAAGGTGGGCAAGCTGCCAGAAGACTTCATAGAGGGTATGTGCTGTGAGGGCGGCTGTGTATCGGGTCCCGGGAATATTCAGGAAGAGAGAAACTTTAAAAGAGAACGGGATAAGCAGATCGGGGAAGCCGATGACAGAGGGATTCTGGATACTCTGCAGGAATACAGCCAGTATGAATTTTCCATGCACAGGCGGAAGTAACGGTCGTTCTTGCTCCGCATGAGGCGAACTTTCCTATTCAATAAAAAATCCGGCTCCTGAGTAAATTTTGCAGGAGCCGGATTTTTTTGATCACAATTCGATGCGTACTTTATATTTTTTCAGAAAATAATCGATCTGCAGCAGATAAGCGATCATCTGTGGACCAGCCATCAGCTGGCCGTACCACGGTTTTCCATAATCCTTTGGGTTATCCAGAAACTGATTCAGCGTTTTCATGTTCAGCAGTTCTTTCAGGAGAGAGTCCCCAGCAAGAGTTTCCCGCAGCCGTCCGGCAAGAAGAGTCTCATAATACGGGTTATAGGATTTGGGATAGGGACTTTTGCGCCGGAAGAGGATTTCGTCCGGGAGAAGTCCTTTGGACGCCTGGCGGAGAATGTTTTTCACGAGACCATCTTTTGCTTTCATCTCCCAGGGAATATTAAATACGTAATCGACCAGTGCCCGGTCGGCAAAGGGGACGCGTGCTTCCAGCCCGGAGTACATGCTTGTGCGGTCCATACGGTTCAGGAGCGTCTGCATGAAAAAGCGGATGTTCAGATAGCCGACACGGCGCCGGTTTGTCTCCGTTTCATTTTCACCGGGGAGGATATTGATCTCACTGACGGAGCGGTTATAAACCTCTGCCACATAGTTTTCCATCCGAAGTTCATCCACAAGGGTGGGTGAGAGCAGCGCTTTTCTTGGTTCCAGAGAAGGCGTCCAAGGGAATGTCCCGGAACGGAGCATTTCCTCGCGATGGAACCAGGGATAGCCGCCAAACACTTCGTCGGCACATTCGCCGGTGAGCACTACCTTGTGGGTATGGCTGACCTTCTCACAGAAATACTGGAGAGATGAGTCAATATCAACCATGCAGGGGAGATCGTGGGCGTCTACTGAGCGGGTCAGAAGATCCGCCTGCGTCGTATTGCTGCATTCCAGGTAGTGGTGATCCGAATGGAGAAATTCCACCATTTTGTCAACATAGGGGCGATCCTGCGACGGCTGAAAAGAATTCGCCTTAAAATATTTGTCATTTTCCGTAAAATCAAACGAATAGGTGGTAAGACGTTCCCCTTTCTCCTTTAGTGCTGCGGCGCAGACGGCGGACACCACACTGGAGTCCACACCGCCGGAAAGGAAGGTACAGACCGGTACATCGGAGACCATCTGTCTTCGTATCGCATCCTGTATGAGAAAAGAAGTTTTTTCTACCGTTTCTTCATAAGAGTCAAAGTGCGGGCGGCTCTCCAGATGGAAATACGTTGTCGTGTGCCTGCCATAGCGGCTGCAGGTCATATAAGTACCGGGCAGGAGTTCATGGAATCCTTTGAACACGCCGGATCCGGGACTGCGCGCCGGACCGAGGGACAGGATCTCGTTGAGTCCGCTTCTGTCAAGCACTGCCTCCACGCCGGGGAAGCAGAAGCACCCCTTTGGTTCGGAAGAGAAGATCAGTGTGCCGTCATGGATCGTATAAAACAGTGGTTTGACACCAAAAGAATCCCGGAAGAGGGTGAGTGTTTCATGCCGTTCATCATAGATGGCGAAGGCGAAGATGCCGTCTACTTCTTTGATGAAGTCTGCACCAAAGGTCAGAAAGGATAACAGAAGAACCTCAGTATCCGATGTGGTTTCCGGGACCACATCATGATCACGGAGTCTGCTTCTGAGCAGATCCAGATTGTAAATTTCACCATTATAAACGATATGATAGGCATACCCGTCCAGAAACCGGGTCATGGGCTGATGCCCGTTTGCGAGATCAATGATGGACAGCCGCGTATGCGCCAGTCCGCAGCGGTCTGTCAGTATCCTGTCATTTTCATCGGGCCCCCGGTGCTTTAGTACCTGCCTCATTTCATCCAGAATATGCATATAATAATCCTTCCGCCCCATAAAGGAAGCATTGGGATTGAAAAAACCGGAAATACTACACATAAAAAACCTCCCCAAAGATAAAGTACCGATTGCTCTGTATTACTTTATGCCTGGGGAGGGAAAAATATACACAGCCGGGCGTCAATTTAAACATGCCAGGCTGTGTGTCAGCTTTATACATTTTTCTTAGCTCAACGGCGGGTTCAGATTGGTGCCGTTGAGTTAGCCAGCTTCTGATAGATTTCGTCAATTCGTTCTTCCGGGATCTTTATGCCCTGAAAGATCTCGGAGGCATATTTTGCCTGTGCGACCAGCATTTCCAGTCCGGTAATACCGGTCATCCCAAGATCTCTTGCCTGTGCGACCAGTTTCGTCGTCAGCGGATTGGCAATGATATCCACGACAGCATGACACTGGGGGAATTTCGTCAGGTCAACGGGAGAGGCGTCAATGGCAGGAAACATCCCAACAGGACTGGTATTTACTATGATGTCCGCATCCGCATGTCTGTCAAAACATTCTTCATAAGTAATAACCCCATCTTTCATTGTACGGTGTCCTACGATGATCTGTTCAGAGGCTCCCAGATGCTTCACCCCTGCCTGAACTGCCTGGGAGGCGCCGCCGTTCCCCAGGATCACTACTTTTTTGCCTTTCATGTCGATTCCGTTTTTCCGTACCATATACATAAATCCTGGCATATCGGTATTGTAGCCAGATAGTCTGCCGTTCCGGTTTACGATCGTATTGACGGCGCCGATCTCTTTTGCCGTGTCGTCAATATCAGAGAGATAGGGGATGACATCCTGTTTATAAGGGATGGTGACGTTGATCGCCCGGAATGCATGCTGTTCCATAAACGAGGGAAATTCATCCCTTGTCAATGGATGGAGCTCATAGGTATAATCTGCCAGCATTCCGTGTATTTCCTTTGAAGCACTGTGCCCCAGTTTTTCTCCGATCAGTCCGTATTCCATAGTTTTGCTTCCTCCTGTTATTGTAGTAGCTTTCCGAGTTCATTTTTACCATGTGCATACGAAGAAGCTGCTTCCTGATACAGACACTGATAAAAATCAACAGCGATTTTTTGCCGTTCCCCTGCCATCTCCGCGCCTTTTGCCGTGTAGAAGTGTGAATACAGGTTTTCCAGTTTATATTTGTATTCATGAAAAAACGAAGGAACCGTATCATGTTCTCCGGTTGAGACAGTACCATCCGGCAGCAGCGTATAGAGTGGTTCAGAGACGATCCCTTTATAGATCAGACTTCTTGCGATGCCCATTGCACCCGATACATCCAGCTTATCCGCATCAAAAAGTATTTTTGCCTCCAGGCTCTCAGGCGGGCTGCTCTTCCGGAACCGGTGTGTCAGAATACAATGCCTGACCTGTCCGGCATAAGTTTTATCAAATCCATTGTCGATAAGAAACTGATATGCTTTTTCACTCCCCACCGATGCATGGCACAGGGCTGGATTTTCAAATTGTTCCTTCCGCCCGATATCATGAAGCAGGCAGGAAGCGATCAGGACATCATAATCAACATTGTCCTCTGTCTGTGCGATGGCTAAGGCGTTGTACAGAACCCGGTATATATGTTCTTTGTCATGGGCGCTGTCATCCATGCAGGAAAGCATGAAATGTTTCAGCATGGTGTATGTTTCTTTTTTCATGAATGATATTCCTCCATTCTGGTTGCGGAAATTTTATGACATGATTTATTTTATCACCGATCCGGTTTCTTGACAACGGGGAGTTTATAATGGTAGTATAACAGTAATATTGAATTGTAAAAAGGCGGAGGAGGCAGGTGCTTATGAAAAAGAGAATGGTAAAGCTATCGGCAGTTATCACAGCAGTGTTTATGCTATGTGGGCTGTGCGCATGCGGTGGGAAAGAGTATGCAACGGTATCAGGTGGGGCGAAAAAGTATGAATCCGTGTCCGACTATGTAAATTCGATCAACCGGTCATATCAGATATATGAAAAGGAGATATCCGGAGATGATGATGTAGAGGTTCAGATCACGGCAGAGGGAGATGTGATGGTTTATACGTTCCGATTTGAGGATATGGAGAAATCGGATCAGCTGTCAGAAGCGCTGGAGTCGGAGCTGGCGAAGGAAGATAAGACATTTCAGGATGCAGCGGATGAGATCAGACAATATGTAAATGTGGAGACCGCTACGGTGGAAGTCCGGTATGTTGACCGCAAGGGTGAACTGGTTTATTCAAAAAAATATACCTCGGCAGCAAAAAAATGATTGAATTTTCCATGTAAATCAGTTACAATGGGATAGTAAATGCGGAGCATGGCGTAGTTTGGTAGCGCGCACGGCTGGGGGCCGTGAGGTCGCAGGTTCAAATCCTGTTGCTCCGATTTTTTTGTGCGCATAATGCAGAATATAACACGGAGATTAGGATTTGTACTGAGAAAGCAACATGAAAAGAAATATGTTTTTTAAATCGAAGGAGTAACAAAATGCATGATACAGCTATAGAAATGGCTAAAAGATTGTTAGTAGATAGCATATGGAAGAGTGCAAACCTTGAGGGATTGGGTACCACATTTCCTAAAACAGAGGCAATTATTGCCAATGCGCCTACGATTACTAAAACAGAAGAAGTATTATTTGTGATAAATATGAAACGTGCATGGCAGTTTCTTTTCAATAATCTTGAATACAATAATAGCATAATGTTGCTGAGAGAGTTCGACAAGATTGTTGGTGAGTTGTTATTTAGTTATGCCGGAGAAATAAGGACTATTCCTGTGCAAATTGGGGGCACATCATGGGAACCTGAAATGCCTCATACCGGGATTATTATGGATTCAATCAATGAAATAGAACAGATCGGGAATATTGAATTAAGGGCATTGAAATATTTTTGTTATATTGCAAGGACTCAGATGTTTATTGATGGAAATAAACGGGTAGCACAGCTTATGGCCAATAAAGTACTTATTGAACACAACATAGGCATTTTTCAAATACCCATTGAAAAATTGGAAGAATTCAAAGGAATGCTCATTGAATACTATGAAACAGGAAATGATGCAGAAATCATTGTTTTTATGAGAGAATGGTGTATCAGGAGGATCAAAGGTTAAAATGATTATGTTTTAGATGAAAGAATGAGGGGAATAGAAAATACATTATTAGTACTTTGTGAAGCAAAGATAGAAGATGAAGTAATTGTATCTTTATTGATTAATATTGGAATCTTTTAATAAAATAAATCATTTGAACTTAAGTGGAATAATTTTTGCGTTTTCTCAGAGTGATAGTTAATCAGTGTTTGAAATAGAAAATTTTACATCGTTTTTTTCATTTATTCAACATAAAAGAGCAGTAATAGGGAGTTTATGGAATGAATTGAGGAGTAAAAATGCAGTGATTTTAGAATTAAATTATAATGAAAATTTTAATCCTATATTTTTGGATATTAATGATTTTCAGTTTTTGATGCGACCAATTGTTTTTCCAGTTCTTTTTACAGATCAGGATATAGAAAGAATTTGTTGGAGTATAGAATATGGAAAAATCACTAGATCTGTTTTTCCAAGTAATGTCATTCAGGCATATTTGCCTTATATTAAATCGGAAAATATCGTAAATACATATTCAATGTTCGATATTCAATAATTGTAATTGCTCCATAGTTGGAATATAGATTTTCATTATATTTTTTAAGATAATAGACTCTACAAGTAATGAGTTTGTCAAAAAAGTTAAGTCTAAACTTTTTTGATACTTTGGGAGTCAGAGTCTATGATAGGTGAAATATCTTTAGTTGCACGCCATTGCTGATTGATGGAATGGACGGATCAAATATATGACTGCAAGGCGCGTACAAATGGAATATTAGTCTCTAATGATGCAGTATGTATGGAAGTGGTTATTGCTACTCATATCGACCAGTTAAAGAAACAGCGTCGAAAATTTTATCATTAGAATTTAAGATTCTTGTATTACAAAATAAGAAAGTGATTTTTCGTTCGCATTAAAATTGGAGATTTATTGGTTTATTTACCAAAACCAAACATTTTATCAATCAATTCTGAACTGTGATATTTCAAATACCACCGTGTAGTTGGTACGCTGCCGTAACTGTTCGAACCGCCACTGCCACCAAAAAGCTTTGGATCGACAAACGGCGCAGCGAAATGATAGACGCAGGCTATTTCCATGTCGTTTTTACTATTCCTGAACAATTAAATCCCTTTGTTTACGTTCTGTATGTGCTCCGCCGAAACACTTTTAGAATTAACCATGGATAAAAATATAGTTTTCATTTAATATCTTGAATCTGAAAATTATGCATTTCGGATAAATGGCGTACAGAATATTGTACAGAATATTGACAATAATATGGATATGGAATATACTATATTTGTAGGAGCGTGATTATATGATAGCAACTAATTTTTCAAATGTGAGAAATAATTTCAAAGAAGTATGTGATCGGGTTGTGCTTGATTCTGATATTGCAATAATTACGAGAAAAAACGATGAAAACGTGGTGCTTATGTCTCAGGCACAGTATGATAACTTAATGGAAAATCTTCATATAAGAGAAAGCAAAGCGAATTATGAATGGTTAAAAGAATCTGTCAAACAAGCTGAAGATGGAAAACTTGTGAGCTTTGAAGTGGAGGATTAGTTTATGAATGTATCTTTCACCGAAAATGCATGGGAAGACTATCTTTATTGGCAGAAGATGGATAAGAAAATTGTCAAAAGAATCAATGAATTTATTAAGGATATGATAAGAAGTCCATTTGAAGGACTAGGTAAACCTGAACCATTAAAATATGATTTAGCTGGAAAATGGAGTAGAAGAATAACAGATGAACATAGATTGGTTTATCAAGTAGAAGGAAGTAATTTGATCGTATTCACTTGTAGATATCATTATTGATCGTTTTATGTAGCTCAACGGGAAAATGTATTAAAACATTGGATTTGGGATAATTCACCCAAAAAACTTGACAAAAAGGTGTATTTTTTGTTAAAATATATTTTGTTGAAAAACAATACAGATATAAAAATAATATCTGTACATAAAATTAAAAAGAAAAAGGAGAACATGGTTATGAAAAAATTCACATCAAAACTGTTAATGCCAGTTATGGTGCTGGTTCTGGTAGTCGGACTTGTAGCATGCGGCGGTAAGAAGTACAGTTCGGTATCGGATTACCTGAATGCGGATGAAGTAAAATCTCAGCTCAGTGAAGCACAGAAGTCACTGGAAGGAAGCGGCATCAGTGTTGAAGTGACCGCAGAAGGCGAGAAAATGGTTTATACTTATAACTGTGCCAAGCTTACAAAATCGGATGAGCTGGTAACGGCGATGGAAGCCCAGATGGCAAAAGCAGATTCTACATTCCAGAATGCTGCCAATGAAATGAAGAAATTTGTAGATGTAAAGAATGGTCAGATTGAAGTAACATATCTTGACAGTGCGGGAGAGACCATCTGCTCCAAGACATATACAGCACAGTAAAATCAGATACGGAAAAATATTGCGACAGGATAGGTAGAGATATCTATCCTGTTTTTTTGCGTCAAAAAAGCAATATGACCATCTCCAGCAGCAAGAATATTATGATTGCCGGAAACAGGACTGGCAGCCAAAAGGATAGACCAGCTCCCTGCTTCTGGTATCTTGCTGCATTATATCTGAAATCGACCACAAGCCATATTATATTATAGATAAAAAAGACGATCAAAAAATCCGCCTCCGTTACGAAATTGCTTGTACACATAAATCGAAGTGCGAACAAAGAATAATTCAGGCAGACGGCAAAAATGCAGTTAAAGAAAATGGCAAAAAACGTAGTATAAATTTTCATGTTTTTCTCCAATACAAAATTTCTGTTTTATATATATTATAAGATATACACGCTGGTTTTCAAGTGCTTTTTACCCCTTTTGTTGTAATATTCCCTCCGGACAGGCATATACATGTTTGTAAAGAATGGAGGCTGAACATGGAGAAAGAAGAAATCTTACAGATCATGCCGGAGCGGATCCGCCGTGTCGTAATGCAGGCAGTGACAGAGTGGGAGTCTCTGCAGGAAATACATATCCGTAACGGGAGACATATCGTACTGGTGATAAAGGGAGAGAAGATCCTGCCGGACCAGGGGGGACAGGTTGTAGGAGTCAGGGAGTTCCGGGAGATCCTGGAGCATATCAGCAACTATTCCCTGTATGCATTTGAAGAAGAGATACGGAAAGGATATCTGACGATACCAGGAGGACATCGTGTCGGGGTGGCAGGAAAGGTACTGCTTGACCAGGGACAGGTGAGGACGATCCGGCATATTACGTTTTTGAATATCCGGGTATCCCATGAGATACTGGGGTGCGCCGACCGGATCATGCCCGTTCTCTTTGATAAGGACAGGTTTTTATCCACACTGATCGTATCCCCTCCCGGAGCGGGCAAAACCACGCTTCTGCGGGATATAGTAAGGCAGACTGCCACCGGGGGCGGGATGTTTCCCCCGAAAAATGTGTCAGTGATCGATGAGCGTTCCGAGATCGCCGGGTGCTATATGGGGGTTCCACAGAGAGATGTGGGGATACACTGTGATGTACTGGATGCCTGTCAGAAACAGGAAGGGATCCGGATGATGCTCCGTTCCATGGCGCCGGAGGTGATTGCTGTGGATGAGATTGGCGCACCGCAGGATTATGAGGCGCTGATCACCGCATTGACAAGCGGCTGCGCCCTTCTCGCCACGGTGCATGGCAATTCGTTCCCGCATATCAGGGAAAAACCACAGCTAAAGCGGATGCTGGATGAGCGGATGTTTGAGCGGGTTTTGTTTTTACAGGGCGGTGAACCGGGGAAAATAACGGCAGTTTATGATGGCAGAGGACAGGTGGTTTCAAAATGAAGATGTTAGGGATGTTGATGGTTATGTCCGGCTGTATCGGTGCCGGATTGTGGTATAGTTTCATCTATAACAGAAAATGGCGTAATCTGAAGGACTGCCAGAAAGCGGTGCTGATCCTGCGCAATGAGATCGTATATGGAAGGACGCCTCTACCGGAAGCATTTGCTCAGATGGCGGACAGGACAAACGGGAGTGTGGCACGGTTTTTTGACACGGTAGCGCAGCGTCTGGAGGAGGGCGGGGGACGTCTGGAGGAAATCTGGGGGACGGCGCTGCAGGAAATACTGACTTCCCAGGAGATGGGGAAGGAGGATCAGAAAGAACTGGAAGGTCTGGGAAATACATTGGGATATCTGGATACCCAGCTGCAGGTACAGGCGCTGGAACTTTATGAGAAGAGGCTGGAAGGAAGCCTGCAGAACTGGGAACGCGAAAAGGAGAAGAAAACGAGATTGTATCCGGTGCTGGGAACGATGGGAGGGGCACTGATCTGTCTGATTATTATGTGAGGGAAAAAAGAGTATGGAGATAACGATAATATTTAGAATTGCGCTGGTAGGGATTCTGGTAACGATACTGAATCAGATCCTCAAACAGTCGGGGAGGGACGAGCAGGCGTTTCTTGTCAGTCTGGCGGGACTGATGCTGGTACTGTTCTGGGTGATTCCATACATATCTGAATTGTTCCAGACCGTAGAAGAACTGTTTACATTCTGACCTGACAGAACAATGATTTCACCGGGGGGAGGGATACATAGTTGGTAAAGGTAGTGATGATAGGAGTGGCAGCGATATTTCTGTCTCTGATCGCCGGAAACAGTAAGAGGGAATACGGATTTGCGATCGCTATGTGTGCCGTGGCGGCGATCGCCGTCTATGGTCTGAGCCGGGTGTCGCTGATCATTGGGCAGATCCAGGCATTTGAGAAAGCCATTGGACTGGAACATGAGTATATTGCGATCCTTTTGAAAATGGTAGGGATTGCTTACCTGACACAGCTTGCCGTAAGCCTGTGCCGGGATGCCGGGCAGGGCGCCATAGCCGGGCAGATCGGATTTGCCGGGAAGATCAGTATGCTTATTGTGGGACTTCCCGTGATCTCTTCTCTGGTAAAAACGATAGGGGAGTTGTTATCATGAAAAATTGGCGGCTGAGGACAGGTATTCTGGTTCTGTTGTGGATGCTGATGTCGGGAAGTGTGGTCAGCCAGGCAGCGGTGCAGGGAGGGGCAGGACAGAAAAAAGAAGGCAGGGACAATTCCGGGAGTTATGATGTGACGGACTGGCAGGATAGTATTCCCCTGGACGAAGTAGAAAAAGTATTTCAAAAGATGCAGGGGGAAGAGAGCAGTTTTTCCATACAGGATTATGTGGATGACATTATGGAAGGACGGGCGTCTTTTTCTCTGGGCGAACTATGGAATACGGGACTGCAGCACATTGCGGACCAGTTCAACGGGCAGAAGGATGTATTGTTTCGCATTCTTGCACTGGGGATCATTGCAGGCATCTTCGTCAATTTCTCTGGAACGATCGGAGACCGGAATCTGGGAGAAACTGGTTTTTATATTACCTATCTGCTTTTGTTTGCCATGATGGCGGCGGGATTTCATATGGCGTATCAGGTGGCGGCGGACTCGATCCGTAACCTGCTCTCCTTTATGAGAGCGCTGGTGCCGGCATTTTCACTCTCGATCCTGATGGGGACGGGGAGCGGGACGTCCGCTGCCTACTATGAAACGATGCTGATCGTGATCAGCCTCATTGAGACACTGATGGTAAATATCCTTCTTCCCGGGGTGCAGATTTATTTTCTTCTCAGCATGATGAACCAGCTGGCGGATAATCATTTTTCCAGACTGACGGAACTGGTCAGAAGCTTTCTGCGCTGGACCCAGAGGATCCTGTTCGGAATTCTGGTCGGTTATCAGGGGATCCAGGGAATCCTGATGCCAGTGCTCGACAAGGTAAAAAACAACACGGTCCTGCAGACGGCAAAAGGACTGCCGGGTGTGGGCAATACGGTGGGAAGTGTGGCAGATACCGTAGTGGGAACAGGGATTCTGATCAAGAGTGCGATCGGAGTCGGGGGTCTGATCTGCATTCTTGTTCTGTGCTTTTATCCCCTGGTCAAGCTGCTGATCTTTACGGTGATGTACAAGATCGGGGGAGCCGTCGTGCAGCCCGTCAGTGACAGGCGGGTGGCGGCAGCTCTCCATGCGGCGGCGGAAAGCGGCAAGATACTGGCAGGCTATGTATTTGCAGGGGCGCTGATGTTTCTTTTATCTATCATCATCATACTGATCTGTACAAATATGCTGTGATGGCAGGTAGGCTGAAGTGTTCCGGAGGGGAGGAAAAGATGCAGGAAATTCTGGCTATGGTACAGAAGGTAACCGTTTTTTTATTGGTTTCTACATTGGTGATGGATCTTTTTTCTGGTACGGAGTATAAAAAATATCTGCAGTATGTAGTGAGTCTGATCGTTATTGTACTGGTCATATCACCGTTCTTTAAGCTTATGGACAAAGGGATCGATCTGCGTCAGTGGAAGGATATAACGATACAGGAGGGGACGAGCCATGAAGATGGAGGAAATTAAAAAAATCATACAAAAAGCAGGTCCTGTGAAGCTGGGAATTGTAGTTATATGTGGGATATTACTGATCCTGGTCTCTTACGGGATGTCTGACAGCGGGGATGAGGGAGATAAAGAAAATCCAGAGGAAACAGCAGTACAGCAGACAGATCTCAAGCTGCAGCAGACACAGTACCGGGAACAGATGAAACAGGAACTGGTTGAACTGCTGCGTCAGGTGGACGGAGTTGGCAGTGTTGAGGTTATGCTTACCCTGAAGGCTTCCAATGAGAAGGTAACATTAAAAGACAATACGGACCGGGGAAATGCCAGAGAAGAAGAGACGGTGCTGATCGAGGACAGTGACCGGAATTCCACTCCTTATGTGATCCAGGAAAAGGAGCCGGAGCTGGAAGGAGTCGTGATTGTCTGCGACGGTGGAGACGATGCCGGAGTAAAAAGAGAAATAACAGAGGCAGTCAGTGCATTATTTCAGATTGAGAGTCATAAAATTAAAATAATGAAAAGCAAGGAGGCAAAGGAGTGAAGAAACTTTTGCGTAAAAATCAGATTATTATTACAGGTTTGGTGGTCATGGTGGCGATGGCCGGGTACTTAAGCATGACGGAACGGGATGAACTTAGCATGACAACAGAAAACGAAGTTGTACAGGATGATGAGGTGGCAGATATCTCCGATGAGGATATCGTGCTGGACGGAGATGACTCTGTCAGCGGCGTATCCGTATCTGCAGTAGATGTGGATGCAAAAAAAACAGCAGGAAAGACCGCACAGGCATCAAAGGAAGATCTTGCTTCCAGGGAGAATGCCGGGGAAGCAGTAATGGTGAGCAATACGGTGACGAAGAATTATTTTGAAGAGGCGAAATTATCCAGAGAACAGACAAGGGCAAAAAATAAGGATACTCTGACCCAGCTTGTCAACAATGAAAATGCCACAAACGCACAGAAGGAAAAGGCGATGAATGAAATCATGAATATGACAGACATCAGTGAAAAGGAGACCGCTACAGAAAATCTTCTGGCGGCAAAGGGATTTAATGAAGCGGTTGTTACGATTCTGGATGACAGTGTGGATGTCGTGGTCAATGCCAAAGAACTGACCGAGCAGCAGATCGCACAGATTGAGGATGTAGTAAAACGCAAGACAGAGTGCCAGGCAGATAAAATTGTTATTTCTCCTGTTGGCAAAAAGTAATAAATCTGCTATAATAAGAAAATAATAGCCATGTAGGATTATTATTTTGAACAGGAGGTACCAGAGTCATGACAGAGAATGATCGTGATACATTTGAAAACTCTTCGGATATCGGAGAGGTGCAGATTGCGAATGAAGTTGTTTCCAGTATTGCCGGGATATCGGCATCAGAGGTAGAAGGTGTGGAATCCATGGCAGGTGGGTTTAAAAATGAACTTGCCGGGAAATTTGGCGTCAAAAACTTATCCAAAGGGGTTAAGGTAGAGGTCAATGATGACTCAGCGAGAGTTGATCTGGCGATCAATATGAAATACGGATATAATATACCAAAGACCTGTGCACAGGTACAGGAAAAGGTGGCGCAGGCGATCAATTCCATGACAGGACTCCGGGTCAGGGCGGTCAATGTAAGGATCGCTGGTGTTGAGATTGAAAATAAGGACTGACGGCATCCGGCATAGAAATGAGGATTGAGATGACAAGACGTGAGATGAGGGAATATCTTTTCTGTCTGGTTTTTCAGAATGAATTTTATCCAGCAGAAGAGTTTGCCGAACAGAGAGACAACTATCTGCATGAGAGATCACTCAGCGAGGGGGAAACAAAAGAAATTCTGGATAAACTGGAAGCATTTATCGAATATTTACCGGAGATTGATAAAAAGATATCTGCCCATTCAAAGGGGTGGAAGATTGACCGGATCGCAAAAGCAGAGCTGGCGCTTCTGCGTCTGGCTGTCTATGAGGCACTGTATGATGACAGCGTTCCGGTAGGGGTTGCGGTCAATGAAGCGGTAGAACTGGCAAAGCAGTACGGGGAAGAAAATGCTTCTGCTTTTGTCAATGGGATTCTGGGGAAAATAGTAAATGAATAGAGGAAAAGTGTATTCCGTCTCTTCTGTAAACCAGTATATTAAAAATATGTTTATCAACGAATATGCCCTGTCGGTTGTATTTGTAAAAGGCGAGATATCCAATTGCAAATATCATAGCTCCGGGCATATTTATTTTACGATCAAGGATGAGGCGTCGCAGCTTGCCTGTGTCATGTTCCGGGGCGACCGGGGCGGTCTGGATTTCAAAATGGAAAATGGACAGGAAGTTATCGTGGGCGGTTCAGTCAGTGTTTACGAGAGAGACGGCAAGTATCAGCTGTATGCAAAAAAGATCGTTCTGGCGGGAGATGGAGTTCTGGCAGAGCGGTATGAACAATTAAAGAAAAAGCTGGAGTCTGCCGGTTATTTTGACCCGGACCGCAAACTGCCGGTTCCCCGGTATGTAAAGACCGTGGGGATCGTGACAGCACAGACCGGTGCGGCGGTACAGGATATGATCAACATTGCCCGGAGACGCAATCCGTATGTCCAGCTGATCCTGTACCCGGCAAAGGTGCAGGGGGACGGGGCGGCAGAAACGATCGCAGAGGGAATCCGGACACTGGATGAGGCGCAGGTTGATGTGATCATCGCAGGACGGGGCGGCGGTTCCATGGAGGATCTGTGGGCGTTTAATGAAGAGATCGTGGCAGACGCCGTCTTTGCCTGCCGAACGCCTGTGATCTCGGCGGTCGGTCATGAGACGGATTATACGATCATTGATTTTGTGGCGGATCTGAGAGCACCCACTCCTTCTGCGGCAGCAGAGCTTGCGGTATATGATGTCCGGCAGACGCTGGAGGAATTGTATGATTATAAGGATCGTATCGCCAGAAGCATCCTGCGGCAGACAGAGACATTATATGAGAAGCTTGCCTATCTGGAAGATAAACTGAAAAAATACCATCCGGAGCAGCAGATTCGGGAGAAACGGCAGCAGCTGATGAATCTGGAGGACAAGCTGACAACGCTTGTCACACAGATCTGTAAAGATAGAAAATATCAATTTGCCCTTCTTGCCGGGAGACTGGACAGCACAAGTCCGTTGAAAAAGCTTGCCAGCGGATATGTTTATGTGGCGGACCAGGATCAGAATATGGTTGATTCCGTCCATAAGGTAGCACAGGGAGACCAGATCAGTATGACATTTGCAGATGGAGTTGTGGCCGCAGAGGTTACGGATATTGTGCCGCATGAGAAGGGAGGTTGACAGGGAACAATGGAATTAGAAGAAATCATGGATAAGCTGGAGGAGACGGTCAGGAGGATGGAACAGAAAAAGCTGTCGCTGGAAGAATCCTATCAGTGCTTTTCGGAGGGAATGAAGTATGTGAGGGAAGGCAATAAGGCGATCGATCAGGTCGAGAAGAAGATACAGGTCCTGATGGGAAGCGAAGGTGATGAGGATGAATAAAGAGGTGCTGGCAAAAAAAATAAAAGAGATCGAAGACGGGTTTTCCACTTATCTGCCAGAAGAAACTGGTTATCAGGAGACCGTCCTGCAGGCGGTGAATTATAGCGTCCGGGCAGGTGGGAAGAGACTCCGGCCGCTTTTTATGCATGAAATGTACTGCCTGATGGGCGGACAAGAGGAAGCTGTGATACGCCCTTTTATGATGGCGATGGAAATGATACATACCTATTCTCTTGTGCATGATGATCTGCCGGCGATGGATAATGATGATTACCGGAGAGGACAGCTGACTACCCACAAAAAGTATGGAGAGGATATGGGGATCCTTGCCGGGGATGCGCTGCTGAACCTTGCCTATGAAACGGCATTTGAGGCGTTTGACAGTCAGACAGAGCGGACGAGGATCTGCAAGGCACTGCGTATCCTGGGACACAAGGCAGGCATTTACGGTATGGTTGGTGGACAGGTTGTGGATGTAGAGAATAACGGAGTGTTTGTGGATGAGGGTACGATGTATTATGTTTATAAAAATAAAACGGCGGCACTGATCGAGGGAAGTCTGATGATCGGCGCGGTACTGGCAGGGGCTTCGGAGGAACAGCTGGATACGGTAGAGAGTATTGGCACAGATCTGGGTATTGCCTTTCAGATCCAGGATGATATACTGGATGTAACCGGGGAAGAGGGGAAAATTGGCAAACCGGTACATAGTGACGAAAAAAATAAAAAATCCACCTTTGTGGCGGTACGGGGTCTGGAAGAGAGTAAAAAAAGAGTGAAAGAATATACGGACCGTGCATTGCAAAGACTGGATTCTCTGAAAGCGGTGGAAGCAGAACCCCAGCAGTTCCTTCATGAACTTATGGCTTCCCTGGCTGGAAGAGAAAAATAGAAGAGGTTACAAAAGTGAGCAGATTACTGGAAAAGATCATAAAAGAAAATGATATTAAAAATATAGATCCAAAGGATTACCGGGAACTGGCACAAGAGATCCGGCTTAAGCTGGTGCGCAGTGTCAGCCGTACCGGCGGCCATCTGGCGTCCAATCTGGGAGCCGTGGAGCTTACCATGGCGCTGCATCTGTGTCTCGATTTTCCCAAGGATAAACTGGTATGGGATGTCGGACACCAGTCTTATGTCCATAAGCTGCTGACCGGGCGGTCAGATGTATTTGATACTCTCCGCTGCATGGGAGGGATCAGCGGATTTCCAAAAGTGAAGGAAAACCCGAGTGATACGTTTGATACCGGACACAGTTCGACATCCATTTCGGTAGCACTGGGGCTTGCCAAGGCGAGAGATCTGCGGGGGTCGGATGAAAAGGTGTTTGCTGTGATCGGGGATGGCGCACTTTCCGGAGGCATGGCGTATGAAGCCCTGAATAATGCAGCACAGCTTAATTCTAATATGGTAGTGGTTTTAAATGACAATAAAATGTCGATCGCCAAAAATGTCGGCGGTATGTCAAATTATCTGGGTAAGATCCGTGCCAACCGCAAGTACCGTGATCTGAAGATCAATGTGGAAAATGCACTGGACAGACTGCCAAACCTGGGCAAACCGATCACGAGACAGATCAAAAAGGCAAAGTCATCCCTGAAACATTTGTTTATATCGGGGATGATGTTTGAAGAGATGGGGCTGATCTATATCGGTCCGGTGGACGGTCATAATATCGAGGAAATGGTGACGGCATTTGAGACCGCCACATCCATTCATGACCAGCCGGTGCTGGTCCATGTCCTCACCAAAAAGGGGAAAGGGTACAAACCAGCGGAAAAGCAGCCGGATGTGTTTCATGGAGTGGGTGTTTTTGATATCAGGAGCGGGGAACCGGTTCCGGATGATGCGGAGACCTATACAAAAATATTCGGGCAATGGATGCTGGATCAGGGCGCCAGGGAAGAAACACTGGTATCGGTCTGTGCGGCGATGCCGGACGGCACCGGGCTGCGGGAATTTTCAGAGCAGTACCCGGAGCGTTTTTTCGATGTGGGGATTGCGGAGGAGCATGCGGTTACCTTCGCTGCCGGTCTGGCTGCCGGTGGTCTCCGGCCGGTGGTTTCCCTCTATTCCACCTTTATGCAGCGTGCTTATGACCAGCTGCTGCATGATGTCTGCATCAGTGAGCTGCCGGTTATCGTTACGCTGGACCGGAGCGGGATCGTGGGAAAGGACGGTGAGACACATCAGGGGATCTTTGATCTTTCGTATCTGTCGTCCATGCCGGGTATTACAGTCCTGTCACCGATGGACGGGGAGGAATTAAAAGCATCCCTGGATTTTGCCCTGCAGAATATGGAAACGCCGGTGGCGGTGCGGTATCCCCGTGGTACGGCATACCAGTATCCGGGTATGCATTCGTCTTATGAATACGGGAAAGGCGAGATCTTATGTGAGGGAAGGGAGATCCTGATGCTGGCTGTGGGCAATATGGCTGAGATGGCACTTCGTGCGGCAGACCGTCTCAGGGAATCCGGTATTGTCCCGACCATAGTCAATATGCGTTTTGTCAAACCGTTTGATGAGCAGCTGGTGGAACGTCTGGCAAAGCAGCACAGTGTGGTAGTGACGCTGGAGGATAACGTATACAGCGGTGGATTTTCTGAGCGGATCCAGGCATTTCTGCAGGAGCATGGCTGGAAGGGACGGGCGTGTATTCCGGTTTGTCTGCCGGATGCATTTATCGAACACGGTTCGCCGGAGGATTTGTATGAAAAATACAGGATGGATGCAGCTTCTGTAGCTGACAGGATAGAAGGGATCATAAAAAAGTGAAGGAACAGAAAGAACGACTTGATGTGCTGCTGGTAAAACGGGGACTGGCAGATTCGAGGGAAAAGGCAAAAGCAGTTATCATGGCGGGCGAGGTCTTTGTTGACCAGCAGAGGGAAGACAAGGCAGGGCAGACATTTCCTGTGTCAGTGAATATCGAGGTGCGGGGGAAAAGGATGAAATATGTCAGCCGGGGAGGCTATAAGCTGGAACGGGCGCTGGAAAGCTTCCCGATCTGTCTGGAGGGAAAAACATGTATGGACGTGGGATCCTCTACCGGAGGATTTACCGACTGTATGCTGCAGAACGGCGCCCGTTTTGTCTATGCCATTGATGTGGGGACGAACCAGCTCGCGTGGAAGCTCCGGCAGGATGAGCGGGTGAAATCAATGGAAAAAACGAATATCCGGTATGTAGAACCGTCTGATATCGGGGAAGAGATCGATTTTGTATCCATTGACGTGGCATTTATCTCGTTGACGAAGGTTCTGGGCCCGGTGAAAGAGCTGATGAGGGAGGGCGGTCAGATCGTCTGTCTGATCAAACCACAGTTCGAAGCCGGACGTGAAAAAGTAGGGAAAAAAGGTGTCGTCCGGGATCCGGCTGTCCATGAGGAAGTGATCCGCATGGTGACCGGGTATGCCGGAGGTCTCGGTTTTCGCATCTGGGATATTGATCATTCGCCGATCCGGGGACCGGAGGGTAATATTGAATATCTGCTCTATATGGAGAACGGTAAGGGGGAGTCGGATATACCGGATACTGTGGAACAGTGGCAGTATAAGATCCGCCAGTTGGTAGAACTTGCCCATACGGTGCTGTGAAAGGAAGGGTGTTGTGGACAATCAGAGCATGACCAATTTTTTTATTCTCTCGGATGCCAAAAAGGATCATAATTTTGAAACGGCAGAAGAGATAAAAAGATATTTGGAAAATAACAGAAAATGTGCTAGAATAATAAAAGTGCCCGCACCCGCAGGAGGAGAGAGCTGGGCGGATATGGCGATCGTCCTCGGCGGGGACGGTTCGATGATCCAGGCAGCCAAACGGTTTGCCGGAAAAGGAGTCCCCATTCTAGGTGTGAATTTCGGTACCCTTGGTTTTCTGACCGAGGTGGAGAAGCCGAAGATCCGGACAGCGCTGGACAGTGTTCTCGCAGGTAAGTTTATGGTTGAGAAGAGAATGGCGCTCACTGGCAGGGTATTGCGCAAGTCCTACGGAGAAGAGATCGGTCTTGCTGTCAATGAATTTATCATTGGCAAACAGGATTTCGGTCATATGATCACGACAAGGGTATATGTGGATGATGAACTCCTGGATACTTATGTGGCAGATGCGATACTGGTTTCTACGCCCACGGGTTCTACGGCATACAACCTTTCGGCGGCAGGGCCGGTGCTGGCTCCGGGCATGGAAGCAATGATCATCACACCGATCTGTCCCCACTCGCTCAACAAAAGGAGCCTGGTCGTGTCGGCAGATGCAAAACTGCGGATCGAGGTGGGAAGGACCAAGGAACAGTATCCGGACGAAGCGGCGATCCGGGGGGATGGGCAGATGCTCTGGACAGTATCGACCGGAGATATCATCTGGGTGGAAAAAGCAGATACAACCTTTGACATGGTGAGTCTGGGGGATGTCAGTTTTTTTGATAAGATGAGGAGCAAACTGAACAGGGATTAAAAAACAGGGATTGGAGCAGTAATGTGAAACGTTCAAGACAGAATAAGATACTGGAACTGATCGACCAGTATGAGATAGAGACACAGGAAGATCTGGCAAGATATCTGACGGAGGCTGGCTTTCAGGTGACCCAGGCGACCATCAGCAGGGATATCCGTGAGCTTTCTCTGACGAAAGTATCCGGCAGGAATGGCAAACCAAAATATGCAGTCAATGATTATGGAGGAACACCGCCTCCTGCTTTTCTGGACCGCTATGCCAGAGTGCTGCAGGATGGTATCGTAACGGTTATACAGGCAGATAATCTTGTGGTGATCCGGACAGTGAGCGGCATGGCAATGGCGGTGGCGGCAGCGGTGGATGCGCTGGGGATCGAAGAGATCGCCGGTTCCATCGCCGGGGATGATACGATCTTGTGTGCAGTGAAGACGGCGGAGCTGGTGCCGGCAGTGATGGATGAAATCAATGAATTTTGGAAAAAAGAGTAAAGAAAAACAGAATAATTATACAGAAATGAGGGGAACGTTATGTCAGGACATTCTAAATTTGCAAACATTAAACACAAAAAGGAAAAAAATGATGCCAAAAGGGGAAAAATCTTTACTGTGATCGGCCGTGAGATCGCTGTGGCGGTCAAGGAGGGCGGACCGGACCCGAATAATAACAGTAAGCTTCGTGATGTGATCGCCAAGGCAAAAGCCAACAATATGCCGAATGACACGATTGACCGGGGCATTAAAAAAGCAGCCGGCAATGTGGATGCGGTCAACTATGTAAGCTGTACGTATGAAGGGTATGGTCCCAGTGGGACCGCCATCATTGTAGAGGCGCTTACTGATAATAAGAACCGCACTGCCTCCAATGTGCGGAATGCCTTTACGAAAGGGAATGGTAATGTTGGTACGACAGGCTGCGTTTCTTATATGTTTGACCAGAAAGGGCAGATTCTTGTCGATAAAGAGGAATATGAAGCAGATGCCGATGAGTTTATGATGCTGGCGCTGGATGCAGGGGCTGAGGACTTCATTGAAGAGGAGGACAGCTATGAAATCCTGACCGGTCCGGAAGATTTCAGTGCAGTCAGAGAGGCTCTGGAAAAAGAGGGTGTTCCGATGGTACAGGCTGAGGTGACGATGATCCCGCAGAATTATGTGGCATTATCCGGTGAAGAAGACAAGAAAATGTTTGCCCGTATCATGGATCTTCTGGATGAGGATGATGATGTGCAGAATGTCTACCACAATGTGGAAGAAGAATAAAACGAAGCTGTATCCTGTATGAATTCCTTGTCTGTGGACATACTAATCCATGGTGTCATAACGATAGTATGTTGTTTGTGAGGAGGCAGGAATGGGTGAAGTGGTGGATTCGTACAGGAGTTTTTTTATTCTGCATCATAATAGGATTTTACAGAATGCCAGTGTATAAGGTGAGTTCAGGGGATAAGGTATCAGAAAGTGTGCGTTATGTAGCGCTTGGAGACAGTATTGCCTATGGCTATGGACTCTCTGACCGGGAATCGGATTCCTATGTAGGTCAGGTTGGTAAATATCTGGAAAAAAAGTATGATTATGTTTTTGAGGAGAATTTTGGTACAAATGGGCTGCGGAGCGATCAGCTGCTGGATATTCTTACCAATCCGGAAAATGAACAATACAACAAATACCGTGCAACATTACAGCACGCCGATATTGTGACACTCTCGATCGGATCCAATGATCTTCTGCATCTTGTGAGGCTGGATCTGGATCTGCAGGAATATATCGAGAAGGGTGACAAAATGTTTCGTGAGGCATGTGAGAAATTTGCCGTTAATTTTCCAAAGATCATCGGGGTCATCCGCAGCATTGCCCCGAATGCAGAAATCTATGTCAATAATGTATATAATCCATGTGGCGATCTGTCCGGCTTTGAGAAGATCTATCAGCTGGCAGAACGCTATATTGATCTGTTGAATGAAAGCTTCCGCTGTAATACAGGTTTTGTGCTGATCGATATTAAAGACCGGTTTGACAAGGTGGAGGATAGTCTTCTCAATATGACGATATCAGGCAGGGATATCGACCCCCATCCAAATAAAAAAGGACATACTGAAATTGGGAAACTGGTGATCCAGGCAATGAAAAGGAGCAGTTAACGATGAAAATCAAAGGAGCGATATTTGATCTGGACGGTACACTTCTTGATTCAACATGGGTCTGGAAACAGGTCGATGTAGAATTTCTGGGAAGATATGGACATGATGTGCCGGAGGATTATTCTGATGCCATCAAGGCGATGGGATTTGAACAGGTGGCAAATTATACGATCGGTCGATTCGGGCTGCCGCTAACCTCCGCGGAAGTGATGGCAGAATGGAATGCCATGGCGATTCAGGCGTATTCAGAGAAGGTTAAGATCCGGCAGGGGACCCGTGAACTGCTTCTATGGCTGAAGGATCAGGGGATTCCCGCCGGAGTTGCCACGTCAAATACCTCGATGCTTTTTGAACCCTGTCTGCGGCATAACGGAATTTATGAACTATTTCATTCTTTTACTGAGGGGAGCGAGGTTGACCGGGGAAAAGAGTTTCCGGATATTTACATAAAAGCAGCGGAAAAAATCGGATGTGAACCGTCTTCCTGTGTCGTATTTGAAGACATTATCCCGGCGCTGAAAGGTGCGTCTGACGGCGGATTTATCACAACCGGAGTGAAAGAAAAGGCATGGGGATATGAGGATGAGGAATTTGGTAAATATTGTGATCATACAATTACTGAAATAACCGATGCGATTACCTTGCTAAAAAGCTTGTAATACGATATAATGACAATACGATATACAGGATGGAGGATAAACCAATGCCGATAACGGACTTACTGGAAAGAAATGCCAGACAATACCCCAATGATGTCAGCCTGGTGGAGATCAATCCAGAAATACAGGAAAGGAAACGGGTGACATGGAGGGATTATGAACTGATTGAAACCAGTCCTATGTGCCATTACCGGAGAGAAATTACATGGCATGTATTTGACGAAAAAGCAAACCGGTTTGCCCAGCTTCTGCTGAGCCGGGGGATACATAAAGGAGATAAAGTGGCGATCCTTCTGATGAACTGCCTGGAGTGGCTGCCGATCTATTTTGGTATTCTGAAGACGGGCGCCCTGGCGGTACCATTAAATTTTCGCTATGCACCGGATGAGATTCAGTATTGTCTGGATCTGGCTGAAGCAGATGTACTTGTATTTGGACCTGAATTTATCGGGCGGGTGGAAGAGATCGCAGATGCTGTCAGTCAGAACAGGCTTTTGTTTTATGTAGGTGGAGACTGTCCTTCTTTTGCCGAGGATTATGACAAGCTGACGGCAAATTGTGCCAGCCTGTCTCCCGGGATACCCCTTACCGATGAGGATGATGCGGCGATCTATTTTTCTTCGGGGACGACCGGGTTTCCGAAAGCGATCCTGCATGACCATAGGAGTCTGATGCATTCCTGCCGGGTTGAGCAGATGCATCACGGACAGACAAAGGAAGATGTCTTTTTGTGTATTCCCCCGCTGTACCACACGGGAGCGAAGATGCACTGGTTCGGGAGTCTGATCAGCGGCGGAAAGGCGGTTCTCCTTAAAGGAGTCAGTCCACAGACGATACTGGAGACGGTCTCGGAAGAAAAATGTACCATCGTCTGGCTTCTGGTGCCGTGGGCGCAGGACATCCTGCTGGAGCTGGACAGCGGCAGGCTGAAAAGGGAGGACTATAAGCTGGACCAGTGGCGGCTGATGCATATCGGGGCACAGCCAGTACCACAGAGCCTGATCCGCCGGTGGAAGGGATATTTTCCCGCCCATCAGTATGATACGAATTACGGACTCAGTGAGTCCATCGGTCCGGGATGCGTACATCTTGGTGTCGAGAATATTCACAAAGTGGGTGCGATCGGCATACCGGGATATGGCTGGCAGACAAAGATCATCAATGAAGAGGGCAATGAAGTGCCGCAGGGTGAAGTCGGAGAGCTTGCCGTAAAGGGTCCCGGTGTGATGAAATGCTACTACAATGATCCGGACGCTACAGACGAGGTTCTTCATGATGACTGGCTTTATACGGGTGACATGGCGGAGATGGATGAGGATGGCTTTATCTATCTGGTAGACCGAAAAAAGGATGTCATCATCAGCGGTGGTGAGAATATCTATCCGGTCCAGATCGAGAATTTCCTGAGCCGACATGAAGCGATCAAGGATGTGGCAGTGATCGGACTGCAGGATGACCGGCTGGGAGAGATCGCAGCGGCGATCATAGAATTAAAACCGGATATGATCTGCACAGAAGAAGAGATCAATGATTTTTGCAGAAAGCTTCCGAGGTACAAGCGTCCAAGGAAAGTGTTTTTTGCCGATGTACCGAGAAATCCAACAGGAAAGATAGAGAAACCGAAACTACGGAAGATGTATCAGAGTGAAAATCTCGTCGATGCACAAAACCGGGGCTAAAAAACATCAGAGGGGGCAGCGATATGAAGATAAGGACAAAATTGATTTTGATGGAAATGGTTTCATTACTGATCCTTGCTGTATTACTAATTGCAGGCAGCATACGGATCACGGTCGGGGAACTGGACAAACGGGTCAGGGAGACACTGGCGGTTGCTGTCACCGGATATAATGGCTATGTCGGTTATCTGGAAGATGAGGGGATCACCGTTGTTGCTTATGATGGCGATACAGTGGTTAGCAGTTCAATTGAGGATTTGTTTGGAGAGAAAGCAGACGATGTGGTCGTGCAGAAGGTGATTGAAAAGGGGGAGACCTATTTTGATGATGCGATCAACATCAAAGGTGAGACCTATTATGGATATTATAAAATGACGGATCGTGGTATGTTACTTGCTGCTAAGCCAAAGGCGGGAATCGACCAGTTTATCCGCAAGGTGATGATCACGCTTGTGGTCATCGGAGTCATTGCCTATGTATTATGTCTGATTGTAGCAGTGTTTCTCACCAATTCCATAGCTTCTAAGATCAGGAAAGCATCAAAACGGGTCAATGTTCTGGCACAGGGTGATCTGAGTGCTCCCGTTGTGGAAAGTAAGAAAAAGAGCAAAAATGAGATCGAGATCATCAATCATGCTGTTTCGGATCTGCACCTGCAGCTCAAGGAGATTGTATCGGTCATTGTCAGAAAGACAGATCTGCTTAATGGCAGTAATGTAAAATTTACCAAAAGGTTTGCCCATATAGCAGACAGCGTCAGCAGCGTGGACACGGCAATCGAGGAGATCGCCCAGGGCAGTATATCCCAGGCAGAGGAAACGACGACGGCGAATACACAGGTGACAGACATGTCAGAAGTGATCGAGCGGAATGTAGGGAATACAAAGAAGCTGGAAGAGGCGGTCGCCTCTATGACGAGACTATCCCGGCAGGTGGATGAGATACTGGAAGAATTGTCCGGTATGAATGACAGGACGTTTTCTAATATCGAACAGGTGGCGGATCAGACGAATGCCACAAATGTTTCAGCAGAAAAGATCGTAGATGCCGTGCAGATGATCCAGAATATCGCAGAACAGACCAATCTGTTGTCTCTGAATGCTTCGATCGAGGCGGCAAGGGCCGGTGAGGCAGGGAAAGGCTTTGCTGTTGTGGCAGAAGAGATCCGCCAGCTGGCAGAGGAATCGGCTGACAGCGCCAGTGAGATCGAAGAGATCGTAAAAGAGCTTCTGAATAATTCCAGTATCAGTGTAAATACAATGAGGGAAGTAAACGAAGCGGTAAATTCGCAGAAAGAAAAACTGAAGAATACAAGGGATGCGTTTAGCGGTCTGCAGGATGGTATGGATGCTGTGGCAGATGTATCGGAAAATATTTCCGGGCAGATGAATCTTCTGGAGAAGCAAAAAGAGATCATCCACGGAGTAGTCGAGCAGCTGGCTGCCATTTCGGAAGAAAATGCGGCGGCAACACAGGAGACGAGTGCGAGCATGCAGAGCCTTTCCATAGCGATTGAAGAATGCCGGAAGGAAACCGAGCATCTTTCTGATCTGAGTGAGGATCTGAGCCGGCAGACAAGTAAATTTATCTTGTAACATATTGAATTTACGGATAAACTGATTTATAATACTTCCATGGAAATTAAGCATGGATGAAAGGAGCTTTAAGACATGAGTAAGAAACCGACAGTATTGATGATTTTGGATGGTTATGGATTAAATGAGAAGACGGAGGGGAACGCCGTTGCACAGGCAAAGACTCCGGTTATGGATGGACTGATGAAAGACTGTCCGTTTGTGAAAGGGAACGCCAGTGGTCTGGCGGTAGGACTTCCTGACGGACAGATGGGAAATTCTGAGGTCGGTCATCTGAATATGGGCGCCGGCAGAATTGTATATCAGGAACTGACGAGGATCACCAAAGAGATTGAGGACGGTGTGTTCTTTCAAAATGAGGCGTTGACAGCTGCCATGGAAAACTGTAAAAAGAATGATTCCGACCTGCATTTATTTGGTCTTCTTTCCGACGGCGGCGTACACAGCCACAACACCCATATGTATGCCCTGCTTGATATGGCGAAAAGAAATGGTATTAAAAATGTTTATCTACACGCTTTTCTGGATGGACGTGATACACCTCCGGCATCCGGTAAGGATTTTGTGAAAGAAGCGATGGATAAGATGGAAGAGATCGGAGTCGGACAGGTGGCGACGGTGATGGGACGTTATTATGTCATGGACCGTGATAACCGCTGGGACCGTGTGGAAAAAGCTTATAATGCGCTGGTTCTCGGCGAGGGAGAGACGGCAGCATGTGGTCTTTGTGCCGTCCAGAATTCGTATGATAAGGATGAGACCGACGAGTTTGTAAAACCGACCGTCATTGTAAAGGATGGTAAGCCGGTGGCAACCGTAAAGGAAAACGATTCCATCATATTTTATAACTTCCGTCCGGACCGCGCCCGTGAGATCACCCGTGCTTTCTGCGATGACAAGTTTGACGGATTTGAGAGAAAAAAAGGATTTTTCCCCACAACCTTTATTGCCTTTACCGAATACGATGTGACGATCCCGAACAAGATTGTTGCCTTCCATAAAGTCGAGATCACCAATACGTTTGGCGAATTTCTGGCAAAGAACGGATTGAAACAGCTCCGTACTGCAGAGACAGAGAAGTATGCGCATGTGACATTTTTCTTCAATGGCGGAATCGAGGAGCCAAACGAGGGAGAGGAGAGACTTCTTGTTAATTCCCCGAAAGTGGCGACATATGACCTGCAGCCGGAAATGAGTGCCTACAAAGTCTGTGACGGACTCGTTGACGCCATCCGTTCCGGCAAATATGATGTGATCATCATCAACTTTGCCAATCCGGATATGGTGGGACATACCGGTATCGAAGAAGCGGCGATCAAAGCAGTGGAGGCAGTGGATGAGTGTGTCGGCAGGGCAGTCGAAGCGATCCGGGAAGTGGATGGTCAGATGTTTATCTGTGCCGACCATGGTAATGCCGAACAGCTCGTGGACTATGAGTCTGGCGCACCGTTTACCGCACATACGATCAACCCGGTGCCGTTTATCCTTGTCAACTATGATGAGAAGTATACCCTCCGCGAAGGAGGATGTCTTGCGGATATCGCCCCGACCCTGATCGAGATGATGGGGCTGCAGCAGCCGGAAGAGATGACAGGAAAATCCCTGTTGGTGGAGAAATAGAAATCGTGGAATAAAAAGTCAGGCTGCGTCATGCGCCTGGCTTTTACTGTATAGCGGGAAAGATAAATTTGATCAGGGAGGATTTGGAAATGATAGCAAAGAGGAAAAGGATACGGGCATTTTGTTTTAGTATCCTGATGATGTCTGTTAGTTTTTCAGGAATCAAGGCTGCGCCGCAGGAGGCAAAGGCGGCAGGTTACGGAATCAGTAATCCCCGTACCGACGCGAATGGAGTCAGTACATGGGACTGTATTTATTTTGGTGATTATTATCAAAGCAGCAGTGATAAAAAGGAGAAGATAAAGTGGAGAGTTTTGTATGTAAGTGGAGAGGATGCCTTTCTTCTGTCTGACAAAAATCTGGACAGCCAGCCATTTCATACAAAGAAAGAGGCCGTGACCTGGGAAACCTGTTCGCTGCGCACCTGGCTGAATGAAGATTTTTATCGTGCCGCATTTAATGAAAAAGAACAGAGTGCGATTCGGACAAC
>CAJUDA010000006.1:48901-133022 GCA_910584875.1 uncultured Eubacterium sp.
ATAGCCTACACTCTTTCCCTACACGACGCTCTTCCGATCTGATTCGGACAACGGATGTCGTTACCGAGAATGGAATTGCAGGGAAGGGAACAAGTGACAAAGTGTATCTTTTGTCAGTGGCTGAGGCAGCGAACCCTTCCTATGGTTTTTCCTCCAGCCTGGATGATTCGGAAACCAGACAGGCAAAAAATACCGAATATGCAAAAGGAAGAGGGGCACTAACGGATGACGCTGCACGTTCTGTCGGAAATGGATGGTGGTGGCTGAGGTCGTCAGGTGAAAATTTAACCAGCGTAGTAAATGTTGGCTACTACGGGAAAATTTTTAAAAATGGATATGATCCCACATATAAAAAGGATGCTGTCCGGCCTGTCCTGCATCTGGATCTGTCTTCTGATCTGTGGAGCAAAGCAGGTACCGTGAGCATGCCGGGAGGGAACATTGTGAAAAAAGATCCTGTCAGACAGTCAACGGGGACAATGGATGATGAAAAAAAACAAATACAAGATTTAAATAAAATAGTGGCGCCGGGCAGGGTGAAAAAATTGTCAGCGAAAAATAAAAAGAAACGGACAGTTACTCTTTCATGGAAAAAAATTGCCGGTGTGAAGGGATATCAGATCCAATTTGCCGTAAATAAGAAATTTAAAAAGAAAACGGGTAAGTTTACGAAAAAAGCAAAATATACGTTAAAGAAACTGAAAAAGAAGAAGACGTATTATATCCGCGTCCGTGCGTATCGCCAAAACGGCGGGAAAAAGTTATATGGCAAGTGGAGTAATACGAAGAAAATTAAGATCAGGAAGTAAAGAAATAATGTGGAAGTCAATCAGCAGCGAACGGAGGGAAAAATGGGAAATGTGATTGAGATACAGAGTCTGTCAAAGAGCTTTGGCGATGTCAAAGCGGTACAGGATCTGAGTTTTCAGGTAAAAGAGGGGGAACTGTTTGCTTTTCTTGGTCTGAATGGGGCGGGGAAAAGCACCACGATATCAATTATGTGCGGTCAGCTGGCAAAAGATGCCGGATCTGTCAATATTAATGGAGTGGATCTGGATCAGAGTATTGACACTATCAAGAGGAATCTGGGAGTTGTATTCCAGAATTCGGTATTGGACAGGGCACTGAGTGTACAGGATAATCTGGAGAGCAGGGCGGCATTGTATGGGATCACAGGCAGGGCATTCCGCGATCGTCTGACTGAGCTGGAAGAACTACTGGAATTTGGTGAACTTCTGAAACGTCCGGTAGGAAAACTTTCCGGCGGGCAGCGTCGCCGGATTGATATTGCCCGTGCCCTGCTGCACCGTCCCCGGATATTGATCCTGGATGAACCCACGACCGGGCTTGATCCGCAGACAAGAAAGAAGTTGTGGGATGTCGTATCGCAGCTTCGGAAGGATACAAATATGACCGTGTTTCTTACAACACACTATATGGAAGAAGCGGCCGATGCCGATTATGTCATTATACTGGATCATGGACAGATCTCTGCGGAGGGGACGCCCCTGCAGCTAAAGAACACTTATACCGGTGATTTTATTACATTATATGACGTAGAAGAGAATCAGATTCAGAGTCTCGGTCTGTCTTACGAGACAATCCGTGACGCATACCGGGTGAAAGTGGCAGATACTGCTTCAGCTACGAATCTGATCCTGGAGCATCCGGAACTTTTTCGGGATTATGAAATCACGAAAGGCAGGATGGATGATGTATTTCTGGCTGTTACAGGGAAAAAACTGACGGGAGGCGGGACGGAATGAATACGCTGGTGGCTTTGATCAAACGGAACTGTAAACTGTTTTTTAAAGATAAGGGAATGTTTTTTACTTCGATGGTCACGCCGATGATCCTGCTTATCCTGTATGTTACATTTCTGGGCAATGTGTACCGAGACAGTTTTGCCGATGCACTTCCCGAGGGAGTAACTGTGGCGGACGAAGTGATCAACGGACTTGTGGGGGGAGAATTATTTTCCTCCCTGCTGGCAGTCTGCTGTGTGACAGTGGCGTTCTGCTCCAATATGCTGATGGTACAGGACAAGGTGTCGGGTGCGGGGAATGATCTGATGATCGCGCCAGTGAGACCGTCTATATTGGCGCTGGGGTATTATATCGCTTCCTTTTTTTCCACCATGATCATCTGTCTTGCCGCGGCAGCCGCCGGATTTCTTTATCTTCTGAATGCCGGATGGTATCTGCGTATCTCGGATGTATTTTGCATTCTTGCCGATGTATTTCTGCTTGTGATGTTTGGTACGGTTCTGTCCAGCATCGTCAATTTCTTTCTCTCGTCCCAGGGGCAGATTTCTGCTGTGGGTACGGTGATCAGCGCCGGCTATGGCTTTATCTGCGGCGCATATATGCCTATTTCAAATTTTGGAGAGGGACTGCAGAAGGTATTATCTTTTCTGCCCGGGACGTATGGTACGTCGCTGATCCGTAATCATTCGATGCAGGGTGTTTTTCATGAGATGGCGGATACCGGGTTTCCGGCAGAGGTGATCGAGGGGATCCGTGACAGTGTGGACTGCAATCTGTATTTTTATGGGGATAAGGTTGGACTGTCTGCCATGTATCTGATACTTGGGATTACGGTTATCGTCCTTCTCGGCGTTTATATGGGGATGAACAGACTGGCAGGCAGCCGCCGGGTGAAATAATAAAAAAGTAAGACGGTCCGTTACCGTTTTGTAACCTGTCTGTGGTATCATAGCTCAACGGCGCCAATTTGAACCCGTTTCTATAACTGCTATTTTGTGAATGCGTGCGTTAGTTTCAATCGCCGTAGCCACCGCTACGACTCATTCAACTGCCTTCGCATTCGCAAAATAACAGTTTAGAAATCTCCGACCGTGGATGGTGGATTTTGGCGAAATACAAGGCTGGAGGACGCAGTCTTGCTTGACGCAAGACAAGGACGAAAAACACAGTAGTTCGCCAAAATACGCCTCCACGGCGGGTTCAAATTGGTGCCGTTGAGCTAGAATTAATGTGCTGGAAAATGGGAGATGGATTATGATGGAACGGATTCT
Source organism: uncultured Eubacterium sp. (assembly GCA_910584875.1). Lineage (GTDB taxonomy): Bacteria > Bacillota > Clostridia > Lachnospirales > Lachnospiraceae > Eubacterium_F. The sequence goes on from CAJUDA010000006.1 coordinate 51,939, forward strand.
GATCGTGGAGGATGACAAAAATATCAGGGAATTGATCCGGATGAACCTGCAGCTTGCCGGGTATCACTGTACGTTATGCCGTGACGGGAAGGAGATGGAAGAGAGCCTGTCCGGAGGAAAGTTTGACCTGATCCTGCTGGATGTGATGCTGCCAGGCTTGTCTGGTTTTGACCTGATCGGGAGATGCAGCGGTATCCCGGTGATCTTTGTCACAGCAAAGGAAGAATTGCAGGATAAACTGAACGGACTGACACTGGGAGCAGAGGATTATATCGTAAAGCCATTTGAGATGATGGAGCTGATTGCAAGGGTGAACGTTGTGCTGCGGCGGTTTCGTCAGGGGGAGACCTGTTTTAATTTGGGGGGAGTTACGGTGAATCTGGATCAGAGACAGGTATTTCGGGAAGAGAGGGAAATTGACCTTACCCCAAGGGAATTTTCTCTTCTTGAGGTACTGATCACAAACCGGAATATTGCCCTTTCCCGTGACAAACTCCTGGAACTGGCCTGGGGTTATGATTATGAGGGAGAGACTAAGACGGTGGATGTGCATATACAGCGGCTCCGTAAAAAACTTGGCTGGGAAAAGTATATACGGACTGTGATCAAACTGGGGTATCGTCTGGAGGTTTGTGAATGAAGATCTGGCAGAAGATTTTTCTGGTCGTTCTGGTTATCAGTATATTATTTGTTAATCTGGGGATTTATCTGGTGTTCCAACTGACATATAACAAAAACATAGAGACAGAGCAGCGAAGGGGTGACGTGGACTATCGGGTGATCCGCAGAAATGTCCAGAGGGATATGCAGGCATTACAGGGACAGGACAGGCTTACGGAAAAGGCAGCTGCAGATCTGATGAAACTTCATGAAGCGGATTACAAAAAACAGGGCATACACATCCGGCTTTGGAAGGGCGACAGATGCATCTATCCAACGGAAAAGGAAAAACTTCCTTATCCCGTACAGTCAGGGAAGCAGCAGATCACGATCCATGGCGGCCGGGGTAAAAAAGAGCTGGTGGGGATAAGTGCCCTGATCGGATTTGAAGATACCTATTATTTCTGTATTTCGTATCCGCTGGAGGAACTAAATGAGTCATGGAACAGGTTGTATTGGATTTATCTGCTGATCAGCATGGGGGTTTCTGTAATATTGATCGCGGCGCTGAGTGTGATGCTGCATTTCCTTTTGCGGCCTCTGGGATTACTGACAGAGACGGTTTCTAAAATTCAGGATGGTGATTATTCCAGGCGTGTAAAGGTACAGGGCGGGGATGAGCTTGCAACACTTGGCAGGAATATCAATGCCATGGCAGAGACCATTGAGAAGAATATCCAGAGTCTGCAGGCGGATAACCAGAGAAAGGAAGAATTGGTGGAGAATCTGGCACATGAATTAAAAAGTCCCCTTACAAGTATTTACGGATATGCAGAGTATATGATGAAAAGCAGGGTTTCAGAAGAGGAATCGATCCAGTGCTGTTCTGTTATAATGGAAGAGAGCGGACGTATGAAAGATCTGTGTTATACATTGATGGATCTGTCTGAACTCCGAAAAGAAGAAATAGCATATGAGGAAATAAAAACAAAAGAATTTCTGGATCAGATAGAACGGATCGTAGATTTCCGTCAGTCTTGTATTTATGAGAACGAACCAGTGACAGTGATTTATCAAAATCAGTTAAAGGCAGGGCAGAATTTTTATGGGAACCGTTGTCTGTTAGAAATCCTTATGCTAAATCTCGTGTTGAATGCGATACGTGCCTGCAGGCAGAAAAGGAAAGAAACAGAAGATGAGGTGTCTGTTATCGTTATTCTGGGATGTGGGAGAGTGCCAGGGGAACAGATAGAGATCCGGGTAAGAGATAATGGGATCGGTATCCCGAAAGAAAAACTGGACCGTCTTACGGAGCCTTTTTACCGTGTAGATGCAGGACGGAGCCGTGAGGATGGAGGAAACGGGCTGGGGCTTGCCCTATGCAGACAGATCGCAGAATGCCACCATGGGACGATTTCCTTTTCTTCTATTGAAGGAGAGGGGACTTTGGCAACGGTAAGAATAAAAAATGAGAGAAGGAGAATGCAGCAGTGACCATATTGTGTTTTTCAGACAGCCATTTTTTACGATTCTGTTACTTTTTGTTATCGGAAAGGTAATTACAGTGAAGTAGGATGATAATGTCGACAGGAAGTATAGTGATTGAAATTATCCGGATAACAAGAGAATGGAGGTAATGCGTATGAAAGCAAAAAAATGGATTGCGATTGCGCTGGCAGTCGTAACAGTGGGAGGCGGTACTGGTTTGCTGGCGGCAGCCATGGCGGAACGGCAGGATATCATGGCAACAGCATTTTCTTCTGTGAGCGGGGAAGCAGTAGCGGAACAAAAGACAACGCAGCAGAGGGATGAGACGGAGTATAAAATTGAGATGGACCGGGATGGCAGATGTCTGAAAAAAACGGAAGCAGACATGTCGCCAGAGAAGGCGGTAAATCTTGCTGTTCAGGAGATTCGGAATGCTTTTGGAGATATCGCGGTTGAAAAAGTAACCGGGGTCGGACTGGTAGGAAATGATCATAACAGAAGGATTCCGGAAAGTTGTCATGCCTACAGCGGAATGGTATATGGTAAAGGAAATGAAACATTTGAATTTCTTATCAATTCGATCACCGGACAGGTGATCAGCATGATGAAAATCCCTGACCGTATTGATCCGATGCAGGTATACACCAGCCGTTATGAAAATCTTGGGAAGGAATTGGAGAAAGAGAAAGGGCAGGAAAAATATAATAAAATTGCCCTTGATTTTATACCCCGGGTTTTCAAAGAGGATACTATCAGCGGAGCAGAAGCGAAAGCAGTAGTCTGTGCCGGCGGTCCCTATTATTTTCGCAGCAGCTGGAAAATGATAGGGATACAAGTCGAATTTATGGCAGGAGACTGTGTGTGCGATGTTACGATTGATCCTGAGACAGACGAGATTTTTGCCTGGGATATTCTGTTGCCGCCGGAATAATATTTGTGGGCTGCCCTGTACCGGCAGCCCTGGATTTTTTACGGATTTTTATGTATAATAATGTATAATAAGGATGCAAATATGATACAACGGTGCATTATGATAAAGGGGATCTGTCAGGGAAGGAGCGAAAGATAAATACGATGAATCATATTTTAGTGGTAGAGGATGAAGAAGCGATCGCCCATTTAATACGAATGAGTCTTACGAATGCCGGGTATCACTGTGATGTCGCCTATGATGGAGAAGAGGGCGCCAACCAGATGCAGGCGGGGCATTATGATTTGTGCCTGCTTGACATCATGCTGCCAAAAGTGGATGGGTATGAGCTGCTGGATTATGCAAAGAGTATGGAAATTCCTGTTATCTTCCTGACGGCAAAGGGAAAGACACAGGATAAAGTAAAGGGACTAAGGGCGGGAGCAGATGATTATATAACGAAACCTTTTGAGGTACTGGAACTACTGGCAAGAGTGGAGAGTGTACTCCGGCGTTATGAAAAGACAGAGACAAGTATGGATATACTGGATCTGCATATCGACATTGTTTCCAGGACGGTGACAAAACGGGGCAGGCCTCTTCATCTCACCTACAAAGAATTTGATCTTTTGCTCCTTTTTTTGCGGAACCCGGACGTAGCGCTTTACCGGGAAGTGATCTATGAACATGTGTGGGAGAGTTCTTATATGGGAGACAGCAGGACGGTCGATCTGCATGTGCAGCGGCTTCGCAAGAAGGCGGGGCTGGAGAAGCAGATCGAGGCAGTCTACAAGGTAGGGTACCGGTTCAGCCCTCAGATTGGAGATTAGTGTGAAGATATTTGTAAAACAATTTATCACAATGATGTGTGCCATGCTTCTCTCGTTTATGATCCTGGGAAATATCCTTGTACACACTGCTTTTGAGACGGCGATCAACCGCGAGACAAATCAGGGAATGGAAGAAATGAAAATCTTTCAGTATGCCATGCTTGCTTCACTGGAGGGACTTCCCGAAGATTATCAGGCAGTCGATATGGCTGTGGCAGAGATCGCCCACTCGATCCGCCAGAGCCTGTATGGTGATCAGGGAGGCATCGTGGTCTATGATAAAAAAAATAATGTGATCTATCAGGACAGCGATCACCAGAGCCAGCTTGTGGGGCAGGACATGGCGGGACATAACGGGGCATGGCAGATCACCCGTGTGGGTGGACATTATTATTTTGAATCGTTGTGTGAGATCAGCAGCACAGCGGGGGATTATATACTGGAAATCCACCGGAGCATGGATCATGTGTATCAGGACAGGGAACGGTTGTGCGACCGCTATCTTGTTCTTCTTTTTATTGTTACAGTAGTTTTTGCTGTTATTCTTTTGTTTCTGTCTCTGCATTTTACACGTCCTGTGAGAAGGCTGTCAAAGGCAACCAGAGCTTTTGCTGATGGGGATTACAAGAAGCGGGTGAAGGTAAAGGGCAGTGATGAGATGGCTGTACTGGGGCAGGACTTCAACCAGATGGCGTCACAACTGGAAGAAAGTATCGGACAGCTCAAAGAAGAGGCGAGGCGGCAGGAAGAGTTCACGGCAGCATTTTCGCATGAATTAAAGACGCCCCTTACGTCCATTATCGGTTATGCGGATATCCTGCGGTCCCGGTCTATGACAGAAGAGGAAAAAAGCATATCGGCGAACTATATAGTAAATCAGGGACGTCGCCTGGAACGTCTTGCCCTGAAAATGCTGGAAATGTCATTTATCGACGGGCAGGAAATCCAGTTTCAGAAAAATGAAGTATCCCTGCTTGCCGGAAGCCTCAGGGATATGACAGAGAAACTGCTGTCGGAGAAAGAGATACAGCTGGTGATACAGATCGGGAAAGGGGAGATATACGGAGACAGGGATCTTCTGCTGTCACTGTTTTCCAATCTGGTGGATAATGCCAGAAAGGCATGCCGGGAAGAGGGTACCATTTTGTTTGCGGGACAGGAAACAGATGGGGAATATTGTATACAGATCATCGACGATGGGTGCGGCATGCCGGAGGAAGAGATCCATAAGATTACAGAACCGTTTTATATGATCGATAAATCCCGGGCACGCAAAGAAGGAGGCGCCGGTATCGGCATGGCGCTCTGCCAGAAAATCCTCGAGATGCATCATGCCCGCTGGCAGATCGAGAGCAGGCAGGGGGAGGGCACGAGAGTCAGCATCTGGTTTCCAGGAGGTGATGATTTGTGAAAGTGAAAAAAAGATCCCGTATCATACAGACAGTCTGTACCGTGACAGGGATATTGTGCGTTGTGGCTCTGTTTGGTGCTGCCATGGTATTTCCGAACTATTATGGCAGAATGTATGACAGAAATACATTAAACCATATTGTTTTCACGGATACGAATATTACGACCTATGAGGCATCCTATGATTCTTTTGCGGAGAAACTGCACGCCATCGCAAGAGGGTGGTCACAGCAGGAAAGTGGTCTGAATGCCGTGCGCACAAATGAACTGGAACAGAGGATGGATCAGGGAGAGCTGACGAAGATCGCAAAGAATGAACTGAATAAAATGTATAAATTAGGGATTATTCCGGATAAAATCGTCCCGAAGAAAAAAAATCTTACCCAGTGTGAGAGATATACGATATACGAAACAAAGGAGACAGATGGGATGAAAGGGATCAGTCTCTGGAAACTGGTGTATGAAAATACGAAACGGAAGACAACGCTGTATCTGGATGAAGAGTATCACAAAATTTACTATCTGGAACTTTCCTATAAAGAATCAAAAAAGTCAAAAGCATCAACGGATTCGCTGCCGCAATCCGTGCCTGGCGGGAACTATGACAAGGTCAGAGATGCCGCTGTTTCATCTGTTTATTCGATTGCAGAGTGCTGGCAGGCAATGATACAGTATTATGATATTTCGTCCTATAGGACAGAGCTATATAACAGCTGGGTACAGGATGATGTAGTGGCTGTCGTAGAGTTTGACGAGAAATATCAGATAAATTTAATATATGACTGTACACTGGAGGGACTGCCTCTCAGAGTCGGACTGCCATTATCTAAAATGATACAGTTCTGATGCGGATTTGTGGGGAATCCGTTACAGAAGACCGCTATACTTATCCTAAGATCAGACAGAGAAACAGGATAAGGAGGAATTGTCATGAACGTAAAGCGGTTGATCGGTATCATAATGGGAGTATTGGCGATAGAGGGAAGTATCCTGATCGGAATATCTGTAATATCTTCCGGCAACAGGGTATATGGGGAGACGGAACAGTCCGGGAAACAAAGCGGGGCGGCAGAAGATAAAAAAGCAAAAAAGAAAGTGAGCCGTACAGGTGAGAAAGAGGCACAGAACATATATAAAAATAATAAAAAAATACTGGTTCTTGTCAACGTCGCACATGAACTGCCGGAGAATTATGACGCCTCACTGCGGACGATATGTAACGGTCGGTTGAAAGCATCGGAACGGTTGTATCCGGCACTTGTCGATATGCTGGAAGCGGCAGGAGAGGAGGGGCATCACTACTGGATCGCATCAGCGTGGCGAAGCCGTGAAAAGCAGCAGAAGCTGGTAGATGAAGATGTACGGGCAGCGATGCAGAAAGGGGCGTCTTATCAGGAAGCATTGAAAGAGACATATAGGGAGACGATGCCTGCTGGACACAGTGAACATGAAACGGGGCTTGCCCTGGATATACTTTGCCAGGGAAATCTGCAGATGGACCGCTCGCAGGAAAAGGAGCCGGGGAATATCTGGCTGCGTGAGAACAGCTGGCGGTATGGTTTTATTCTCCGATACCCGGAGAAAAAGAAGAAGGTTACGGGGATCCGTTATGAGCCCTGGCATTTCCGGTATGTCGGGAAAAAAGCGGCTGCTTATATGCATACGCATAATCTGACTCTGGAAGAATTCTGGGAGAGACTATAAAAAGGATAAAAGAATAAAGCGCCGGAACTTCACGGCGCTTTTATCGTGGGGAGGGAAGACAGATTATTTCCCTCGGTATCATCCGGGATGGATTTCAGATATTCGGTATCTTTGTTGTGTGCGATCCCCACTCCGCGGATTCCGCCAGAGCGTGCGAGGGCGACTCCCTCCGAGCGGCTGACGATCCGTTCATCAGACAGCTGATAACCGGATATCCTGCCGTGATCTTTCACCAGTCCGGTGATCGTAACGGCATCTTTGTCCGGTGTGGGGATATCATCCATAGCGAGCTTTGGCAGTTCAGATCTCAAAGAATCTCTCATACGTTGCTTACCTCCAGATTTGTTATATACTGTTGTATGCTCTTAGTATGAACAGATCGCGAAAATATATGTTTTTAATTTTCTTCTTCTTCAGCCGGCTGCCAGGCATTTCCAAATTTGATATCACGAAACAGTGCGGTCAGTCCCGTGATCTGCTTGAGCCGCAGGATCTCATCCCTGTCCATTCCTAGATGTTTAGAAATCCATGCGTCGGAACGTCCTATTTCATGAAGTTCTTTTATGATATTGCTCATCAGTTCTACATTATGGCTTCCTCTCGCCCGGTTGTGGCGGATCGTACTCGCCATCCGGTGGTCGATCGGTTTGTCAATGACCGATACTGGGAGCATTCCCTGTTCCCGTTCATAGATATCCGGATAATCCAGCATGATACGGTAACGGTGAAATCCGTCTACAATAATATAAGTATCATTTTTTACAGAATGATAACATACGATCGGCATGGTATATCCGTCTTCCCGAACACTTTCATAAAGAAGCTTCATCTCTGGCGGGGCGACGGCATTGGGGTTGTATGTATTTGGTTTGATTTTTTCGATCGGTACAGCGATGACGTTGTATACCGGACTTTTCTGATTCATGAGTCAAGATCCTCCAGTCCTTTGTATTTTGATTTAATGATATCGATCCGTTTTTGCTGTTGTCTTGTAAGACCAAATCCCATAAAGCGGCATATATGGTCATTTTTCAGGATACAGAAACACATCCGCTTCCAGCTTGGTATGTCTTTGGTAGATTTGATGTCATCGGTATCATCTGGGATTTTATCGAGAAAGATGATCCGTGATTTTTTGTCAAGGGTATAATTTGACACACCGTTCCGTTTGATGTTGTAACCGTGTTCTTCCAGTTCAGCAATGGTTTCCTCGTCCAGACCGCCTCCGGTATTGTGCCAGAAGTGAATGGAAGAGTTGAATTTCCTGACATAATTATTCCGGATCCGTATGGGCAGGGTTTCCAACAGAAACTGGGTATAGGATTTCCATGTATGCCCTTCCGGGAGAGTGATGCTGCGGTATCCCATTGCCTTTGATCTGCCATAGATGGCAGCAAAGTTAGCACCCTGTACGCGTCCCACCAGCTTGCTCCAGATCTGGGGGTCGATCACCCGGTAGAGATTCAGGCTGTCCTTGGAGTAATCATTAAAGGGAGATGCCACGCGCATCTGGGAAACCTGCAGTCCTGCCATGTGGTACAGGTCGTACAGATGGTTGTAATCATAGTGGAAGACGGCATTGGCGTGCCATACATCATTCAGAGACCAGTCATACATCGGGGAGGCGCACCAGACGTCGCTGAACTGTTTGCTGATCCAGCACTGTTTTTTGTAACCATATTTTTTGTTCAGAAATCCGCTGTAACGATGCATGGATTCGTCGGCGCGCATCCCGAGCAGACAGACTGTTTTTTTGTTGCCGTGGGACATTTTGTACCACCGGCTGAACTGTTTTGCCAGGTCTTCCTGGTGCATCCGGTAGCGGTAAGTAGTGATGGGGTTGTGATCCAGATTGATCACATAATCATATTCCGGCATCGGACGTACCCATGCTTCCTTTTTTGTGTCATCCCAGGGGTACCAGAACATCTCATAGCTGCTCACAGCAGTACGGGTCGCCATGGGAAGACAGACCCAGTATGGTTCCACATCGTCTTTGAGCTTTGCATAAGTTCTCTCGATATATTCTGTCGTCACGGTGTATTGTGCCTCAAAATCCTGATGAAAGAGTCCTATTTTCTTTCTGGGGTAATGTTCTTTCTGGTAATCCAGTACAAGATTTAAGAGGAGTCCACTGTCTTTTCCACCGGAAAAGGACAGATAGATATTGTCGAATTCTTCAAAAATAAAGTGCAGCCGTTCCTGTAGGGCATCATAAACATTTTGCGCTACATATTGTTTTATCATGGGAAATGCCTCCTGTATTGTGTCATAAAAATTCCAGTTAATGGTAAATATACCATATTATGGTAAAATTTTCAAGGAAGAGGTTGTGGTTTCTCCTCTATGGTTGTATTTCTCCGGCGTTTATGGTAAGGTAGTAGGAAACGGAGGGATATGGGGTTATGGCAGACGAAGAAAAGGTTGCGATGAGAGTATCGCGGAACAGTATTTTTGTCAATGTGTTTCTGGCGGTGGCAAAACTGATCGCCGGTGTGATCGGTCATTCCAGTGCCATGGTATCGGATGCGGTGCATTCTGCGTCAGATGTTTTTAGTACGGTTGTTGTGATGATCGGGGTGAAGATCGCAAACAGGGAATCCGATGATAATCATCCTTATGGCCATGAGCGGCTGGAGAGTGTGGCATCCCTGCTCCTTGCCGTCCTGCTCGCTGTCACCGGTATTGGCATCGGTTATCAGGGGGTTCGGACGATCATTGCAGGAACAGAGGGCAGTCATATCGTGATACCAACGGCACTGCCTCTGGCAGCGGCAGTTATATCAATTCTTATCAAAGAGGGGATGTACTGGTATACGATCCGTGCGGCCGTCTCGATCAATTCGGGCGCACTAAAAGCGGATGCCTGGCATCACCGTTCCGATGCCATGTCTTCGATCGGCAGTTTTATCGGTATACTGGGGGCGAAGATCGGATATCCGATCCTTGACCCGATTGCCAGTGTAGTTATCTGTGTTTTTATACTGAAGGCAGCTTTTGATATTTCCAGGGATGCGGTGGGAAAGATGACAGATGAAGCATGCGATGATAAAATGGTGGAGGCTGTCAAAGGTGTGGTAAAAAGGCAGCAGGGTGTGATCAGGCTGGATGATATTAAGACAAGGATGTTTGGCAATAAGGCTTATGTAGATATCGAGATCAGTGTGGACGGGGACATGAATCTGAGGGAGGCACACCGTATTGCTGAGCGCGTGCATGAACAGGTAGAAAAAAATTTCCCTTCTGTCAAACACTGTATGGTCCATGTCAATCCTTATGGAGAAATGGATGCCAATTCATAGATCGTTCACAAATATGGTGTAGTATTACAGATTATAATAATCAGGATAAGGATGTGATATACATGAATTGGCTGAGAAGATTTATGTATGGGAGATATGGCAATGACCAGCTGTCCACATTTCTATTTGTATTTTATCTGATTCTTGTTGTCTTTCAGATGATATTCAGGAATTCAGCAGCAGGGAGAGTTCTGATGCTGCTGAGTTATGTCGTGGTACTGGCATATTTTTTCCGCTGTTTCTCAAAAAATATATACAAAAGGCAGAGGGAGAACCAGAGGTTTCTGCAGTTATGGAATCCAGTGAGAAACTATTTTAAATACTGGAAGAGGAAGATACAGGAAAGAAACAGCACGAAAAAATTATTCCGCTGTCCCAAATGCCACCAGACGATACGGGTTCCGAGGGGAAAAGGAAAGATCGCCATTACCTGCCCGAAATGCCGCAGCGAATTTGTAAAACGGACCTGATAGTAGGAGACAATAATGTTTGGTTATGTGACGGCGAATAAACCAGAGATGAAGATGCGTGAATTTGCGCGTTATAAAGGATTTTACTGCGGATTGTGCAGACAGCTCCACAAAAATCATGGAAGACTGGGTCAGCTTACCCTTACGTATGATATGACGTTTCTGGTCCTCCTGCTCAGTTCATTGTATGAACCGGAGACAAAAGAATGGAAGAAACGCTGTCTGATCCATCCGGCAAAAAAGCAGTTTATGCTGACCAATGAAGTTACGGATTACGCCTCGGATATGAATATCCTGCTGACACACGACCACTTCCGCGATGACTGGGAGGATGAAAAAAAATTATCCGCATTTCTGGGTATGAAGGTATTTGCCAGAAAGAAAAAGCGTATGATAAAGAAGTATCCGAGACAGGCAGAGGCAGTAGAACGGGCATTGTCAGAGCTGTCAGAGAGGGAGCGGGAGAATTGCCGGGATATTGATGCAGCAGCCCGTCCTTTTGGAAACCTGATGGCGGAGCTTTTTGTGTGGAGAGAGGATCCGTTTCAGAATATTCTGCGTCAGTTTGGATTTTATCTGGGGAAATTTATTTATATGATGGATGCCTGTATGGATGTGGAACAGGATAAAAAGAATAACTGTTATAATCCTTTTTTAGACGAATATGGGGAAGACGGTTTTGCCGAAAAGATCCACCGGATCCTGGAAGGGACGCTTCATATGGCGGTCGCTGAATTTGAAAAGCTGCCGTGTGAACAGGATCTGGCGATTCTCCGTAATATATTATATGAAGGGGTATGGACAAAATACGAAAGGAAACAAAATCATGATGAATGATCCATATAGTGTGCTCGGTGTTACCAGAGGTGCCACAGACCGGGAGATCAAAAAAGCATACCGGGAAATGAGCCGCAAGTATCATCCGGATTCTTATTCCGATGACAGCCAGAAAAGATGGGCAGAGGGGAAGTTCCGGGAGGTACAGGAGGCATATAACCAGATCGTGGATGAAAGGTCCGGGAAAACACAGCAGAATTATGGCGGTTATGGAAGTGGACAGCAGAGTTATTCCGAGGAGGACCAGCATCTGATGGCAGCGATGAATTATATCCGTGCCCGTCGTTACAATGAAGCCATTAATGTCCTGAATGCGATGGAAAACCGCAGTGCCAGATGGTATTATTTCAGTTCCTATGCCAATATGGGGCTGGGGAATAATGTCGTGGCGGTTGACTATGCCAAACGTGCGGTAGAGATGGATCCCGGCAATCAGGAATATGCACAGTATTACCAGCAGCTGCAGAACGGAGGGTCAGCATTTGGAGGCAGCCCCTTTGGCGGCGGGTATGGAGGCTATGGTGGTTATGGCGGTTATGGACGCTATGGCGGTGGTGATTCCTGCGGTACAGGAAATCTCTGTTGTGACCTGTGGTGTGCGGATACCCTTTGTGAATGTATGGGAGGCGATTTGTGCGCATGTATGTAAAAAGGATTACGATATTAGGCATGATGGCAGCATTGAGCACAGTATTAACTGTGCTTGGTACTGTCATTTCTGTAAATACTGTATTTTTTACGGCAGCGGCAGCCTTTTTGGTAGGGATTGCCGTGATCTCCTATGGCATGGGGACAGGAACTGTGTACCTTTGTGTCTGTGCCGCCCTTGATTTTTTTGTGAATCCCAATCGATTACATGTTTTTCTGTACCTTGCCCTGGCTGTCTATATCCTGATCTGCGAGGGAAGTTACCGGGGGATGGCTAAGATGCCTGCCGGAAGAAAAAAGGAGTGGCTGCACCGGCTTATACGCTTTTTGGTATTCGCTGTCCTGTATGTCCTTCTGCTTCTCTTTCTGCCCCAGCTTCTGGTATCGGATAAACTGTTTACCAGACAATGGTTCCTTCCTGTCATGCTTGGGGTGGGGGTAGTAGTCTGGATTATTTATGATTTTGCTTATCTGGAAGCCAAAAAGTGGATGACTTCCAGATTTTCGACACTTTTCCATCCTGACTGATGTGGTTTACATAATTCTCAGATGTGGTTTTTATTGCCACGATTGACTTTGCCGTCGGTAGGCGGTATACTATTTGAATAGTTAGGTCAACGGTATTGTTGCCCCAGATCAGATAGTGAGGAGAGCATGAAATATGGCAGTCAGAATTATTGGCACCGGCAGTTATCTTCCGGATAAAATTGCAGATAACAATTTTTTATCTACCATTGTAGATACGGATGATGAGTGGATCCGGCAGCGGACAGGGATCAAAGAAAGGCATCTGTCAAACGGAAAAGAAGGTACTACCTATATGGCGACGCATGCGGCAGAAGCAGCCCTGGAGAATGCAGGGATCCCTGCAGATGAGCTGGATATGATCATCGTTGCCACTGTTTCGGCGGATACGTATGTCCCCAGCACATCCTGTTCGGTCCAGGGAACGATCGGGGCGATCCGGGCAACCTGTTTTGATATTAATGCGGCATGCTCTGGCTTTTTATTTGCCTTGAATACAGCATACGCCTATATTGAGATGGGGATGGCGCAAACGGTGCTGATCGCCGGGTCAGAAACATTGTCCAGAGAAGTGGACTGGTCGGACCGGAGTTCCTGTATTTTATTTGGTGACGGTGCCGGAGCAGCGGTTGTCCGGCGTGATGACGGTACAGAGGGCGGTTTTCTGGCAAGTATTACAGGTTCTGACGGATCCCAGGGTGATGTTCTTACCTGTAAAGGCAGGGGGATCCAGAATCCGTTTCATCACTCTAAACGGAAAAAAGATTATATCCGCATGGATGGTCAGGCTGTATTCCGTTTTGCTGTCAGCACTGTACCAAGGTGTGTGAAACAGATATTAAAAAAGACGGGGCTGGAGACAGACGATATTAAATATTTTGTTCTTCATCAGGCAAATTACCGTATTATCGAGGCGATTGCCCGGCGGTTAAAGGTAGATCTTGACCGGTTTCCTACGAATCTCGATCATTATGGCAACACATCATCAGCAAGTATACCGATCTTACTGGATGAGCTGAACCGGAACGGTCTGCTGGAAAAGGGTGACAAGCTGATCCTGTCCGGTTTTGGAGGCGGACTGACATGGGGGGCCGTTTTGCTGGAATGGTAGTTCTTTTTATTTCCCTTTTTGCATATATATGTATGCAAAGGGGGATTTTTTTTGAGACGGACAGGCAGAATGATATTAATTTTTTTATTGATTATTGGGTGTATGGCAGGGCTATGGATCTTTCAGTCCTGGAGAGAAGCGGGTCAGATGCAGCAGGAGAGTACCTTGTATAATGTTTATGTGAAAGGGATCAGCGGCAGTTCGATCCAGGTGCTGCATGACGGCAATGTTGAACATTATACTACGGCGTCTGCAGTGACAGGACAGGCAGTGACAGGAGTGGCAGATCTTCACCTGCAGAAAGATGCAGTAGTACGGATCGTTAAAAAACCTGAACAGGTGAAGGGAAAGATATTAAAACTGACGGAAGACTATATTACTCTGGACGGGTACGGCGAGGTGGCACGGGATCATAATTTTGTTGTATACCGGATGGACCAGAAGGGAAATGTCAGCCAGGGAGAGGTATCAGATCTCATGATCGGAGCGGTCAATGTCCGGTTTGTGGCAGTACAACAACGGCTGTGTGCAGCAGTGATTCCGGCTGACAAAGTAACGGATATAAGAGTTATACTTGAAAACAATGGCAGTGGTTCATATGACATGGATAAGGTTGTTGTCTCATCGGATTCCGGGTTTACCGTCACACAGGGAGAGAGGACAAGCCTTCATGGCAATGGAGATAAGCTGACCCTGACACCGGATCAGGTGAAAGAACGTCTTGTCCTCCGTGCCGGTCAGGGCGGCAGACTCAGGGTGGAAAATCTGAAAAGAACCCAGGGGACTCCGGCATATCGGGGAGTTCTTGAGATTGAAAGGGCAGGTAAGGCGCTTCATGTGATCAACGAACTGCCACTGGAAGAATATTTATATAGTGTGGTGCCAAGTGAGATGCCGACAGAGTATGCCACAGAGGCGTTGAAAGCACAGGCAGTGTGTGCCAGGAGTTATGCCGTGCAGCAGATGCAGAATCATCGGCTTGCAGAATTTGGCGCCCATGTGGATGACAGCGTATCATTTCAGGTTTACAATAATCTAAAAGAAGATGCGCGTGCCATTGCGGCAGTCAATGCCACCAGAAATCAGATTGTATCGTACAAAGGAAAAATCGCTGCGACGTATTTTTATTCTACTTCCTGCGGGAGTTCGGCAGGGACAAAAGATGTATGGTATACAAAGAAAAATATAAAGTATCTGCCGTCATCGCTTCTTACCGCCGATCGTACCGGCCGCGATCTGTCCTCGGAGGAGAAATTTATCGAATTTATGAAAGAGAAACCAAAGACGGTTGACAGTGATTCCGGCTGGTACCGCTGGGAGACGACGATCTCTGCCGCCAGTCTGCAGAAATCTCTGGAGCGTTCCGTGAAGGCGCGCTATCAGGCAAATCCAACCCAGATCCAGGTGAGGGATGACAAGGGTAATTTTGTCAGCCGTCCGGTGAGTTCTGTAGGGAAGATACAGAATATTGTGATCAAAAAACGCGGGAAGGGCGGTATTATTTCCATGGTGGAGATCCAGGGCTCGGAGGCAACGATCCAGGTTTATACCGAGTACAATGTACGGGCGCTGCTGATTGGGGAAAACACGAAATTTACCAGACAGGATAAACGGGAAGTCACAGGACTGCCGATCCTTCCCAGTGGATTTTTTTATCTGGAGAAAAAAGGAAATTCTTTTTGTTTTCATGGCGGTGGCTATGGACACGGGGTCGGTATGAGCCAGAATGGTGCCAATGCCATGGCGAAACAAAAAAAGTCCTATATTGATATTCTTACTTTTTATTTTCCAGGAACGACCGTACAAGCGAAGGAAGCTCTCGGATAGAAGCGAGAAGGTGTAATCTGCCATTATGTTCTTTCAGATACTGGTTCAGCATCGCTCCGATAAAGATGAACAGGATGCAGAAATAGAGCCACAGCATGAGGAGCACGATGGAGGTCAGGCTCCCATAGGCGGAGGAAAGGGTATTGAATGTATCGATATAGATGGAATACAGATAGGAAAAAGCGATCCATAGAAAGGCGGCGAGCCCGGCGCCAGGCAGTTCATCCCGGAATCGTGTCTGGTGTTTGGGGATAAAACGGTACAAAAACAGAAAATAGACTACGAAAACAAGGAATGAGATGCAGGAACGCAGCAGAAATACAATCAGCGTAAGTTCCCTGAAAAAGGGAAAGTAGCTGTTGATCAGCTGCAGAATCTGATTGCCATATACCAGAAGGATCAAGCTGGTAATGATCATCAGGGTAAAGACGACCGTATAAAAGATTGACTGCAGGCGGCAGATAAACAGATTTCTTTTTTTCTTTACTTCATAGATCTGGTCCATCTCATATACGATACCAAACAGACCTTTGGATCCGGTCCACAGGGCTGCGATTACAGTGAGGGACAGGATGGTGCTGTTGGAGGCCCGGTAGGTCTCCTGCAGCCAGGATATGACAGTAGCACTCAGATGCCCGGGAATCACATCTTCAAAGACAGAGGCGATGATCTCTTCATTTAGAGGCGTATACTGAAGCAGGGAGATAAGAAACATCAGAAAGGGAAAAATGGACACCAGAATAAAAAACGCTACATGGGCAGCGTGTACGGATACCCTGTGCTGATTAAATTTATTGCTAAACCAGAAAAATATGTTGTCCATAAACAGGTTCCTCCCAGGTTTGAGTGAAGGGACGGATTTGTCAGCTGCCCTTCTGCATTACACTATAAGTATATGAAATTTGTGGGAAAAAATCAATCTTGTTAAGAAATCCATCTTGTGCTAAACTCTTTTTATGTTCTTTTTCATCATGATCAATTTTCTGGAGGAATCATACATATGAAGGAAAACAATACCATAAAGGAATTTGCAAGAGGACTGCGTGCCGGGATTCCCATTGGTCTCGGTTATCTGTCTGTTTCTTTTACGTTTGGGATCATGGCAGTGTCCTATGGATTTGCCTGGTGGCAGGCTCTGCTGATTTCCATGACTACCGTGACCTCAGCGGGACAGTTTGCCGGGATCGGCGTGATGCGCTATCCTGGGCATTATTTCGAGATGCTTCTCTCACAGCTTACGATCAATGTGAGATATTCCTTCATGTCCATCTCCCTGTCCCAGAAGGCGGACAGGCGGTTTCGCGGGATATCACGGTGGCTGCTTGGATTTTTTGTGACAGATGAGATTTTTGCCGTGGCAGTCACAGAGGATCATGTACGGAGGTCCTTTTTTGCAGGGCTGAGTACGATCCCGTATCTAGGATGGGCGGCAGGTACCCTGACCGGCGCCCTGCTGGGTAATGTTCTGCCGCCGCGGCTGATGAGCGCCCTTGGACTTGCCATCTATGGAATGTTTGTGGCGATCGTTGTACCGGAGATGAAAAAGAAAAAAGAGGTGATCTTCGTCGTTGTTTTCGCCTTTGCAGCAAGCTGTCTCTTTTATTATGTTCCCCTGTTAAAGGATATATCAACCGGTCTGGCGATCAGTATCTGTGCTGTGGCAGCCGCAGCGCTGGGGGCGTTTTTATTTCCGGTAGAAACAGAAGAGGAGGCGGTCTGATGGAACTTCATACATTTTTTGTCTATCTGCTGATCATGGCGGGGTCTACTTATCTGATCCGGGCGATACCGTTTTCCCTTGTCCGGGAAAAGATCGAAAATAAATGGATCCGTTCTTTTTTGTATTATATTCCCTATGCCGTGCTGACAGCGATGACACTGCCGGCGGCTTTGTATGCGACAGAGCATATTTTGTCAGCGCTGGCAGGGATCGTGGTGGCAGTGGTATTTGCCCTCTGGGGAAAGGGTCTGACTACAGTCGCTGTGGCGGCATGCGGGGCGGTGTATGTGGTGGAGCTGTTGTGGTAGTTATTAATGGTTGATGATCGTTTTGCGCTGAAAAAAGCGCAAAACGAAACTTGACATATCACGAGTAAGCATGTTATCCTAAACATATCAGAAATGTTCTGAATACACGATAAAAGGGACAGGGGGATATGTATTGGCAGGGAACATTGCAGGAAAGCGGACGTATAAGGACTCCGTGTTTCGGATGATATTTGGAAAGAAAAAAGAATTGTTATCTTTGTATAATGCAATATTTGGTACAGATTATGCTGATCCGGAAGAACTGGATATTACCACATTGGATAATGCGGTTTATATGGGACACAAAAATGATATATCATGCGTTATTTGTTTTCATCTTACTTTGTTTGAACATCAGTCTACGGTGAATCCCAATATGCCACTGCGTTATTTGATGTATATTTCTGATCTGTATGAGAAATTGGCTGCAAAATCAGATATATACTCAAGGAAACAGATTACGCTGCCAAGTCCAGATTTTATTGTGTTATACAATGGTCTGGAAAACCAGCCGGAAAGAAGGGTTATGCTCTTATCGGACGCCTATCAGAAAAAGGAGAATGAAATTAGTCTTGAATTAAAAGTATTGCAGTTAAATATCAATGAAGGCTATAATGAAGCGATTGTTTCAAGATGTCCTGTTCTTTATGAATACATAAAGTTTGTGTCCTGTGTCCGGCGCTATCAAAATGTCATGTCAGTTTCGGATGCTGTGGACCGGACTGTGAATGAATGTATAGAAAACGGAATATTAAAAGAATTTTTAATCAATAACCGGGCGGAGGTGGTAAGGATGAGCATATATGAATATGATGAGGCGAAACATCTGCGCACTTTGCAGCAGGAGAGCAGAGAGGACGGCTGGTTAGAGGGAAGGGAAGAAGGAAAGAAACAGTTAATATACCGTATGTTCCACAACAATAAAACACCAGAGGAAGTCAGCGAATTTACAGGAGAGCCAGTGGATTATCTGTATGGTATTCAGAAACAGTATCTGGAGATGGTGAAGGAGCAGACTGTGTATGATGGGAAAATTACCCCTTGACACCGGGCTTCGTTCTATGTTACAGTAAAAAACACGAAAGAACAACAGAGCAATAAAAGACATAGATGGTGCGGGCATTTGCCCACAGATTATGATTTTCCACCAGAGAGACGGGATCATCGGCTGAAAGTCCTGTCGGGTTCGGATCATGATTGAATTTCCCACCGGAGTCGTGTTTCTGAAAGGGTATCCTGGCTTTATACAGATGGAAACCGGATTAGGAAATACCGTGTTACGCTCGTTACGCGTGAATGAGAGTCTGCCGGATATCTGGCAGGAATCAGGGTGGTACCGCGGAATTTTCGTCCCTTGCAATTTTTGCAGGGGATTTTTTGTGTCTATGAGGAAAGGAAGGATGAAAACCATGAAAGAAAAATTATCTGGGATTTTAGACAAAGCGTTACATCAGATCGAGGAGTCCGGGGAACTGGACAAATTAAATGATATCCGTGTGGCGTTTCTCGGAAAGAAGGGAGAACTGACCAGTGTCCTGAAAGCCATGAAAGAAGTGGCGCCGGAGGACCGTCCGAAGGTGGGACAGATGGTAAATGAGGCGAGAGCAAAGATTGAGGAAAGACTGGAGGAAAAAAAGGCGGCTTTTGAGAAGGCGGTCCGGGAGGAGAAGATGAAGGCAGAGGTCATCGATGTAACGCTGCCCGGCAGGAAGAAAGAGTTTGGACACCGCCATCCCAATACACTTGCCCTGGATGAGGTGGAGAAGATTTTCATCGGTATGGGCTATGAGGTAGTGGAAGGACCGGAAGTAGAATATGATTATTATAACTTTGAGGCGCTGAATATCCCGGAAAACCATCCAGCGAAGGATGAACAGGATACCTTTTATATTAATGACAAGATCGTACTCCGGACACAGACGTCATCGGTTCAGGTGCATGAGATGGAGAAAGGGAAGCTGCCGATCCGTATGATCAGTCCGGGACGAGTGTTCCGAAGTGACGATGTGGATGCGACGCATTCGCCTTCCTTTCATCAGGTAGAAGGTCTGGTGATCGATAAGCATATTACGTTTGCGGATCTGAAAGGGACGCTGGAGCAGTTTGCCAGACAACTGTTTGGTGAAGAGACAAAAGTGAAGTTCCGTCCGCATCATTTCCCATTTACAGAGCCAAGCGCCGAGATGGATGTGAGCTGTTTTAAGTGCGGCGGTAAGGGATGCCGTTTCTGTAAGGGTGAGGGATGGATTGAGATCCTTGGCTGCGGAATGGTTCATCCGCATGTATTGGAGATGAGAGACATTGATCCGGAAGAATATACAGGCTTTGCGTTCGGAGTGGGACTGGAGAGGATCGCTCTTCTCAAATATGAGATTGATGACATGAGGCTTTTGTATGAAAATGATAAACGTTTTCTTTCCCAGTTCTAGCAAAAGGAGGATGATTGAATATGAATACACCATTATCATGGATTAAAGCATATGTACCGGAACTTTCGTGTACCGAACAGGAATATATGGATGCGATGACGATGTCCGGTACGAAGGTGGAAGGGTATGAGAAATTTGACGCCGATCTGGATCAGATCATCGTCGGCAGGATCGAGAAGATAGAAAAGCATCCAGATGCAGATAAACTTGTTGTGTGCCAGGTGGCGATCAATGAGGAGGGCACAGTGACCCAGATCGTGACAGGGGCACAGAATGTAAAGGAAGGGCAGAAAGTACCGGTAGTGCTGGATGGCGGACGCGTGGCAGGCGGCCATGACGGCAAAAAAGTGCCCGGAGGGATGAAGATCAAGAAAGGAAAACTTAGGGGAGTGGAGAGCAACGGCATGATGTGCTCCATTGAAGAACTGGGTTCTTCCACAGATTATTATCCAGATGCTGCAGAAGATGGGATTTATATCCTCAGTGACAACCCGGAATATAAGGACGCCCCTGTGGGAAGCGACGCCATCGCCCTTCTCGGACTGCGGGATGCCAATTTTGAATATGAGGTGACATCCAACCGGGTGGACTGTTTTGGTGTGATCGGGATCGCCAGAGAGGCAGCGGCTACCTTCCGCAAACCATTTGTCCCGCCGGTGATCACACAGGTCGGGAACAGCGAAAAGACAGAGGATTATATCTCAGTCGATATCCAGGCAGAGGATCTGTGTAAGCGGTATGTGGCACGGGTAGTAAAAAATATCCGGCTGGAGCCATCACCGGAATGGATGCAGAGAAGGCTTGCCGCAAGTGGTATCCGTCCGATCAATAATATTGTGGATATTACCAACTATGTGATGGAAGAGTATGCGCAGCCGATGCATGCCTATGACCTGGATACCATTGCCGGCCGAAAGATCGTTGTCAAGCGGGCCGAGGAGGGAGAAACGTTCCAGACACTGGACGGACAGGACAGAGAACTGGATTCCTCCGTATTGATGATCTGTGACGGGGAAAAATCGGTCGGTCTTGCCGGGATCATGGGTGGTGAGAATTCCAAGATCACAGATGATGTGAAAACCATGTTATTCGAAGCGGCATGTTTTGATGGCACGAATATCCGCCTGACCGGTAAAAAACTGGGGATGCGTACGGACGCCCAGGCAAAATTTGAAAAGGGACTGGACCCCAATACGGCGATGGAGGCGATGGACCGTGCCTGCCAGCTGATCGAAGAGCTGGGCGCCGGAGAGGTAGTCGGCGGTTGTGTGGATGTATATCCCGAAAAGAAAGAACCGACACGAGTTACGTATGATGTGAAAAAGATCAATGATCTTCTTGGTATCGATGTATCAGAGGACCAGATGTGTGAATACTGGAACAGGGTGGGACTGATCCCCAATAAGGCGAATAAATCAGTCTATATCCCTACCTGGAGGCAGGATGTACTGCGGCTTGCCGATCTGGCAGAAGAGGTAGCGCGCTTTTATGGTTATGACAACATACCGACGACACTGCCGAGCGGCGAGGCAACTCAGGGTGGTGTTTCTTATGAGACTTCAATCCGCAATATCGCAAGAAACGTAGTTGAACAGTTTGGCTTTTCGGAGGCAATGACTTATTCCTTTGAGAGCCCAAAAGTATTTGATAAGCTTCTTGTGCCAGAGGATAGTGGACTGAGGAATGCGATTGAGATTTCCAATCCTCTTGGTGTGGATTATAGTATTATGCGTACGACTCCGCTGAATGGGATGCTTACTTCTCTTGCGACAAACTATAATCATAGAAACAAAGATGTGAGATTGTATGAATTGGCGAATGTGTATCTTCCAAAAGCCCTTCCGCTGACAGAGCTGCCAGAGGAGAAGATGATGCTGACGCTTGGTATGTATGGTGAGGGTGATTTCTTTGACATGAAGGGTTGTGTGGAAGGGATTTTTGAAAAAACGGGCATCCGGGAGTTCATCACTTATGAGCCAAAGGAAGAACGGACCTGGCTGCATCCGGGCAGACGTGCGGATATCCTTGCCGGAGAGGACACGATCGGTTTTCTGGGTGAGATCCATCCAGAGGTGGCTGACAACTATGAAATCGGGACAAAAGTATATGTGGCAGTTCTCGATATAGAAATACTTGCCAAAATGGCATCATTTGATGTAAAATATAAAGGAGTGGCAAAATTCCCGGCGGTGACGCGTGATATTTCCCTGGTTATGAAAAAATCTATCCTCGCCGGGCAGGTAGAGGAAGTGATCCGCCAGAGCGGTGGGAAACTGCTGGAGGATTATCATCTGTTTGATATTTATGAGGGAAGCAATGTCGGTGCAGACGAAAAGTCACTCGCCTATTCCATCCGGTTCCGTGCGAAAGACCGCACATTGGAAGACAAGGATGTCACAAAAGTGATGGATAAGATTCTGAATAAACTGGAATCATTAGGAGTAGTATTGAGACAATAATGGAATCAGCCATTGGTAGGAGTGATGGGATTGAAGCGATTGATCAGTAACATGTTGACGGTGTGTTTTATCTGTTATATGATCCTGCTTGTATACTTTCTGTTTTTCAGCGAGGAATATGGAAGAGACGAGGTCTATACAACGTATCAGTATAACCTTAAGCTCTTCCATGAACTGCGCCGTTATCTGGCGTACAAAGACCAGATCGGAAATCTTTTTTTTCTGATCAATGTAGTGGGAAATGTGGCGGCTTTTATGCCCTTTGGCTTTCTGCTCCCGGTGATGTACCGGGAACAGCGCAGGGAGTCGACGCATAACGGGCATTATTTTCGCAGCTTTCTCTTTGTGACACTGCTTGGTTTTTTGTTTAGTCTCGTCGTGGAGACGATACAGCTTGTGACCAAAGTAGGGTGTTTTGATGTTGATGACCTGATGCTCAATACATTGGGTGTTGTGCTGGGATATCTGATATATTATTTTAGTAAAAAAATAATTGGTTTTTGGGAAATACGCAGTAAAAAAAGAGGAGGAGGGGCTTAGATGCAGGTCCGGTTTGGCAGCAGGAAGAAAATACAGTTTACAGACAAAACGCATCCGGCAGGTGGTATTCTGTCGGTCGTGATCGCTGTGCTGTCGCTGGCAGGTCTGCTGGCATTGTGTCTGGTATCCAGTTCCGAGAAGGGAAATTCCGGGATTCTTGCCGGTGTGTTTGGACTGCTTTTGCTTCTTGCCGGTATCGCAGGTTTTGTTATGGCAGCGAAATGTTATAAAAAGGACGATATTTATATGGCGACCCCGGCATTGGGGACAGTGCTGAATGGCGTTCTGATCCTGTTCTGCCTGCTGTTATATATTATGGGCGCGGTGTAAGTGCCAGAATCCGTGCGGATATCGGTATATGTTTATAGATGCGGTGATATTCGGCAGTGGATAATTCTTCGATATAATTGACAGGATATGCTTTCTGGTATCCTTTTGTGATCAGTACAGAGGCGGCTTTGTTGTAGGCGACGGCGGCCTCTGTTTCTGTCTGATAACGTCCGACGATCCAGTCACCGTTGCCGTGGATCCGGGCTTCATAGACCATGCTGCCTTCCTTTTCTGTACGGAACACGCCATAAAAGCGGTTAATGATCTCGATATTTTCGTAACGGAAATCTTTGTTGTCCCCATTGACGAAACGATAATCCCTGCCGGCGACAGCATAGTTGCGGATGCCATAGCGGGAGAGGATATTGACCTGCATGCCGTAATCTGCGACAAAGAGGTGTCCGCCGCGGCGGCTGATGCTGTGGGTGGAGTAGTAAAACAGATCGTCGATATCAAATGTCAGATAATCATCCGGGCTAAAATAATAAAGAAAAAAATTCTTTTTCAGATAGACGGGAGTTTTGATGTACATGCCATTGTCGCGGAAATTGACGAGAGAAATCCACTTGCTAAAAGCCAGGGGGACTTTATGTCCGGCATAATTTTCTAACGACAGCGTATGGTCGCGGAGAAGACGGCTGGCGAACTGATAGGAAAAAGCTGCCTCTTCTTCCGTGGCGAAACTGCCAAGGCTGATATGTTTGTTTTTAAAGGTGATGGAACTGCGGAAATATTCGGTTCCGTCTTTTTTCGTGGCGCGGTATACTCCCGGAAGCATGAATCGGATTCTCCTTTTGGTGAAGCTTATGTTGTACTATTGCACATTGTACCACAGGGGAGAATCGAAAAGCAATCCCTGTTACAATTTTAAAAATTTTGTAACAATTATGTAATAAATTAACAAAAATAGCATATACTCCTGATAAAGACATGCAGGAGGTGTCCTATTGTGAAAAAGAATCGTATAAAGATTTTGCTTATGATGTATTCCCTGCTCCTTTCTTCTCTTGCCCTGGGCTGGTATCCCGAGGACAGAAATTGTTATATTGCGGGAACAGCGGCTGACGTGAAGGTTATGTCGGACAATCTTTGTATAATGGAGGAGAACAATGGACTCTTCCAACAGGGAGTGCGTGCCACAGAAGCGGGAGAACGCATTGCCGGAGAGCATAGGGATGAGACAAACCGCCGTCAGGCGAAGACGATAAAAAAAGAAGTACGGTATCATGTCCGGGGAGTTACTCTTGATAAAGAGGACTGCCGTATTCTGGAACGTATCATAGAAGCAGAAGCTGGCGACCAGGATCTCAGAGGACGGATCCTGGTGGCAAATGTTATTATAAACCGGATAAAATCCAGTGAATTTCCAGATACAGTAAAAGGTGTTGTATTTGCCAGAAGACAGTTTTCTCCTGTCTCAAATGGAAGTTATTACCGGGTAAAGGTATCGGAAAAGTCAAAAAAAGCGGTGAAATGTATGCTGCAGGGCAGAGATTATTCCAAAGGGGCACTTTATTTTATGTACCGTGCCGGATCCAGCGCCTCGAATGTGGCGTGGTTTGACCGGGATCTGGATCGTTTGTTCCGTTATGGATGCCATGAGTTCTTTCGGTAAATGATGAAGCGATTGCCCTATCGTTCATCAACTATCTATTGTAAAATGATGAAAAACATGATATTCTAATGAATGCAAAACACGAATAGCAACATTAAATGGAGGAATATTATGAGTATCATGTATCAGAGTACCCGGAGTAACAGTGAAAAGGTAACGGCTTCCCAGGCGATCCTGAAAGGACTGGCGGATGACGGAGGTCTGTTTGTACCAGATTCGATTCCGGCATTTGATGTGCCGTTGGACAGACTGCCTGCCCTGACTTATCAGGAGACGGCGTATGAGGTAATGAAGCTTTTTTTTGATGATTTCACAGAGGATGAGCTGAAGAATTGTATCCGGGGTGCCTATGATGATAAATTTGACACCGATGAGATCGCACCATTAGTGAAAAAGGATGGCGTCTTTTATCTGGAACTGTTCCATGGAAAAACAATCGCATTCAAAGATATGGCGCTCTCGATCCTTCCTCATCTGATGACGACATCGGCAAAGAAAAACGGAGTGACAAATGAGATCGTGATCCTGACGGCTACTTCAGGGGACACGGGAAAAGCGGCGCTCGCCGGGTTTGCAGATGTTCCAGGAACAAGCATCATCGTATTTTATCCCAAAGACGGTGTCAGTCCGATCCAGGAAAAGCAGATGGTGACACAAAAAGGCGCCAATACAAATGTGGTAGGTATTGTGGGGAATTTTGATGATGCCCAGACCGGCGTAAAAAAAATGTTTGGTTCCCGGGAACTGTCAGCACGCATGAACGAAAAAGGATACCAGTTTTCTTCGGCGAATTCGATTAACATCGGGCGTCTGGTACCCCAGATCGTATATTATGTCTGGTCCTATGGCCAGCTGCAGAAGCAGGGGGAGATTTCAGCGGGTGATACGATCAATATTGTTGTCCCGACGGGGAATTTTGGTAATATTCTGGCGGCATATTATGCGAAAAATATGGGGATCCCCATTGAGAAGCTGTACTGTGCCTCCAATGAGAATAAAGTCCTGTTTGATTTTTTTGAGACAGGAAAATATGACCGCAGGAGAGAATTTATACTGACATCCTCCCCATCTATGGATATCCTGATCTCCAGCAACCTCGAGCGGCTGATCTACCGGATCGCCGGAGATGACGCTGGTCAGACAGAGGCATTGATGAAGGCGCTGACGGATCAGGGAGAATATGAGATCACAGCAGAGATGAGAGACGGACTTACCTGTTTTACAGGAGGATTTGCAACGGAAGAAGAGACCGCCCATATGATCCGCCAGGTTTACGAAAAAGCTGGTTATGTTATCGATCCCCATACGGCTGTGGCTGCCCATGTCTGTTATGAAAAGGCGAAGGATCAGGGGGCGCCGGTCGTGATCGCTTCCACAGCCAGTCCTTATAAATTTACGCGAAGCGTGATGAATGCTGTTGACCAGGAGAAATACGAAAGTATGGGTGATTTTGAACTGGTGGATGAACTGAATCAGCTGTCGGGAGTCAAAGTGCCTCCTGCCATAGAAGAAATCCGTACTGCTCCGGTACTGCATCATACTGTTTGTGACAAAAGTGAGATGCAGGCGGCAGTAGAAAAGATACTGGGGTTATAAATATGGAATTCAGACCCTGTATCGATATTCATAATGGAAAAGTCAAGCAGATCATCGGAGGTACCCTGACTGACGATAATGATTTTGCAGAAGAAAACTTTGTTTCTGAGAGAAGGGCGGCGGATTATGCCCGTCTGTATCAGAAAGAAGGGCTTCGGGGCGGCCATGTGATTTTGCTGAATGGAAAAGACAGTCCTTATTATAAGGAAGATCTGGCCCAGGCTTCAGAGGCTCTTGGTGCGTGGAGGGATGCGCTGCAGATCGGTGGGGGCGTCACGGCGGAGAATGCGGCATCCTTTCTTGATATGGGAGCCAGTCATGTGATCGTTACTTCTTATGTATTTTCTGGTGGAGAGATCCGTTATGACCGGATGGAAAAACTGCTGTCAGAAATCGGAAAAGAACATCTGGTTCTCGACCTGAGCTGCCGGAAAAAGGACGATCGCTATTTTGTAGTGACCGACCGGTGGCAGAAATACACCAGTCAGCCGCTGGACGGATCACTGCTCCGGACACTTGGTTCCTATTGTGATGAGTTTCTGATCCATGCTGTCAATGTAGAGGGAACCGGAACCGGAGTTGATAAAGAACTTCTTGCCCTGCTGGCGGCAGAGAACCGGATCCCGGTGACTTATGCAGGCGGGATTGGGAAAATGGAGGATATCCAGACGATCCGGGATATTGGCAGAAACAGGGTAAATTTTACTGTGGGAAGTGCTCTTGATCTCTTTGGCGGTCCGTTACGGTTAGATGAAATTGTTACAAAATTTTAAAAGAGAAAAAATTGGAAAACAGAAATAAACAACGAAAAATCGTTCTTTATGTAGATAAGGAACGATTTTTTTACTTCTAAGGGTTGATTTTTTTGAAATATATGATACAATTATTACATAAATGTTACAAAAGAGATTCAAAAATATTACAACTTGTGGAGGTAACTATGAATTTCAAAGCTTTAGTAGTGCGTATGATAGCGGTTTTTGTACTGGCAGGGTTGATGCTTACTTCAGGGACAACACTTTCTAAGGCTGCTGAGGGGGAGAATAGTTATACAAATAAAGAGGTAAAGATGCTGGCATCTATTATATTCTGTGAAGCGGGAAACCAGAGCTATGCCGGCAAGCTTGCCGTCGGTATCGTAGTTATGAACCGGAAGCGGTCCCGTAAGTTTCCGGGCACCGTAGAGAAGGTAATTAAACAGAAAAACCAGTTTACGCCTGTCAGAACCGGAAAATACGCAAAGGAATTAAAAAAATATAAGAAAGGCTCATATAAAAAAGGAGCAAGGGCACAGTGTGTCAAAGCGGCAAAGGAAGCGCTGGGAGGAAAAACAACGGTCAGATACCGTGGTAAGACGATCCAGATGAAGAAATATCTGTTTTTCAGCCAGCATTTGCGGAATGCAAAGCTTCGGATCGGAGGACATGATTTTAAAATAAAATTCTGATGAGATGATCCAGGAAGAAAAAAACAGGGCAGATGATCCCGGATGGAGCCGGGTCGTCTGCTTAATTTATTGATTAGGAGAAGGAAGCGTCGGCTTATCACGACGCTTTTTTAATTTGACAAATGACTCATTTCTTGCGATACTAAGAGAGTACGATATTAAAAAATGAAAAATGCAGGAGGATATAACGATGTGGGCATATGAAAGCGTATTTTATCAGATCTATCCATTGGGGTTCTGCGGGGCGCCTTTTGAAAATGACGGGGAAGAGAAATCCCGTATTCTTAAAGTGATCGAATGGATCCCTCATATTGAAAAACTGGGAGCCAGTGCAATTTATTTTTCACCGGTATTTGAGTCAGATACACATGGATATAATACAAGGGATTATAAAAAGATTGACTGCAGACTGGGAACCAATGAGGATTTCACCAAGGTGTGTGAGGAACTGCATCAGGCAGGAATCCGGGTGGTGCTGGATGGCGTGTTTAATCATGTGGGAAGAGGATTCTGGGCATTCCGGGATGTACTGGAAAACAGGGAGAATTCCCGCTACAAAGACTGGTTCCATATTGATTTTGGCGGAAATTCCGGTTATAATGACGGACTCTGGTATGAGGGCTGGGAAGGAAACTATGACCTGGTCAAATTAAATCTTCAGAATGAAGAGGTGGTACAGCATATATTTGACGCTGTGAAATACTGGGTGGAGACATTTGATATTGATGGCCTGCGTCTAGATGTGGCGTATTGTCTGGATCAGGGATTTCTCAGACGGCTGCGTCAGTTTACGGACTCGCTGAAGGAAGATTTCTACCTGGTTGGGGAGACGCTGCATGGAGACTACAAGCAGTGGATGAATGACGAGATGTGCCATTCCGTGACGAATTATGAGTGCTATAAGGGTCTGCACTCCAGCTTTAACAGTATGAATCTGTTTGAGATCTGTCACTCCCTGGGCAGGCAGTTTGGTCCGGAAGACTGGACGTTGTATAAGGGCAGACATCTTCTGAGCTTTGTAGACAATCATGATGTGAGCCGGATCGCCAGTGTCCTGACTAATGAGAAGCATCTGCCGCTGATCTATGCCATGTGCTTTGGGATGCCGGGCATTCCCTGTGTATATTATGGGAGCGAATGGGGAGCGAAAGGAGACAAGAGTGAAGGAGATCCGGCGCTCCGTGTCAGCTTTGACAAACCAGAATTCGGAGAACTTGCAGAATGGATCGCGAAACTGGCAGAAGCGAAAAAAGGGAGCAGGGCGTTGAATTATGGCGGTTTCCGTTCGGTTGTACTGACCAATCAGCAGTGTATTTTTGAGCGTGCCTGTGAAGGAGAGAGAGTGCTGGTTGCCATTAATGCATCGGAAGAGCCATATACGGCGCATTTTGACGCCGGATGTGGTATGGCGGAGGATCTGATCACAGGAAAACCGCATGATTTTGGGGCTGGAAGTGAACTTCCACCGTATTCTGCCGCCTTCTGGAAGATGGAAAAATAAAGATTAATCTGATTTTAATGTTCCCTAAAGGACATCTTAATGGATGTCGGGTAAGATAAGATTGTAACAGAAAACAATAGATCAGGGCACAGGGCTGGGCAAAGAAGCTTTTGCCCGTGCCAGCTGGGCGGCACCGGTTTGAACCTGCCGTGGAGCCAACAGAATGGGGGAATATTTATGGATAATCTTGAAAAAGTAGAGCGTCTGAGAGAGAAAGCAGATGTCAGTTATGAAGAGGCAAAAAAGGCGCTGGATGAGTGCGATGGAGATCTGCTGGATGCCATGGTGTATCTGGAGAAACAGGGCAAGGTAAAAAAGGAAGGGAAGAGCAGTTATTCAACCCAGTATGAGGAGCCGGAAGATTTCCACAGGAAAACAGAAGAAAAAGAACATACGGGAGGGACAAAGGATACATTAAACCGTTTTTTTGCCTGGTGCGGCAGGATGATCCAGAAGGGAAATGCCACGATGTTTAAGGTAGAACGGAATGAAAAGAATATGATCCGCATTCCGGTGACAGTGTTTGTTATACTGCTTGTGTTCCTGTTTGAAATCGTGATACCTCTTATGATCATCGGTCTGTTTTTGGACTGCCGTTATTCTTTTGAAGGCGTGGGAGAGGTTCATGTGGATGTAAATAAAGCGATGGACCGCGCGGCGGATGCAGCAGATTCGATTAAAAGTGATTTCACAGACAAATAAAATAAGGGCGGGGAGGAAATATGGCAGAGAGAATACTGATCGTGGAGGATGAGGAAAAACTTGCCCGTTTTGTGGAACTGGAGCTGACCCATGAGGGATATCAGGTGGAAAAGGTTATGAATGGCAGGGAGGGTCTCTCTGCCGCACAGAGTGGGAAGTATGACCTGATGCTGCTTGATATCATGCTCCCGGAGCTAAGTGGTTTTGAAGTGCTCCGGCGTCTGAGGAAGACGTCTTCGCTTCCTGTGATCTTACTAACGGCACGGGATGAGGTCATGGATAAGGTGGCAGGTCTGGACGGCGGTGCGGATGATTATATTACGAAGCCCTTTGCGATCGAGGAACTTCTGGCAAGGATCCGTCTTGTGCTGAAAAAGAGCGGGGCGGCAGCCGGAAATGGGGAGGGGGCATCAGACCGGGGAGCCACATGTCTTTCTTTTGACCGGCTGATCCTGGATGAAGAACGTTATCAGGTGTATTACGGACAGGAACCGATCGATCTGACAAACCGGGAATTTGAATTGCTGAAGATCCTTCTGGAAAATAAAAACAGGGTAATGACAAGGGACGTCCTTCTGGACCAGGTCTGCGGATACGATTATGTAGGAGCGACTAATATCATTGATGTTTACATCCGCCATCTCAGGAGTAAGATTGATGAGTGCTTTGGGATTCATATGATCCAGACGGTCCGGGGTATGGGATATGTGATTCGAGAGGACAGGTGAGGTGAATGCAGAAAAAAGAGGGCGTAAAGACATCATCTACGGCGCGCCGCATCAACCGGGAATTTGTGGGCAGGCAGTTTTCCTCCTATTTCTGGATGGACATCGTCGTGGCACTGATGGCGCTTGTGTGCTGGTGGATCCCTGTTGAAGTCAATGTATTTGGCTTCCTGATCGTCTGTCTCGCTGTTGTGATCGTTATGCAGATTTTTTCCCTTCTGCGCAATCTGTTGTTTGGGGCAAAAAGGGTGCGTTACCAGATGAGAACACTCAATGAACTGGCAAAAAAAGCGGAGGAACTCAGCAGCATTGCTTTCGACGAGAGTAAATTTCATCTTCTGGAGGATGCGATATCCCACATGGACCCGGAAAATGAGACTGAGCATCTGCATATCGGAGATAAGGATTTTCAGGGTCTGGAGCTTGCCATCAACCGTCTGCTGGACCGGATGAGGGAATCTTACCGCCAGCAGTCCCGCTTTGTTTCGGATGCTTCCCATGAACTGCGGACACCGATCTCCGTGATCCAGGGGTATGTTAATATGCTGGACCGCTGGGGCAAGGAGGATGAAACGGTACTAGAGGAAGGAATTTCAGCCATCAAACATGAATCCGAGCACATGTCTACTCTTGTAGAACAACTTTTGTTTCTGGCGCGTTCCGATAGTGGGCGGCATCAGCTTGTGCGGGAGAAGGTATCTCTGAGAGAACTTATGCGGGAAGTGTATGAGGAGTTTGTTATGATTGATTCCGATCACGACTATTCATTTCGGGAACTGGCGGAGGGAGAACCCGGAGATATTATGGTTATGGGGGATCCTATTATGCTGAAGCAGACGATGCGGATTCTGGCAGATAATGCCAGGAAATATACAAAAGCGCAGGATGAGATTATTTTTGCCACAGGAATGCAGGAAGAAATTCCTTTTTTTTATGTACAGGATACGGGCATTGGTATGATGGAACAGGATATATCCCATATTTTTGAACGGTTTTACCGGTCAGAGGAAGTCCGGGGCAGTGAAGCGGGCGGTTCTGGACTTGGTCTGTCCATCGCCAAATGGATTGTGGACAAGCATAAAGGATATTTTGAGATCCTGTCGATAGAGGGCCTGGGGACCAGGATCATAGTGCGCCTGCCTTAGAAAAACTATCAGTCGTTTCAGCCGGTTATTCTGCCGACTCTTGTCCTTATAAAGAAGTTAAAAATTTTCCTTTTCTTAAAAGCCTCTTTGTGGTATCATGAAAGAAGATATGCTAAGGAGGCTTTTTTGTATGTCAGAGATCAAGGAAGAGGTTATTACCAGAAATTTTATTGAAAACGAGATAGATCAGGATCTGGAGAGAGGAGTTTACGATAAGGTAGTGACCCGTTTTCCACCAGAACCAAACGGGTATCTGCATATCGGTCATGCGAAATCCATCATCCTCAATCAGGGACTGGCGAAGCAGTACCATGGAACCTTTAATCTCCGGTTTGATGATACGAATCCCCAGAAAGAGAAGGAAGAATTTGTACATTCCATTATGGCTGATGTGGAGTGGATCTGCGGGGAGAAACCACCTGTTTATTTTGCATCCGGATATTTTCAGCAGATGTATGAATGTGCCGTTAAGCTGATAAGGAAGGGGAAGGCGTATGTCTGCGACCTTTCACCGGAAGAGATCCGCCAGTACCGCGGTACCCTGAAGGAACCGGGAAAAAACAGCCCTTACCGGGACCGGTCAGTAGAAGAGAATCTGAAACTTTTTGAAGATATGAAGAATGGTAAATGCGAAGACGGATCTCATGTGCTGCGTGCAAAGATCGATATGGCATCGCCAAATATCAATATGCGCGATCCCATTCTATACCGGGTGGCGCATCTGCAGCATCATAATACAGGAAATGAGTGGTGCATCTATCCGATGTATGATTTTGCCCATCCCATCGAGGATGCGGTGGAGGGGATCACCCACTCAATCTGTACCCTGGAGTTTGAAGACCATCGTCCTCTGTATGACTGGGTTGTAAAGGAGTGTGAATTTGAGGTGCCGCCAAGGCAGATTGAATTTGCCAAGATGTATCTGACTAATGTTGTGACAGGAAAAAGGTATATCAAAAAACTTGTGGAAGACGGAATCGTAGACGGCTGGGATGATCCCCGCCTTGTGACGATCACGGCATTGCGCCGCCGTGGGTATACGGCGTCATCTATACGGAAATTCATGGAATTATGCGGGGTTTCCAAATCCAACAGTTCGGTGGATTATGCGATGCTTGAATATTGTATCCGTGAGGACCTGAAGATGAGCCAGCCGCGTATGATGGCTGTACTGGATCCGGTGAAACTGGTTATTGATAATTATGACGAAGGCATGGTGGAGTATCTGGATGTTCCGAATAATCAGGAAAATCCAGATCTCGGTACGAGGAAGGTTCCATTTGGACGGGAACTTTATATCGAGCGGGATGATTTTATGATCGAACCGCCGAAGAAATATTTTCGTCTGTTTCCGGGCAATGAAGTCCGTCTTATGAGTGCTTATTTTGTGACATGTACCGGTTATGAGACGGATGAGGAAGGAAATGTGACGGTAGTCCATTGTACATATGATCCCGAGACGAAGAGTGGTTCTGGATTTACAGGAAGGAAAGTAAAGGGGACCATCCACTGGGTAGCGGCAGAAACGGCAGCCCGGGCAGAGGTTCGTCTCTATGAAAATATTGTAGACGAGGAAAAAGGTGTTTACAATGAAGACGGATCGGTCAATGTGAATCCCAATTCACTGACGGTCTGTGAAGAATGCTTTATGGAACCGGCGCTTGCCGAAGCCAGACCGGGAGATAAATTTCAATTTATGCGTACCGGATTCTTTTGTGTGGATACAAAGGATACTACGGAGGAACATCTGGTTTTCAACCGCATTGTATCGTTGAAAAGTTCTTACCGTCCAAAATAAATATATAAGGAAGGGAAATGGATATGAAAAATATTTTTGCTGGGCTGGAAAGCTTTGGTCTGAAGGGAACAAACAAAGTAGATGTGTTTCAGGAAAAAACAGATGACAAATCACAGGAAAAGGGGGAAAACAAGGATCATAAAAAGGAAGTAATGGAAGAAGATCTGCTGTTTGAAAAAAGCTATACCTGTCCCGTCTGTGATAATGAATTCAAAAGTAAAATGGTACGAACGGGGAAGGTCCGGCTGGCAGGAGCAGATACGGATCTGCGGCCTAAGTATATGGGAGTGGACGCCCTGAAATATGATGCCGTACTCTGCCCCAAATGCGGGTATGCTGCTCTGAACCGGTATTTTAATTTTATTATGGCAAGACAGGCGGCGAATATCAAAGAGCAGATTTCCAAGACGTTTTCATTTGAAGACAAAGAAGATAAAGTGTACAGCTATGACGATGCGATTATGCGTCATAAGCTGGCGCTGCTCAATACAGTGGTGAAAAATGGGAAAAACAGTGAGCGCGCCTATACCTGTCTGAAGCTTGCCTGGCTTTACCGTGGAAAGCGTGAGATGCTGCTGCAGCAGGAGGAATATAACAAGGATGAGGTGATGGAGCTTGCCACCGAGGAGAAGGAACTCCTGACGAATGCTTATGAGGGATTTGAATCTGCATTCAGCAAAGAGGACTTTCCGATGTGCGGTATGGACCAGTATACACTCTTGTATCTGCTGGCAGAGCTGGCGAGGCGGATCGGTGATAATGAAGCAGCGGCAAGACATGTATCGAAAGTGCTGGTGGGAAAAAATGTTCAGAAACGGATTAAGGATAAGGCAGTGGATCTGAAAGAAAAACTGCATGCAGCACATGAATAAAGCAGGAAATTGCTTATAAACCATATTTGTATTCAAATATGAGTCATCTTGAAGGAGAGTGGTAATGTGAAAGGAAGTTGGGGGAAATCTATTTTAGTAGTTACACTTGTTGCGGGGCTGACATTTGGGACAGCAGTCCCTTCTGCTGTTGTGGCTCAGGCGGCACATGGGACGGTTTCGGAGACGATCGGGAAAGACCAGCTTAAGGATACACCTCCCGGTCCGGAAGAATATGATGTCAACATGAGTATGCAGCGTGATGCAAAGGACGGCGCATACGATGCCTATTTCCTGAAGGATGATATTCAGACGGTGAAGATCAGTGTGGATGAGACCAATCTGAATTATATGTTCCAGAATGCAGCGAAAAAACCTACGGTTATGACAGATCAGGTCACGATCGGAGATCAGTCACTGAAGTATACCGGTCTGAAAACAAAAGGGAATTATACACTGGCTGAGACAAATAAATCAGACAGTGACCGTTTTTCATTTACGATTAATTTTGGCAAATACATCAAGAAGAAAAAAGGATATACAGCTACCCAGAATTTTTATGGCTGTAACAAGATCAGTTTTAATAATTTCTTTTTTGACAGAACAATGATGAAGGAGTACTGTGCACTGAAGCTTATGACGGAGATGGGTGTGCCTACTCCCCAGTATGGACTGGCAAAGTTGTATATCAATGGTGAATATTATGGTGTGTATTTTATGCTGGAAGCGATGGACGGTTCAATCCTGGAGCAGTATCTGAAAAAGGATTCCGGAGAGATCAGTGATTATCTTACCAAACCGGAGGGGACAAAACTGCATTATGATGCCGGTCTTGATATATATAAAGATGCGGCAGGGAAATTTACGATGGATTCCCTGGCGGCGGCACTTCATAAAGACGAGAAACAAAAAGATTATCTTGTAGAAAAGGATACCCCGCTGTCCGGACAGAGCGGTTTGTGGGAAGATGACGAAGATACTCTGTAGGACGTGGCAGAGATGCTTCCGACGGTTCTTACCTGGGAAGAGAAGCTGAATCTGCTCAGCGAGGGAAAAGATTTTTCGGGAAAGGCGGTCGATGTCAACAGTTCCGGTTATGTTCAGCTGTTGAATCAGATTATGAATGTGGACGAGGCAGTCCGCTATTTTGCGACACACAGTTTTATCATACAGATGGATAATATGTTTAATAAACAGCAGAATTTTGGCCTGTATGTGGATAAACAGGGGAAAAGTCTTGTGATACCGTGGGATTATGATCTGGGCTGGGGCTGCTTTTTTACTCCTTATACAGCAGAAGATGTGGCGAACTGGGATGTGGACCGGATGTTTACGCCAGACCTTGTGAGGGGAAACGCTTCATCCGTGTACCCGGATTATCCACTTTTCCATGTGATTTATCAGAATCAGTCACTGATGGATAAATATCATCAGTATATGAAGGATTGTTCCAAAATCACTGCATTGGGTGGGAAGACTTCATCCGGTACGGTATATGGAGCAGGGCGCTTTGCCGCAGCGATGGATCAGATGATGCCAAAGCTGGAAGCAGCGGCTTCCGAAAAGCTGGCAGATCATGTTTACTATATGGATAGTAACCAGGCAGAGGAAAATTATCGTGAACTGGAACAGCCGTCTGCATTACGGGTTGGACTTCCGAATCTTTCCAAAGTGATCGCCCGCCGTGCCGTTGGCGTGTATGCACAGCTGGAGGGAATCCGTACGACGGTCACCGGGTATGACTGTGATATGTATACGATCGGAAATGCAGCCAATGGCCGGTCATCCACATCGGGTGATCTTGCGATTGTTGATGATAAGACAGGGATTTTTGCGACGGCATCCTATCCTCAGGACAGACAGCGTACCGGTCCATCCCTTACCGTTTCAACACTGAAACCGGGGGATCAGGTGTTCCGTACGATAAAGAGTAAGCTTGGCTGCAAATCGGACAGCAGTATGGCGGTTTATTATATGACGGATACGAAGACACCGGAATCCTCCTACCGCGTTTATGTTCCCGTGGCACAGAGCATGGCGGCAAAGGATACGAGTCTGTATGTGTATACGGAAAAAGACGGCGCAGTGAAGAAACTGAATACAACAGTGAAGGATAATCTGTACTCAGCGGAGACTTCTTCTATTCAGTATATTGTAGCGGCATCTGGTGTCCAGATAAAGCAGACGACAGCTGTGTCAGATCAAAAAAATAAAACCGTGAAGAGTACGGTGAAAAAGCCTGCTCAGGTTAAATCCCTGAGAGCGAAAAATGTAAAAAAGAAAAAGGCAGTACTGACATGGAAAAAAGTATCTGGTGCGAAAGGATACCAGGTCCAGTATTCTTTGAAGAAGAAATTCCCGTCAAAAAAGACGAAGAAGAAAACGACTTCCAAAAGGAAATTTACGATTAAAAAGCTGACGAAGAAAAAGACATATTATTTCAGAGTCAGGGCGTATAAAAAGGTAAATGGTAAAAAGGTATATGGCAAATGGAGCAAGGCGGCGAAAGTGAAGATCCGCAGGTAAAGGGATATCACGACATACAAATTTATAATCGAGGGATTGGTATGAAAAAAGAGAAGAACGTTGCGAAACAGGAACAAAAAAAGGCGAAGCAGGAAGAACGGGCAAGGAAGAAACAGGAAAAGCAGCTGAAGGCAAAGCAGCAGAAGGCAGAAAAGCCAAAGAAGGCGGAAAAGCCGAAAAAGACAGAAAAAAGGAAGAAGCCAGATAAACCAAAACCGCAGAAAATGGTAAAACAGAAAGCGAAAAAGGGAAAGAAGGCGAAAATCTCGATCAGAATGGAGATTTTTGCGATAACTCTGGTCCCGCTGATCCTGCTTGCTGTCGTTATCACAACCTATACGGTACATTCCATGCGGACAAGTCTTGCCGAGCAGACCATATCCGGACTGAAGGATCTGAGTTATAGTGTGAAGGGCGCTTATGACACACTTGACCGGGGCAAATATGAAATGAATGGTAACTATCTGCGCAAGGGAGAATATGAGATCACAAAAAACGAATCCATGCTGGACAGTTTTGTTGCTGATTCTGATGTGGAGGTTTCCCTTTTCTTTGGCGATACGGTAGCCGCCACTTCTATGACCAGTCACAAAACCGGGGAGAAGATCCGGGGTGAGAAGGCACCGGCAGAAGTGGTGAAAAAGGTAATCGAAGGGAAGGAAGAATACACAGATAACAATGCCCTGGTGAATGATCTCTACTATTACGCATATTATGCGCCGCTGAAGAATCCGGGGGGAGATGTCATCGGTATGATCCTCACGGTAAAACCAGTGGAAAGTACGGATAAGATGATCCAGGAAAATACGATCGCGATCCTTATTCTGGCTGCTATCCTGTTTGTATTTGCAGCGGTTCTGGTGCTTTTGATCGCCAGCCGTATCGGCAGAGCAGTGAGAAGAGCAGGGCGTCTGCTGGATGATATCTCCCAGGGTGATCTGACGGTTTCTATTGATAAAAAAATGATGAAGCGAAAAGACGAGCTGGGATTGATGGCAAAAGCGCTGCGGGGATTGATGGATGAACTACACAATTTCCTGGCAGATTTGAAAAATTCATCAATCGTATTGTCAGAGGCAGGTCAGGAATTAAATAATTTTGCCGGGAATACGAAGATCACTGTGAATGAGGTTACGATGGCAGTGGAAGACATCTCACAGGGTGCGCTTACCCAGGTGGAGGACTTTGAAAAAGCGACACAGCAGGTAAATAATATGGGTACGACGATTGACCAGATTGTAGAGGAGGTGGGCGTCCTCTATCAGACCTCTGAATCCATGGAGCTGTCAAAAGGAGAAGCGGAGGGGATTATCGAAGAGCTTTCTGCTTCCAGTGAGAAGACATATGAAGCGGTTAAGATGATCGAGAACCAGGTAAATCTGACGGATGAATCGGTTAATAAGATACAGGAATCCGTGAAACTGATCTCGTCGATCGCAGAAGAGACGAATCTTCTTTCCCTGAATGCCAGTATTGAAGCGGCGCGTGCCGGGGATGCCGGCAAGGGCTTTGGCGTTGTGGCGACAGAGATCCAGAAACTGGCAGAGGAATCAAACCGTTCGGCGGCTACGATCGGTGAAGTCATCCGCAATCTGGCGGCAGAGTCCCGGAATACGGTGGACGCCATGGAGCATATGCACAATATCATCCATGAACAGCAGCAGAAGCTCAGCCAGACGAGAAGGAAATTCCAGGATGTCAGCGATGGTATCCAGTCCTCCATGACGAAGATTAAAGATATCCGCACCGGATCGTCAGCATGTGATGATGCGAGAGAGAATGTGACGGAGGTGATCCGTAATCTGTCCTCTGTGACAGAACAGAATGCATCGGCGACGGAACAGACGACAGCGTCGATGGATAATCTGAATACAACGATCAGCGTCCTTGCGGAAAAGGCGGACCAGCTGGAAACACTGGCAGAGAAAATACGCGAAAATCTTGAGTTTTTCAAACTTTGATAATCTGACATATGATTTAGGAGGCAACAGGAATGAAACCCTATGGATTAAACGAATTGCGAAAGATGTACCTGGACTTTTTTGAGAGCAAGGATCATTTGGTAATGCCAAGTTTTTCCCTTGTTCCGCAGAATGACAAGAGTCTTCTGCTGATCAATGCCGGTATGGCACCGTTGAAACCATATTTTACAGGACAGGAGATTCCACCGAAGAAGCGGGTTACCACCTGTCAGAAGTGTATCCGTACCGGAGACATAGAAAATGTAGGGAAGACGGCGAGGCATGGTACATTTTTTGAGATGCTGGGGAATTTTTCTTTTGGGGATTATTTTAAACGGGAGGCGATCGCCTGGTCATGGGAATTTTTGACGAAGGTGATGGAAATCCCGGAGGACCGGTTATACCCATCGGTATACAAAGAAGATGAGGAAGCATTTGAGATCTGGGAAAAAGAAATCGGGATCGCGCCGGAGAGGATCTTCCGTTTTGGCAAGGAAGATAATTTCTGGGAGCATGGCGCTGGTCCCTGCGGACCGTGTTCCGAAATCTACTATGACCGCGGGGAGAAGTACGGCTGTGGCAGACCAGACTGTACGGTCGGCTGCGAGTGTGACCGCTATGTAGAGATCTGGAACAATGTATTTACCCAGTTTGACAATGACGGAAATGGCAATTATACAGAGCTGGAACAGAAAAACATTGATACTGGTATGGGCCTGGAGCGTCTTGCTGTGGCAATGCAGGATGTGGAATCGATCTTTGATGTGGATACGATCAAAGCGATCCGGGAGAAGGTATGTGAATTTGCCGGCGCTGTCTATGGAGAAGAATATAAAAAGGACGTGTCGATCCGTGTGATCACAGACCATATCCGTTCAGTGACATTTATGGTATCGGACGGCATTACGCCCTCCAATGAGGGAAGGGGATATGTGCTGCGGCGCCTGCTGCGCCGTGCTGCACGCCATGGCAGACTGCTGGGGATCAAAGGGGAATTTCTGGCGGCACTCAGTAAAAAGGTGATCGAGGAATCCTACACCGGTTATCCGGAACTGGCAGACCGTGAAAGCTATATTCTTAAACTGATCACGGTGGAAGAACAGAATTTTAACAAGACCATCGACCAGGGACTTTCCATATTGGGCGATATGATGAAAGAACTGGAGAAGAGCGGCAGCAAGGTACTGTCGGGAGAGGATACATTCCGTCTCTATGATACCTATGGATTTCCTATGGACCTGACGATCGAGATCCTTGATGAAAAAGGATTTTCTGTCGATGAAGACGGTTTTCATAAGGCGATGGAAAACCAGAGAAGGACGGCTCGTGAGGCGAGGGAGACGACGAATTATATGGGGGCGGATGTGACCGTATACCAGTCCATAGACGCTTCGATAGAGAGTAAATTCGTCGGTTATGATAGATTGTCCCATACATCGAAGATCACGGTTCTGACTACCAGCGATGCGATCGTGGATGAACTGGTGGCAGGACAGGAGGGTACGATCCTCGTGGAAGAGACTCCGATGTATGCCACAATGGGCGGTCAGGCTGCGGATACAGGTGTGATCACCACGGCGGGCGGACGTTTTGTCGTGGAGGATGTTGTGAAACTGCAGGGAACGAAGATCGGTCATGTGGGCAGGATGGAAGAAGGAATTATCCAGAAGGGTGAGACGGCGACGCTTACAGTTGATGAGAGCCGGAGGAATCTCACCGCAAATAACCACAGCGCGACTCATCTGATGCAGAAAGCACTGCGTCTTGTGCTGGGAGACCATGTGGAGCAGAAGGGATCTCTTGTGGACCAGGACAAGCTGCGGTTTGACTTCACACACTTTTCTCCGATGACGCCGGAGGAGATCGAAAAGGTGGAGGAGATCGTCAACCGGGAGATTCAGGCGGGGCTGCCGGTCGTGACAAAGGAAATGTCAATCGAAGAGGCGAAGAAGACAGGCGCTATGGCGCTTTTTGGAGAAAAATATGGAGAGATCGTCCGTGTAGTACAGATGGGGGATTTCAGTTCCGAATTATGCGGTGGTACCCATGTTGCCAATACACAGAATATTTCTGCGTTCCGTATTGTGTCAGAAGGTGGTGTGGCTGCTGGCGTGCGGCGTATTGAAGCGCTGACCGGGGCAGGGCTTATGGAGCACTATCATGAGATGGAGAAGAGTTTTCAGAAGACGGCACGCCTGTTGAAAGCAGTGCCGGAGGAAGTCCCGGCAAAGGTCCGGTCTCTTCAGGAAGAACTGAAGGCGCTGCAGAAAGAAAATGATAAGCTCAAGGCAAAGATCGCAAAGGAGGCAGCCGGCGATGTGACCAGTGAGGCCGAAGAAGTAAATGGAATCCGCATACTGGCGAAACAGCTGACAGACATTGACATGAATGGCATGCGTGATCTTGGCGACGAGACGAAGAATAAGCTGGGAGAGGCTTTTATCGTTTTTGCCTGTGAGAACGGCGGCAAAGTGAATCTGCTTGCCATGGCGACACAGGGTGCGATGGATCAGGGAGCTCATGCCGGGAACCTGATCAAAGAAGTGGCAGCTGTTGTCGGCGGCGGTGGCGGCGGCAGACCGAATATGGCACAGGCGGGCGGCAAAAATCCGCAGGCGATCCCGGAAGCGCTGGTAAAGGCAGTGGAAGTTATGAAAGCCCAGCTGGCATAGTCTGGCTCCGTCAGACCGGATCAGAATAGATGAGACAGGAATCCGCACAGGAAGTCTTCGGACAGTGCGGGTTCTTTTTCGTCTATGAAAAGAAACGATGTGCGGTCTTTTCTCTCTTTTTTAAACAGAGGCAGGGATTCCGGCACAAATTTTCCGGGCAGAGGCAGAAACAGCCCGGATTTTTTTATATAGCAACTGGCGGCAGTGGCTTTCTGACGGTGAGACGGATCGACGTAGATACCGACGCTTTTGTGGACTGCCATATCTTCCTCCGGCAGATAATAGTAGTTTTTGTAATCCTTATAAAAATGGTACAGTGTTCCTTTATAAAGTGGAATGGAAATTTCCATCCGGTCTGTGTCAAAGGCATAGTGGATGTGATCCTGTTCTGTATGTAAGGAGACAGGAAAACATCCTGTGATCGTGTCCGAGAGGATCAGTACCGGTTTTTCCGGATATTGTCGTTCTATAAGACAGGCAGGTTTTTTTGGCTTATACGAGGTATATGTCAGAAGCTGACTGCACAGGACGGTGCCGTACAGATCATCATGATTATGGAGAAGGAGCTGGTTTCTGCGCTTTTCCATAAGACTGTCCCGAAAAAATTTCTTCTGCATATATTCAGTATAGAGCTGGATACAGTCTTTTCCTGTATATTGATCGGATCTCTTAAATCCAAGAAAGCGTTCCATTGTTGTCAGTTTCATATTTTCCGTGCCAAACCATTTTCTTTTTTTCCCTGCCAGGCGGTACAGATCCATGCTTTCTTTCCCGGAAAAGGGGGAACGCATGCCATGGGACAGATATTTCTTTTCGAGATAGGGGATATCAAAGGTGTTTCCGTTGTAATGGACAAAGACAGAGAATTTTTCTGCAAAACCGGCAAAAGAGATAAGGATCTCTTTCTCGCTGATATAATCGTCGGCAAACCACTGCCTGAGAGAAAGTGTTTCTCCGGTGAACCAGGCGGCTCCGATCAGATAGAGGGAAGAGACCTGCGGTGACAGGCCAGTGGTTTCGATATCAAAGAAGCATATGTCCCCGGCGGGGAAAGGAAGAGCCTGCTGGCAGTTTTTCAGTGTGTCAGGCGCCATCGCTATCTTTTGTTCGATCTGTTCCATCTGTATCGCCTCCCGGATGATTTCATATCATCATTGTATTATAAATTCTCTTTATCAGCAACAATATTTGAAAAAATCAAAACCTTGTGGTATGATTAGTTGAAACAATAGAAAAAGGGTGACGGCAATGAGAATTGACATACAGGAAAAATTAAGAGAATTAAAGCATTTACGGGGCTTAAAAGGTAGGGTTCAGAACAGTCTGAGCGGTTTTCTGCGTGCCTGTGTCGTCGCCCTGCTCGTGGCGTTTCAGTTTGCCGTGATATTGATCCTGCCGTTCTTTCTTCGTCAGTTTTCTTCTACTTTTTATGTACTTCTGGAAATCGCCGGCGTGCTTGCCATCGTGACACTGACAAACAACAGCCGCAGTATGACATATAAATTTGCGTGGCTCTGTATCATTGTCGTGCTCCCGATATCCGGATATATTATGTTTGCCCTGTGGGGGAAAGTGGGAAAGAGAAATAAACTGAATCAGATCATTAAACACCAGATCCGGGAAGTGGATACCCATCTTAAAGAGGACGTCAGTGTATCCCGGGAATTTGTATCCAGACATCCGGTCAGTTCCCGTATGTC
The DNA here is from genome assembly GCA_910584875.1 of uncultured Eubacterium sp. Taxonomy (GTDB): domain Bacteria; phylum Bacillota; class Clostridia; order Lachnospirales; family Lachnospiraceae; genus Eubacterium_F. The sequence goes on from CAJUDA010000006.1 coordinate 95,644, forward strand.
CCGGTATATGCAGGCAGAGGGATCTCCGATCTATAAAAATAATCAGGCCAGGTATTATCCCTTTGGTGAAGATGCTTTTGAAGATCTGTTTGTCGATCTGGAGCAGGCGAAAAAATTTATCTTTATTGAATTTTTTATCGTGGCAGAGGGAGCTTTGTGGGATAAGATGCATCCCATTCTGAAGCGCAAGGTAGAAGAGGGAGTAGAGGTTAAATTTCTCTATGATGATTTTGGCGCATTGCTGCGGACCGGGAAGGATTTCGCAGCGAATCTGCGAAGAGAGGGGATCCAGGTTGAAGTATTCAATCCAATCCACCGGTATGTCAGCAAATTATTTATGAATTTCCGGGATCATCAGAAGATTGTGGTGATCGATGGAAACATTGCTTATACCGGGGGCTTTAATCTGGCAGATGAATATGCCAATCTGGTAGAACGTTTTGGCATCTGGAAAGATGCCGGGATCCGGCTTACCGGAGATGCCGTATGGGGGATGACGATTACTTTTCTTGAGCTGTGGACAGTCTGTGCCTGGGAGGATGAGATAAAATATGACAAATACCGTCCGGGACTCCCGTTTCCGGCAAGTGATATGTACTGTCATGTACTGCGGGATGGTCCGGCACTGGACGCCCGTTCCCTGGTAGGGAACATATATAAACAGATGATCCAGTATTCCGGGGCAAAGCTGTATGTTATGACGCCGTATCTGATCCTGGAAGAGTTTATGGTGGATACATTTCTGGAGGCAGTACGCCGGGGTGTGGACGTGCGCATCATCACGCCCTATATCCCGGATAAGAAATATATCAAGTGGATGACAGAATACCATTACGGCATTCTGTTGAAAAATGGTATCCGGATTTATGAATATCTGCCGGGATTTATCCATTCAAAGGTTGTGATGAATGAGCACTGTGCCGTAGTAGGTACGATCAATATGGATTACCGCAGCTTTTATCTCCACTATGAAAACGGTGTATGGGTATATGATGAGGAATTTCTGAAGAAGGTGGAGAGAGATTTTGTGCAGACCTTTGAAGAGAGCAGGGAGATCACCTATGAGGAATGGAAAGACCGCCCGCTGAAACGCAGGATGATACAGCAGATTCTGCATGTTTTTGATACACTGGTATAGGAGGAATTTATGATCGCATTTGTAAAGGGAATACTGGATATGGTGGAAGAGGACCGGATCGTGATAGAGAACCAGGGAATGGGGATGGAGATCCTGGTTCCCGGCTCTATCCTGCCGGAACTTCCGCAGGTGGGTAATGAGGTAAAGATCTATACTTATATGCATGTGCGGGAAGATGTCATGCAGCTGTTTGGTTTTCGCACCCGGGATGAAAAGGAAATGTTCAAACTGCTGATCACGGTTAACGGGGTCGGACCGAAAGGGGCTCTGGGGATTCTGTCTGTGATGGATGTGGATACGCTGCGTTTCGCCATTCTTTCTGATGATGCGAAGAGCATATCTAAGGCGCCCGGGATTGGAAACAAGACGGCGAGTAAGGTGATCCTTGAACTGCGGGATAAGTGCCGGCTGGAAGATATGCTGGATACACCGCCGGAGACAGCAGATGCCCTGACTGGAAGCGCATCCGCTGCTCCGGATAAAGAGGTCAGAAATGATGCCATCCAGGCGCTGGTTGCTCTTGGGTATTCAGGAACAGAGGCTTCCCGCGCTGTCCGGGCAGTGAGTGTAACTCCCGATATGACGGTAGAGGAACTGCTGAAACAAAGTCTGAAAACGATTGGTTAGCCAGAATGCACTGACAGATCAGAGAAATGAGGAATTGGATGGAAAAACGAGTGATCTCCACGGATATCATGGAAGAGGATTATAAGATCGAAAACAGCCTGCGTCCCAAGCTTCTGACAGATTATATTGGGCAGGAGAAGGCAAAGGCAAATCTGAAGATTTATATTGAGGCGGCGAAAGCGAGAGAAGAGGCACTGGATCATGTGCTTTTGTATGGACCGCCGGGACTGGGGAAGACGACGCTGGCAGGCATCATCGCCAATGAAATGGATGTGAATCTCCGGATCACTTCGGGACCTGCGATTGAGAAACCGGGTGAGATGGCATCGATCCTGAACAATCTCCAGGATGGCGATCTGCTTTTTGTCGATGAGATCCACCGGTTAAACCGTCAGGTGGAAGAGGTGTTATATCCGGCGATGGAAGATTATGTGATTGATATCGTCATCGGCAAGGGGGCAGCGGCGAGGAGTATCCGCCTCGACCTTCCGAAATTTACACTGGTGGGTGCTACTACTCGTGCCGGTATGCTGACAGCGCCTCTCAGGGACCGTTTTGGCGTGGTTCACAGACTGGAATTTTATACGCTGGAAGAACTGACAGAAATTGTACTCCGTTCGGCAAAAGTATTTCGTGTTGAGATCGAACAGGAGGGAGCGGTGGAGATCGCGAGACGTTCGCGGGGGACGCCTCGGCTTGCCAACCGCCTGCTCAAACGGGTCCGGGATTTTGCCCAGGTGAAATATGACGGTGTCATTACCAATAAAGTGGCGAATTTCGCCCTGGATCTGCTGGAGGTAGATAAACTGGGACTGGACAATACAGACCGGGCACTTTTGATGGCGATGATCAATAAATTTAATGGCGGTCCTGTCGGGCTGGAAACACTGGCTGTCAGTATCGGGGAAGACAGTGGCACGATTGAAGAGGTATATGAACCGTATCTGATCCAGAACGGGCTGATCGACCGCACGCCGAGAGGACGGGTTGTGGCAGATAAGACATATCTGCATTTTGGGATTTCCTAGAGTTTGCAGACGGGCGGCGGTATCATTCTACTTTTCATAACGGGGAAAATGTGGTAAAATAGAAGCATCAAATTATGAGGAGGTACTGTTAGATGAAGTATTCAATTGAAGGAGCACCATTGCCGGTTGTGATCTGTGATCTGGATGCCGGTGAGACAATGATCACAGAGAAAGGAGCTATGTCCTGGATGACTCCTAACATGAAAATGGAGACGGTAGGAGGCGGCGCCGGGAAGATGATCGGACGCATGTTTAGCGGAGAAGCGATGTTCCAGAACCGTTATACGGCGGAAGGCGGACCGGGGCAGATTGCCTATGCATCCAGCTTCCCTGGATCGATTCTTGCCTTTGAAGTGGGCACTGGAAAGGAGATCATAGCTCAGAAGAGTGCATTTCTTGCCTCTACGGACGGTGTAACCCTGTCTGTGGCATTCCAGAAAAAGCTGGGGAGCGGTCTGTTTGGCGGTGAGGGATTTATTATGCAGAAGTTATCCGGGAACGGGACTGCCTTTGTTGAGATCGACGGTCATGTAAAAGAGTATGAACTGGCAGCTGGTCAGTCTATGGTGATCGATACCGGATATCTTGCTGCCATGGAGGGAACCTGTAAGATGGAGATCACATCTGTGAAGGGTCTGAAGAACAAGCTGTTAGGCGGCGAGGGATTCTTTAATACCGTAGTCACCGGACCTGGTAAAATCTATCTGCAGTCTATGCCGGTGAACCAGATGGCAGATGTACTCCGTCCATTTCTTCCGTCCGGGAACTGATCGGTAAAGCAGAGGATCATAACTGTTTGACGAACCGTGATATTTCATGTATACTATTGTCAGAAAGAGTGACGAGGTGAACCGATGAAAAGCAGAAATGATATCGAAGTTCTTATCGAAGGACGAAAGTATACAATATGTGGATTTGAGAGCGATGAGTATCTGCAGCAGATCGCATCCTATATCAACCGTAAATTTGCAGAGTTTAAGAAGAAGGAGTATTATCACCGGATGGATCTGGATGTCCGGAATGTTCTTCTGGCGATCAATATCGCGGATGATTATTTTAAGACGAAAAAAAAGGCAAAGGATTACCGCACGGAGAGCCAGGAAAAGGACAAGACCGTACTGGATATGAAGCATAAGATCATTGATCTTCAGGAGCAGGAAAAGAACAATGAAAAGAAGATGGATGAACTGGAAAAAGCACTGGAGGATGCGGAGAAGAAGATCATAGAGCTCGAGACGAGACTGAAACAGAGAAAATAGCACAGGGGAATTGATAGCAAGGGGATTGATAAGTGGTCACAGTATTGCTTTTCAGTTCCCTTTTCATCGTAGCGTGGCAGCGCTAGTGGGGTACGCCATTGAGCGAAGGAGGGAATTGTGGAATATGCGGCGAGTAGAGATTCTGGCGCCTGCCGGATCCATTGAGGGATTGTATGGTGCGTTGAAAATGGGAGCAGACGCTGTTTATGTCGGGACGAAGCGTTTTGGCGCCCGCGCTTTCGCAGATAACCCATCGGTGGAGGAATTGATCCAGGCGCTGCATTATGCGCATCTGCGGGGAAAGAAAATATATCTGACAGTGAATACCCTGCTGACAGACCGGGAACTGGAGGAAGATCTTTACCCCCTGATCCTCCCGTTATATGAAGAGGGACTGGATGCCTGTATCGTACAGGATCTGGGCGTTTTAAAATTTTTACACGAATGTTTCCCGGATATGGATCTGCATGCCAGCACACAGATGACGTTGCTTTCAGGAGAAGAGGCTGATCTTCTGAAACCGTACGGGGTGACCCGGTATGTACCGGCAAGGGAGCTGACGATACAGGAGATCCGGGAAGCGGGGAAACAGACAGATCTTGAGATTGAGGTGTTTGTACACGGGGCGCTGTGCTACTGTTATTCGGGGCAGTGTCTGATGAGCCAGGTGATCGGCGGAAGAAGCGGCAACCGTGGTATGTGTGCGCAGCCGTGCCGGTTGTCCTTTCAGACCCCCTATGGAGAGGGGCATTATTTTAGCACGAAGGATATCTGTACATTGATGCATATTCCTGAGCTTGTGGAGGCGGGGATTGATTCCTTCAAGATTGAGGGGCGGATGAAGAGGAAAGAATACAGTATGTATCTATCCTTCCTTTATCGAAAATATGTAGAGATCTATCAGACAAAAGGAAATAGTTTTTTTTCTGATCTGGTAAAAGACAGAAAGAGTGAATTATGGCGTGATTACCGGAGGAGTATGGATCTGTACAACCGTGGCGGTTTTTCGGAGAGCTTTCTTTTTGAACAGGATAAAAGAACTCTTATCGATTTTAGAAGGAACGGGCATTATGGCGTTCTGGTGGGAGAGGTCGTGAAGGCAGACAGAGACAGGGCAGAATTCATCGCCAGGGAAAACCTTCATTATCAGGATATATTGGAGTTCCGGGATCAGGATGGCAGATCGGCTTATGAATATACACTGGGAAAGGACGAGGCGGCTGGGACATGTGTCAGGGCAAAGGTAATGAGAGGCAGCCATATCTATCCGGGACAAAAAGTATACCGGACACGCAATGCCGCTTTGCTGGCATGGATACAGAAGTGCTGTGACAGCATGGAGGATACGCTGGGATTAAAGGGTATGTTTGTCGCTGAGACAGGGCAGAAAATGAAATTTACCGTAGAGGGGTACGGAACCAGGATTACCGTATACGGGGATGTTGTACAGCCCGCCGCCAAAAGACCGGTGCAAAGAGAGGATATCATCCGCCGGCTGGACCAGCTGGGTAATACGGCTTATCATTGGGAAGACTTAGTGGTAGATGCCGGACCGGATATTTTTGTGCCGGTAGGCGGTCTGAAAGAACTCCGGCGTCGTGCCATCGCAGAGTGGGAACAGAGAGCCCTTCCACGGAGAAAAGCGGGCATAAGACCGGAGACCGTGATACAGTCTGTGGAAAATAATACGGAAAGACAGGTATGTGATCCCCTGAATATAATCAGTGTGGCAGAGCTTCACCAGCTTGACGCTGCGGTGAACTATGCCGGACCGGATACGATCTTCCATCTTAAACTGGAGGACCTGCCTTCCGGGGACTGGAAAGAGGCGGCGGAACTTCTCAGGGGGAGGAAGCTGGCATTGTCTTTTCCACGTATACTCAGGGGGAGAGGAAAAGAAATATTTGATCATGAATGGAAGACAGAAGGAAATGTCTTTTCCGGTAATATGGTTTCATATGTCATTGTAAACAGTTTTGCGATGATTTTGTATGCCGCCCGGTTATTTCCGGATGCTGTCCGGATCGCTGATACCAATCTGTATCGGGAGAATCGTATGGCGGAAAGTGTTTATCATGAATTTGGAATCCGGCCGCCGGTACCAGTCATATACGGAAGGATTCCCGTGATGGTCACAGAAAGCTGTCTGGCAAAAAACCTCTCTCTGTGCGGAAGCGGTGAGAAGAGGATTCCGGTCACTGCGCCAAAGGGAGATAAATTTGTTGTGGTAAATCATTGTAAATACTGTTACAATACAATATATACAGAACAGCCGGCTGTCACCAGGACAGGGCAGACCGGCGGACGTCTGGATTTTACCTGGGAAGAGAAAGATGAAGTGAGAAAGGGTATTGCAGAATGGAACTTTTGATAGCAGAACTTTCGCGATATGTCATTATTATACTGTTTGCGATCTATACATTTTATTGTTTCCGTGCTTTTGCCAGAAGGACACAGGAGGGAAAGGAACGGGTATTCCGCGTACAGCGCTTATTGAACATACTGATCCTGCTTTTGTGCGGTGCTGTACTGATCGTAGAGACAAAAAAGCTGAATTATGTGATTTTGTTGTTGGCAGAGCTTGCTTTTTGTATCATATTCAGTAAGATCTACCAGATTTTCTATAAAGGACTCTCCAAACTGGTCCTCAATAATATGATGATGTGCCTGAGCATCGGATTTATTATACTGGGGAGACTGCAGTATGAATATGCTCTCAGGCAGATGATCATGGCGTCGGCGGCAATGGGGATCTGTCTTTTGGTGCCGCTCTTTATCGAGAGGTTTACGATCTGGGAAAAACTGGGATGGCAGTATGCATTGGGAGGAATCCTCCTGCTTCTTCTTGTATTTGTCATAGGAGAAGAGCATGGTGGTGCGGTGAACTGGATTTCCATTGGCGGTATAGAGCTCCAGCCCTCTGAGTTTGTCAAGATCATTTATGTGTTTTTTATGGCAGCGATGCTATCCCGGGTGACCGGAGCGACTGTGGTGGATGGGAAAGAGAAGTTTAAAAGTATCGTGGTCATAACAGCGCTGGCGGCAGTCCATGTGGTGATCCTGGTTGCAGAAAAGGATCTGGGAGCGGCACTGATCTATTTTATCACATATCTTGTGGTGCTCTATGTGGCTACGATGCAGCCGCTATATCTGGCGGCGGGACTGGGAGCCGGAGCTGCGGCTTCCGTTATTGCCTACCGTCTGTTCAGCCATGTGCGTATCCGGGTAGTGGCATGGCAGGATCCCTGGGGGCATATTGCAAAGGAGGGGTATCAGGTCTGTCACAGTCTCTTTGCCATCGGTACAGGTGGACTTTTTGGCATGGGACTGGGGCAGGGGATGCCCTCTACGATCCCTGTGGCAGAGAGTGATTTTATCTTTGCCGCTATATCGGAAGAGCTGGGAGTGATTTTTTCTATATGCCTGATACTGGTTTATATCAGCAGTTATATTATGTTTGTAAACATTGCCATGAAGATGAAGAAACGTTTTTATAAGCTTACGGCATTTGGTCTTAGTGTAGTCTTTATCTTTCAGGTGTTTTTATGCATCGGGGGTGTGACCAAATTTATCCCTTCCACTGGTGTAACGCTGCCTCTGATCAGTTATGGCGGGAGTTCGGTTATTACGACGATTGTAATCTTTAGTATTATACAGGGAATGTATGTTATGAATGGCAGAGAAGAGGTGACAGGGATTGAGAAGCCGGAAGGAGCAGCAGGAAGAAATAAAGACAAAAGAAGGAATGCAAAAAGGTAAACGTCTTAACCGTGAGATGGCGATCGTAACGTATCTGTTTATGGTTCTGTTTCTGGTGATGGCGGGGTATATTATGTGGTTTGCCGTACATGATGCGGAGCAGGTTCTGAATCATCCTGGCAATAAGCGGCAGGAACTGATGGCAAAACGTGTCCGTCGGGGGAGTATACTCTCTGCAGAAGGAAAGGCACTGGCACAGACCAAAACAGATAAGGATGGAAATGAGAAGCGGGTATATCCGTATGATGGGCTTTTTGCCCATGTGGCTGGACGGTTATCCCATGGCAAGACGGGGATCGAATCCACGGAGAGCTATACGATGCTGACATCCGGCGTCAACCCGCTGCTGGGAATCCTGAATGAGATCCGGGGAGAGAAGAATCCCGGGAACAATGTAGTGACAACTCTCAGCCTGCGATTGTCCCAGACGGCGGGCAGTGCCCTTGGTTCCCAGAAGGGAGCAGTCGTTGCCATTGATCCGGAGACAGGAAAGATCCTTGCCATGGTCAGTAAACCAACGTATGATCCGAATGATCTGACAGACGCCAGGTGGAATCAGCTGACGGAGGATAAAGGGGAGGATTCTGCTCTTTATAACCGTGCCACACAGGGGCTGTATCCGCCTGGATCAACCTTCAAATTGTATACGGCGCTGGAATATATGAGAGAGGAAAAAGCGTATCATAAATTTCAGTATGTATGCAAAGGCAGTATTGGCAGTGGAAACGACAGGATCAAGTGTTATGGCGGGGAAATCCATGGCAGGGTAGGTCTCACAGAAGCATTTGCAGAATCCTGTAATGCGGCATTCTGTCAGATCGGCAGCGGTTTGCAGGTATCTGACTGGAAATCACTTTGTGAGTCACTTTATTACAATAAAAAAACGCCATTGCAGAAGCTGGAACAGAGCACCTCCCGTTTTGCCATCACAGATAGTACGGCTAAAGGAGATATCATGCAGGCGTCTATCGGACAGGGGGATACTCTTGTGACGCCGTTGCAGAATGCCCTGCTGGTCTGTGCAGCTGTCAATAATGGGACGCTGATGCGCCCTTATCTGCTTGATCATACAGAGGATGCAGATGGCAATGTACTGGAAACCTATGAGCCCGTGAAGGATTCACAGCCTGTTACGGAAAAGGAAGCAAAAGCGTTAAAGAAGCTGATGCGCGCTACTGTGACGGAAGGGACTGCCCACTCTCTGTACAGTGGAACTCCCTATAAGGCAGGAGGGAAGACCGGATCGGCTGAATTCCAGAATGGTTCAACGGACTCCCATGCATGGTTTGTGGGGTATGCAGAAAAAGATGGGAAAAAACTGGTAGTCAGTATTGTAGTGGAGGCTGCCGGGACCGGCAGTACCTATGCGGTACCGATCGCAAAAGAAATTTTTAATGATTACTTAGGATAATATATATGTATCCTAACGTGTCAAAATATATAAAGGAGGGTATGCTTATGTTAAAACAGATTGATCTGAAGAAAAAGGCGCAATGGCAGGATTATGATGCCAGAATGGCACACCTGCGTATTCAGATGGGGGAACTTCAGAGGAAATGTAAGGAACTGGGGATTCCGGTCACGATCGTATTTGAGGGGTTTGAAGCCGCAGGGAAGGGCACGATGATCAACCGCATGATCCAGCCGCTGGATCCAAGGGGATTTCAGGTTTACACGATGGAAAAGGAGTACGAAGAAGATATGCGGCACCCATATCTCTGGCGTTATCACATCAAAATGCCGGAGAGGGGAAGAATCGATATTTTTGATCACAGCTGGTATCAGGGACTGGTGGAAGGCAGACTTACACCAGAAGAGGTGAGGCTGTACGAGAAACAGTTTACGGATGATGGTATGGTCCTGATCAAATTTTTCCTGGGGATTACAAAAAAGGAACAGAAAAAACGTCTGGAAACACTGGATAAGGACAAGAGTACAAGCTGGCGGGTGACAAAGAAGGACTGGGAAAAGAATAAAGACTATGATATATGGATGGAACGGTTTGACAAGATGATCGTGCAGACGGATACGTCGAATGCTCCCTGGACGATCGTAGAGGCAATGGATAAAAAATATGCAATCTGCAAGATCATGACTACCGTCACCGGGTGTCTGGAAGAGGCGGTGAGAAAAAAGGAAAAGGGGGCAGTTCCGGCAGAATATGCAGAATCTCCCCTGACAGATGATCTCCTGAGCGGCGTGCTGCAGGGAGTAGATCTTACGCTGGATCTGGAGCCGCAGGAGTATAAGGACCGGAAAAAGGTACTACAGAAGAAGCTTGGCATCCTGCACAATGAGATGTACCGGAAACGGGTTCCGGTGATCCTTGCTTTTGAGGGCTGGGATGCCGGGGGAAAAGGCGGCGCGATCAAGAGGATCACCCAGAGCATCGATCCGCGGGGGTATGAAGTAGTACCGGTGGCCTCGCCGAATGATATCGAAAAGGCACACCATTATCTCTGGCGTTTCTGGGAGAGATTTCCGAAGGACGGTCATATGGCGATCTTTGACCGCACATGGTATGGAAGAGTGCTGGTAGAAAGAGTAGAGGGATTTGCCACCGAACAGGAGTGGCGGCGGGCTTATGCAGAGATCAATAATATGGAGGCTCATCTGGCAGGTTCGGGTGCGGTGGTACTGAAGTTCTGGATGCATATTGATAAGGATGAACAGGCAGAACGGTTCAGACAACGGCAGGAAACACCGGAAAAGCAGTGGAAGATCACAGAAGAGGACTGGCGCAACCGCGATAAATGGGATGAATATGAAAAGGCAGTGGATGAGATGATCGTCCGCACTTCCACAAAAGAAGCGCCCTGGCATATCATTGAGGCAAACTCAAAACTGTATGCCAGGATCAAGGTGATGGAGATTGTAGTCGAAGCACTGGAACGGGCACTAAAGAAATAAAAAAAGCGCCAGTCTGGAAAAAACCGGACTGGCGTTCGTTTTTGTTTGTGAAGTTTTCAACTGTTGTACTCATACCCAACAGGCTGTTAAAGAAGTATCTTATGCGGATGGCGGGACTTGAACCCGCACGATGTTGCCACCGCAAGATTTTGAGTCTTGTGCGTCTGCCAATTCCGCCACATCCGCTTAATCCAATTACAAAATCGGATTTTACAACGAAAATAATCATATCATCTTTTGCAGAGGGTGTCAAGAAATTTCTTGAAAAAGGAGAGAAAACAATGTATGCTATAACTATGGCAATGGAAGGAAAAGGTATCTAGCTCAACGGCGGGTTCAAATTGGCGCCGTTGAGCTAAACCATACGAATCAAATAATAGCTGTGGAAAGGAAGAGACATCTTGGAAAATAAACTGGTTTTGATTGATGGAAACAGTATTATGAACCGTGCCTTTTATGGAGTGCCGGAGCTGACAAACAAAGAGGGGCTGCATACAAACGCCATCTATGGATTTCTGAATATTATGTTTAAGATCATGGAAGAGGAAGAGCCGAGCCATATGATGGTGGCATTTGACGAGAAAGCACCCACATTCCGACATAGGATGTACGAGGAATACAAAGGGACGAGGAAAGCAATGCCGGAGGAACTGAAGGAACAGATGCCGGTGATCCGGGAAGTCTTACATGCTATGAATATCTGCCTGTTTTCCAAAGAGGGGATAGAAGCAGATGATATACTGGGGACTATGGCGCGCAAGGGAGAAAAAGAGGGGTTTGAAGTGGCTGTTGTGTCTGGCGACAGGGATCTGCTCCAGCTTGCCACAGAAAAGATTAAAGTAAGGATCCCCAAAACAAAGGGTGGGAAAACACTGGTGGAAGATTACTACGCATCGGATGTGATCGAGCGTATGGGGGTCACCCCTTTGCAGATCATCGACCTGAAAGGTCTTATGGGAGATTCCTCTGACAATATCCCGGGGGTGCCTGGTGTGGGGGAGAAGACGGCGCTGAAACTGCTTACCCTCTATGGTACAGTGGAAAATGTTATCGCCCATGTGGAAGAGATCACACCGAACCGTGCCAGGAATGCCGTGAGAGAAAATATACCACTGGCGAAGCTCAGCAGGGAACTGGCGGCTATTAAGACGGACTGCCGGCTCGGCATCACGATGGAACAGTGCCGGGTGGAGGATCTGTACAATGCAAAAGCATTTCATATGATCCAGTCGCTGGATATAAAGTCGTTATTGAAACGTTTTGACCAGGAGACGGCAGGAGATAAGAGATTAGAACAGCATTTTACAATGATCCGGACCAGGAAGGAATGGGAAAGCTTTGCCTCCTCCATACAGGATGGAGAACCAGTGGGAGTAAAGGCGGTATTCCGTACCAGCGGCGATGTGACACAGGATGGCGATGGACAGATGACGCTCTTTCTTTCGGAGAAAAAAGAACGTCTGCTTGGTATGGCGGTGTCATTTAACAAAGAAAAGACGGCATTTTGCCGGATTGGCGATAGTCTGTCCGAGTACGATGTAGTGTCGGCAGTAGAAAAACTGCAGGAACAGCATATACTGGCGGCGAATGATCTGAAATCACAGCTTGATTTTTTTGTAAAGGCAGATGCAAAAAATTCGTTTGACACAAGCCTTGCCGCTTATCTGATCAACCCGGTCCAGAAGGGCTTTGCTGAGGAGGATATCGCAGAAGTTTATGCGGATATTTCACTGTATCCTTACAGCCAGCTTTTTGGCAAAGTTCCCATGGAGACAGCTTTTGCTGAAAAGGAAGAGGAGCTGGTCCGGTATGCCAGTTATTGTGCCCTGGTAAATACTCTGGCTTATCCTCTGTTGAAACAGGAGTTAAAAAAGATCAGATCCCTGTCCCTGTTTGAAGAGATCGAGATGCCGCTCTTGTTTACGCTGAATGAGATGGAGCAGTGCGGGATCCTGGTAAAGAGGCAGGCGCTAAAAGAATATGGGACAAAGCTTGGCATCCGCATCCAGGAACTGGAAGGGGAGATCTGGCAGCGTGCCGGAGAGGAATTTAATATTAATTCACCCAAACAGCTGGGAAACATTCTTTTTGATAAAATGCATATGCCTTATGGTAAAAAAACAAAGACCGGATATTCGACCTCGGCAGAGGTATTGGAAAAACTCCGGTTTGAAGATCCCATTATCGAACAGATCCTGGAGTACCGTCAGCTGACCAAGCTGAAATCTACCTATGCGGATGGACTGGATGCCTATATCGATGAAAAGGATGGAAGGATCCATACGACCCTGAACCAGACGATCACAGCAACAGGGCGTCTCAGCAGCACGGAGCCGAACCTGCAGAATATCCCGATCCGTATGGAACTGGGAAGGCAGATCCGCAAAGTGTTTGTGCCGGAAGAGGGATGTGTGTTTCTGGATGCCGATTATTCACAGATCGAGCTTCGTGTGCTGGCACATATGTCGGGAGATGAGAGCCTTATTGATGCATACCGTGAAAATGCAGATGTACACAGAGCGACGGCATCTCTTGTGTTCCATACTCCTTATGAGGAAGTGACGGACCTGCAGCGACGCAATGCCAAGGCAGTGAATTTTGGTATCGTATACGGCATCAGTGGATTCGGTCTGTCGAGGGATCTGAACATTACAAAGAAGCAGGCGGAGAAGTATATAGAGGATTATTTTGAAACGTATCCGAAGGTAAAGGAGTTTATGGACCGGATGGTGGCAGACGGCAAAAACAGGGGATATGTTACCTCGCTGTATGGCAGGCGGCGTCCAATCCCGGAACTGGATTCCAAGAACTTTATGCAGCGTCAGTTTGGGGAGCGTATCGCCATGAATTCGCCAATCCAGGGAACGGCAGCGGATATTATCAAGATTGCCATGATCCGGGTGACGGAACGGTTAAAACGGGGAAATTATAAATCACGGCTGATCCTGCAGATCCATGATGAGCTTCTCATTGAGACAAGGAGTGAGGAAGTGGATGAAGTAAAGAGTATACTGGAAACAGAGATGGAAAATGCCTGTGACCTGCTGGTTCCCCTGATCGCTGAGGTGAAGCAGGGAGACAGCTGGTATGAGGCGAAATAGGAGGCAGGAATATGGTACTTGGGATCACAGGGGGAGTGGGATGTGGAAAATCAACGGTCCTGCGGCTTCTTGCCTCACAGTATAAGGCAGAGATCCTGATGGCGGATGAGATCGGTCATGAGATAATGGAACCGGAGAAGGAAGCCTGGAGGGAAATACGTGAGAAGTTTGGTGAAGAGGTATTGACAGAGAAAGGGGAGATTGACAGGGACAGACTGGCGGCGATCATTTATCAGGAGGATGAGAAGCGTGTATTGCTAAATCATATCGTCCACCCCCATGTTTTACGGGAGATAAGGAGAAGGATAAAGGAATGGGGCGGCAGGTCCCTGATCGTCCTGGAGACGGCGATCCTTTTCGAGACAGGATGCGACGTACTCTGTGATCAGATCTGGTGGGTTGATACGGACCGGGAAACGAGGATCCGGCGTCTTTCAGAAACCCGTGGCTATTCACGGCAGAAAGCGGAAATGATCATGAATAAACAGCTGGGGGAGACAGAATGGCAAAAGCGCTGTGATCACCGCATTGACAATAACGGCGATGAAAAAAATTTATGCCGGCAAATAAAAGAATTACTAGGCAGACCGTAAAAAATGTGTTATATTAGAGTAATAAGGTATTCTATGATATAATTACAGAAGGTAAATTATGATGGAAACGAGTAATGAAGGATATGTATTTGGATTAGATATTGGCACAAGGAGCATTGTGGGGACGGTTGGGTACCGGGTCGGTACAGACCGCTTTATTGTGGTGGCGCAGGAATCCATCGAACATACGACGAGGGCTGTGATCGATGGACAGATCCACGATATACAGACGGTGTCAAAGACGATCGAAGAGATTAAAAACCGTCTGGAAAACCGGATTCACTGTGAACTTACCGATGTCAGTATCGCAGCTGCCGGACGGGTACTGAAAACGAAAGAAGTACATGCCGTGTATGAATTTCAGGGAGATACAAAGGTGACGGATAAACACGTCGAATCACTGGATATGCTGGCAGTGGAAAAAGCGTATGAGGAGATCCGCCTGGACACACAGGAAGAAGAAAAAAAGTTTTACTGTGTGGGATATTCGGCAGTAAAATATTATTTAAATGGTTATCCCATGGAGATGATCACCAGACATACGGCAAAAAATATTGGTGTTGACCTGATCGCCACGTTTCTGCCGGATGAAGTGGTGGATGGATTATATGAGGCGGTAGAGGAAGCCGGACTCCGTGTTGCCGGACTGACACTGGAACCTATTGCAGCGATCCAGGTGGCGATCCCTGAAAAATTCAGGCTTCTGAACATTGCTCTGGTTGATGTTGGTGCCGGGACGTCGGATATTTCTATTGTAAAGGAAGGGAGCATCACGGCATTTGGTATGATTCCCCTTGCCGGGGATGAGTTGACAGAGGCGATCGCAAAGGCGTATCTGGTTGACTTTGAAACGGCGGAGAAGGCAAAGCGACAGTGTGAAAAGAAGAAAAGCATTACACTGCGCAATATTTTTGGTGAGAGTATTCAGGTAGATCAGAAAGCCATTCTCACGGCAACAGAGGATGCCGTGGATGAGATTACAAAGAATATCGCATCCCGTATCACGGAATTAAATGGAGGCAGGGCGGTCAGCGCTGTGTTTGTTGTTGGCGGAGGCGGGAAACATGAGGGATTTACCGGGAAGCTTGCCGCCTATCTTGGTCTGCCGGAGAACCGTGTGGCGATCCGGGGAGCAGAGGTACTGACCAACGTTAAATTTGAACAGCCAGGGATACAAAAGGATTCTACATTAGTGACGCCGATCGGGATCTGTCTCAATTATTATGAACAGAAAAATAATTTTATTCATGTTACGGTGAATGAACAGAGGGTGAAATTATATGATAACGGCAAGGCGACCGTACTGGATGCCTGCATCAGCTGTGGATTTTCGCAGACGAATCTGTTTCCGATAAGGGGAGAGGAACTCCATTACTCTATAAACGGAGAGGAGAGGACAGTAAAGGGAACAACAGGAGAGGTAGCGCTTGTCAAAAAGAATGGAAAGGAAGTAAGCCTGAATGAACCGGCTCTGGAAAATGACCAGATTTTTATCCGCCCTTCCACAAAAGGGGAGAGAGGACATATTACACTGGGAGATATTGCCGAGTGCAGAGGCGAACTGGAGGTAACTTTTTATGGACGGAAGGTTCTTTGTCCGAAGCTGATCGAAGTCAATGGATCGCTGGCAAGCCTGATGTATGATGTACAGCCGGGAGACAGGGTTGAAGTGTTTGATTATATCTCTGTATCAGGGGTGATGGAGTTTATTGACGCCGAAAAAGAAGAAAAGGTACTGCTAAATGGCAGAGAAGCAGGGCTTTCGGCAAAGGTATACAGTGGAGACCGGATCGAGCCAAAGCCGAAACCACTGCCTGACCCGGAGGAACAAAAAGAGGTGGATCCGGAAGAGGATTTCCAGAAACAGATTGAAAAAGATCCGCTTTTGCAGCCACGGAAACCATTGCCAGACTGGATGAAGGATATCCCTTTTGACACGGCAAAGATCGGAGCTGACGGTAACGTTATCCCGGGACTTTCAGAAAATAGAAAGGGAAACCAGATGGGTTCTGTGCCGTCTGGTGCTGCACCTGCCTTCATAAAACCAGTTGTGATCACGGTAAACGGCACATCTGTTACACTGCCGGCAAAAGAAAATCCAATATTTGTTGATGTTTTTGATGTCTATCCATTTGATATGTCAAAAGCAGGAGGAACCCGGCTGCTTACCCGTATCAATGGTGTAGATAAAGATTTTACGGAACCGTTGTATGAAGGGGATGAAATCGAGTTACGGTGGGAATAAAAAAAGCATCGTGATAAGCCGACGCTTTCGCACGAGGCGAACTTTTCTGTAGGATCAAAAATGTCTTGAGACAAAAAAGAAAGGGGAAATGACATGAATATTGATATTTCAGAAGTAAGAAACAAAAAATTTATTTACATCTCACATCTGGCTATCTATCTCTTTACCATTGGGTACAGTATAATGTCAATTTTTGAATTCAGGATGCAGTATCTGCCAATGAATATCACAGTGATGGCGTCTTTTCTGCTGTTTTTTCTGGTTGAATTATTTTCGAGGAAAAAAGGGACAGACCAGCTGGCAGGATCTAAGTTTGACCGGCCGTTTTACATTATACGGCTTCTGGCGGATGCGGTCTTTTATTTTGTTTCACCCAATCAGATATACGGGCTCATATTCTTTGTCCTGCTGATCGTATTTGCTGTAGAGATCATCTTTTATATCGCCTATGACGAGGCTGAGAGGCGGGTATTGTGTTATGTGATTTTTATTGCCGGCTATACAGTAGTTTCGGTTGTGATGGCGATCATGAAGGCATATGTAAAAAATCCCAATATCCCAGGATGTCTTCGGGATATTGCCACTGCTGTCGTGGCCACCTTTGCCGTAATACTGATCGCTGAGATCATGGCAGGGATCTGGGATGCCTTTGTCCGGCACCTTCTTGCCCAGAACCGTGCGCTGGAGGGTCTGAACCAGGCAAATGATTCCCTGAAAGAGCATCAGGAACGGATCAATAAGATCAATGAAACACTGGGTGTACAAAAAATTGAACTGCAGACAGCAAACAAGAAGATTAACCGAGCGCATGACGAGATGTCGGTGCAGAATGAGATTTCTTCTGCCATTGTTGCGACTTCCCAAAAGGAGGAACTGCTGGCACAGGTAACGAAGATTCTGCAGGTACGTCTGGATCTGGATCTTGTGATGGTGATCCTCGAAGAAGATAACAGTCTACTTGTACCGGGAGAGGAGCCGCAGGGAAGATATGTTGCACTGTCCTCGGGACTGGGGTCCGGATTTGAAAGCAATATCCGTGAATCCATACAAAAGACGGATCTCAATGAACTGCTTTCTATGTCGAAGACCTATATTCAGAATACAGCTACCGATTCGACGAAGTTCTTTAAATATCTTGATGCAGAGCAGGAACTTTCTTCTATGATCTGCCTGCCGCTGATCCATCAGGACCAGCGGATCGGTACGATACTGATCGGCAAGAAAAAAGAAAATGCGTTTGTGGATGGCCGTGCTTTTTACGAGAATATAGCGGGACAGGTGAGTATTGGTATTTCCAACGCCAAACTGTATGAGAAGATGAATGATATGGCGATCCGGGATGGTCTCACGAGGATTTACAACCGCAGACACTTATCCGAGCTGCTCAATGAATTTCTGGGAGAGGCAGTCAAAAGAAAAGCACCGGTTACGCTTGCACTTTTCGATATCGATAAGTTCAAAATGGTCAATGACACATACGGCCATCAATGTGGTGATGCGGTGATCCGCTATGTGGCGACTCTGTTGAACAGGGGAGCGATCAAGAACGGCGGTATTGCAGGACGCTACGGCGGTGAAGAATTTGTGGTGGCTTTTATGAATAAAAGCCTGCAGGAAACACATGATATCGTGAAGGAGATCCATTCCGCCATAAAGAGTGAACCTGTGGTTTATGAAGATAAAGAAGTATTAGTGCGGGCAAGTGTTGGTATTGCCAGTTTCCCTGAGACCTGTTCCAATCCCAGTGAGCTTCTGACCCGTGCTGACTGGGCGATGTATCATTCCAAAAAGAATGGCCGCGATCAGATCACGATAGACAGTGACCAGATCAAGGGCGAGATGTAAGAGGTTGATGACGATGCAGTTATACAGCATTGCCAGCGGAAGCAGTGGAAATTGTATTTACGCCGGCACAGAAGAGTCGGGGATTTTGGTTGATGTGGGGATCAGTATGAAACGGGTTTCGGAGGGACTGTCAAAACAGAGTCTCTCTTTTGAGAACGTGAAAGCGATCCTCATCACTCATGAACATACAGATCATATCAGTGGATTGGGACCGGTTTTGCGCAAGGTTCCAATCCCTGTTTACGCAACGGCAGATACGATCGAGGCGATCTGGACGAAAAATAACATGAAAAATATTTCGCCGGAGCTCTTTCACAGTGTCCGGCCGGGAGAAGAGATCGAGCTGGCACAGATGCTGGTTTCTCCTTTTTCCATCTCCCATGATGCAGTAGATCCGGTCTGCTATACGATCGGATATGATGGAAGAAAACTTGGGATCGCCACGGATATGGGATGTTATTCGGATGAGATTATTGCGAATCTGGCGGATTGTGATGCAGTTTTGCTGGAGGCAAATCATGATATTAATCTGCTGCAGGTAGGACATTATCCCTATTCGCTGAAAATGCGTATACTGGGGGACCGGGGGCATTTGTCAAACGATGCTTCGGCAAGACTGATCAAAGAGATCCTCCATCCGGGACTCCGACACATCGTACTGGGACATCTGAGCAAGGAGAACAATTTTCCGGAGCTGGCGTACCAGACCGTAACCTATGAGCTGGAACAGAGCGAGACATGGAACCGCATGGACAGTAAGATTCTGGTGGCAAAACGATTTGAGCCGACAGAATGTCTGACGATAGCCTGATAAGGAAAGGAAGAAAAAAATGAAAAAGACGATCATAACAGTAGTAGGAAAGGACAGTGTGGGCATTATCGCCAAAGTATGTACGTATCTGGCGGATAATGGACTGAATATCCTTGATATCTCACAGACCATTGTAGATGGATTTTTTAATATGATGATGATTGTAGATTTTACCGGGGCAGAAAAAGAATTTTCTGAGGTATCGGCTGAATTGGAGCAGTTAGGCGGGGGAATCGGCTGTGTGATCCGTCTGCAGCGGGAAGAGATTTTTGACAAAATGCATCGGATATAGGAGGCAGCTATGATCAATATAAATGAGGTTATTGAAACCAATACGATGATCGACAAAGAAAATCTGGATGTCCGTACCATTACTCTTGGTATCAGCCTTTTGGACTGTATTGACAGTGATCTGAAAACGTTATGTGACAGGATCTATAAAAAGGTTACAACTATGGCAAAGGACCTTGTGCCAGTGGGAGAAGAGATCGGGAAAGAGTTTGGGATACCTATTGTCAATAAGCGGATTTCCGTGACGCCGGTCTCTCTGATCGGAGCCGCTGCCTGCACGACGCCGGATGATTTTGTAGAGATTGCCAAAACACTTGACAGGGCGGCAGAGGAAGTAGGAGTAAATTTTATCGGTGGATATACGGCGCTTGTTTCCAAGAAGATGACCAAAGCGGACCGGGATCTGATCCTCTCGATACCCAGAGCCCTTTCCTCTACTGAATATATATGCAGTTCCGTCAATGTCGGTTCAACAAAAACAGGGCTGGATATGGACGCTATCCTGCTTATGGGCAGGATGGTAAAGGAAACAGCGGTACTGACAGCAGACCGTGATTCGATCGGCTGTGCCAAGCTGGTTATCTTTTGCAACGCCCCGGACGACAACCCTTTTATGGCAGGTGCTTTTCATGGTGTGACAGAGGGGGATGCCGTGATCAATGTGGGAGTCAGCGGACCGGGTGTCGTGAAGACTGCACTGGACAAAGTGAAAGGAAAAGATTTCAGTGTCGTCTGCGAGACAATTAAAAAGACTGCGTTTAAGATTACCCGTGTGGGACAGCTGGTGGCAAATGAGGCGGCAAAACGTCTTGGTGTGCCATTTGGCATTATTGATCTCTCCCTTGCCCCGACCCCGGCAGTAGGGGACAGTATTGCGGAGATTTTTGAATCCCTCGGTCTGGAGAGGGCAGGAGCGCCGGGGACGACGGCGGCACTGGCGATGCTGAATGACCAGGTGAAGAAGGGCGGTGTTATGGCGTCCTCTTATGTCGGGGGGCTCAGCGGCGCTTTTATTCCGGTCAGTGAAGACCAGGGGATGATCGATGCTGTCCTGGATGGCGCCCTTAGTCTGGAAAAACTGGAAGCGATGACCTGTGTCTGCTCGGTTGGTCTGGATATGATTGCTATTCCCGGCGACACAAAGGAAACGACCATCGCCGGAATCATCGCGGATGAGATGGCGATCGGCATGATCAACCAAAAGACGACGGCTGTCCGGCTGATCCCGGTCCAGGGAAAGGATGTGGGCGATCAGGCAGAATTTGGAGGATTACTCGGATTTGCTCCTGTCATGCCAGTCAATGAGTTCTCCTGTGATGATTTCGTTTCGCGGAAAGGCAGGATTCCGGCGCCGATCCACAGTTTTAAGAATTAAGGAAGGATGAATATGGAAAAGTTTAAAATATTAGGTAAACATCTGGAACATCACGGGCACATCGTGGATTTCTATTCTTATGACATGAAGGTACCCAATGGCAATGAAGTGCAGTGGGATATTATTGAACACAAAGGTGCTGCTGCTATCATACCGGTGGATGAGGAGGGAAAGATCATCCTTGTCCGGCAGTACCGGGGTGCGATTGATGATTTCCTGCTTGAGATTCCGGCAGGCGGCAGGGACAGTCTGGACGAAGATTTTAAATTATGTGCTGTGAGGGAGCTGGAAGAGGAGATCGGCTATCTGTCAGAGCAGATCCATCATCTGGTGGATTATCATTCTGCAGCCGCGTATACAAGTGAAAAGATTGCGATCTTTTATACAGAAAAGCTTATTCCCTCCCACCAGCATCTGGATGAAAATGAATTTGTCCAGATTGAGCGCTATACACTGGATGAAGTGGTTTCGATGATCGCTGACGGAACGATCACGGACGGCAAGACGATCGCCGCCATTATGGCATATAAAGTACTGGTTAAAAAGTAAAGGTATGTTTTGTCCCTCTGTTTCATAGAATGTATCGTTATGATAGATTTTGTGAGGGGGCAGGGGACATGGCATCTTATCGTGAACGAAACAGCCGGGGAAGGAAGGCGGGCTTTTTGCAGCAGACGGCTCTGCTTTTTCTCATCGGCTTTTTTGCCGGCGCAGTGTTTTATACATTATTTCAGAATTCATTTGCTGATCTGATGGAACAGCTGGAGGGGAATATGACATCCTGGCAGGGCAGAGAGTACCGGTTCTGGTATGAATACCTGCAGTCACTCTGGTCCCATGGGAAATATTTTGCCCTTCTCTGGATCTTGTCGGTAAACGTGAGGGCAGGGCGGATCTATCAAAGGGGATTTACCGTATATACGGGAATCCGTAACGGGTTTCTCCTGTTATTTTTTCTAATGGGAAAAGGCGGGAGAGGGGTGCTTCTATATCTTGCCAGTCTGTTTCCCCAGGCGCTGCTACTGGCACCACTTTACCTCTTTAGTTTTCTGTGGCAGAATGAGCCGGGGAAAAAAGAGCACCGCGGCATGGTGTATGTGGGGGTGACGGTACTGTTTCTCGCAGCCTGTCTCCTGGAGGTAAAGGTAAACCTTCCGCTTATGGAAAAAGTCGTCTGAGCATTTCGGCAGACGACTTTTTATGTTACAGATGACTGGCAATTTTATCGATCAGCCGCTCTGTCTCATCCCATCCGAGACAGGCATCGGTGATGGATTTGCCAAATTCATGTTCGTTGATCTTTTGTGAGCCGGGGAGCAGATAGCTTTCTACCATAACTCCCTTTACCAGCTCTCCGATTGCCGGATTGACCAGACGGTTGTGCATGATCTCATCGACAATGCGGGGCTGTTCGTAGTATTTCTTGCCCGAATTGGAATGGTTGGCATCGATAATGCAGGCGGGATTTTTCAGGTTCAGCAGGGAATATTTTTCATGAAGCCGTTCCAGATCCTCATAGTGGTAATTTGGTATCGCCTGTCCGTGTTTGTTGACGGCGCCGCGCAGGATCGTGTGGGCGAGGGGATTGCCGTCGGTCTCTACTTCGTAGCCGCGATATAAAAATGTATGGGGTGCCTGTGCTGCGATACAGGAATTCAGCATCACAGAAAAGTCGCCGCTGGTAGGATTTTTCATACCGGCAGGGACGTCCATGCCGCTGACGGTCATGCGGTGCTGCTGGTCCTCCACCGAACGGGCGCCCACGGCTACGTAGGAGAGGATATCACTGATGTAGGGCCAGTTTTCCGGGTACAACATTTCATCGGCAGCAAAAAGTCCGGTTTCTGAGATGGACCGCAGATGCATCTTCCGCATGGCGATAAGCCCTTCCATGAAATCTTCCTTTTTTTCGGGATCCGGCTGGTGTACGATCCCCTTATAGCCTTCTCCGGTCGTCCTTGGTTTGTTTGTATAGATGCGGGGAACCAGCAGGATCTTGTCTGCGACCTGTTCCTGTACCCTGGCGAGTCGGTTTGTATATTCACAGACGGAATCTTCATGGTCTGCCGAACAGGGACCGATGATCACAAGAAATTTGTCAGACTCCCCGGTAATGATATCTTTAATTTCTGCGTCCTTTTTTTCTTTTAATTGTTTTTGTTCTTTTGTCAGAGGGTATAATTCCTGAAGAACTTCTGGGGAAATAATTTCCTTTTTGTAGTGTATACTCATTGTTCTGCTCCTTTGTCATGATATTGTCAATATCATTAATCCTGCTCAATTTTACTCTATTTTTTCTGTTGTGTCAAATAAGTTCACGGTTTCGAACCAAAGTGTTTCTTTATTTTTTCCTTTTTTTGAAATATTTTCTATTGTCATTGTGTCTAATTGATGTAAGATAACTGTAAAGTCTATGATCGAGAGGGAGGGACATAAGAAATGATTTCAGAAACGATTCCGGCAGAAACGGACAATGAAAAAATGTGTCTGACAGAGATAGAGATGGAACGCCTCATCGATGTCTATGGGGATCATCTGCTTCGGTTATGTACCCTGTATCTAAAGGATACCTTTCTGGCAGAGGATGCACTGCAGGATACATTTATACAGGTATGGAAAAAGTATGGTTCTTTTCAGGGGAGATCATCGGAACGGACATGGCTGACAAGGATAGCGATCAATGTATGCAAAAATTATCTGAGAAGTCCCTGGAAAGCCAGGACGGATGTAAAAGACCTGACAGAGCTTGCCGGACCTGGCAGAAATGAATTTGAACAGGTTGACAGCCATATTGACGTAATGAACGCTGTGCTTGCTTTAAAGGAAAAGTACCGTATTGTGATTTTGCTGTATTATTATGAAGAATACTCGGTAAAAGAAATCGCAGACATACTTTCAAAAAAAGAAGGCACGGTACTGACACGTTTAAGGAGAGGACGGGACAGTCTCCACCAACTGCTTGAACCAAAAAAGGGAGGGTTTTAAAATGGATGCCAAGGACAGAATTGATTTTATGATGAAGGATATCGTAGTGGGAGAAGAATTGAAAGATAAAATTATGAAACAGACGGTTCAGAAAAAAAAGAGAAAATTTTTTGCGAACGAGCCGGTCTGGCGTGTGGCATTGGCAGCCGTAGCTGCAGTGATAGTATTTTGTGCGGCGACGCCTGCCGCAGCGGATGTGATCACAAATATCGCAGGGAAATGGCAAAAAGAGGTTGCCAGTTCATTTGATGTAGAAGATCAGCAGCAGAAGAAGCTCTCAAAGGAAGGATATTCCCAGGATCTTCAGACGGCACACTCGGAACAGGATGTATTAACGGCGACAGATCATGGCATTACCATTACGGCAAAGCAGACTCTGGTGGATAAATATGGGATGTATGCTTTCCTTGAAATCAAGTCTGAAAATGGAGTCAGACTGGATACCGATAAACAGTTTTTCAGAAAATGGGATGTTGTCGGTGGGAAATTTGACAGTAAAAATGCAGGGATGCGGGAATTGAAAAATAAAAACGACTATGTTAAGGGATATGTACTGCATATGGGAAACTGCACCGGTTCCGGCAATAACCTGATCGGTAAAAAAGTAGAACTGCACTTTAAAGATCTAATGACAGAGGATGTGAAAAATCCGGATGAAAAGGTAACGACCGTTGTCAAAGGAGAGTGGAATCTGAGCTGGGTGGTAAAAGGCAACGATAAAACAATTACCATCCCGATGAATAAGACAGTAAAAACTAAGGACAGGTATAACATACACCTGAAGTATATGGAAGTCTCCGCACTTTCATGCAGATTGTACTTTAAGGAGACCGGATATGTGAAAACAGCGATTGAGATCCAATACAAAATGAAGGATGGAACAAAAAAGAATATTTACGGTTTTGGATGCAGCTACGCAGATCAGAAAACAGGGCTGGATTTTCAGACGGATATTTTTGATACCGGACTTCTGGATATTGACAATCTTTACAGCGTTATTATAGAAGGTGAGGAATTTTTAGCAGATCAGGACAAGTAACCGGAAGGAAATTAAAAAATGGGGGTGTCATATGTTTCATAAAATAAAAAATATGTGTGTTTTGCTACTTGTTTTCATGGTAGTCTGCTGTACCGCCTGTACTGTTGGAAATGAGGCAATGGACGGAGAGAAAGGCAATGCCGACAATGATGTTGTGATGAGGGATGATAGTACAGAAAAACCGGATCAGGCTTCTGAATACAAGGTATTAAAGGGAAAGATCAAGGGAGTAGATTCATTAGCGAAACCGGAAATTTATTTCCCGTCCGGTTCAGATTATAAGAAATTAGAAGATGGTATATGGGAAGATAAAAATGAAAATTATCTTCTCATCGAACCGGGGAGGGTCATGTATACCACGAAGGAGTTTTACGATACCTTTGAATCGCTTTTGGAAGATGCAAAAGGCTTCCGGGATGATTTGGATGAAATACTTGAACAGGGAAGCGTATGGGGAATATCGGAAGAAAAGGCAGTTGACACGGTACAGCGTATCGTAGAACAAAATAAGATTTCCGTAAAAGAGACGAAGGCATATTCTCTGACAAAAGACAATCTGACGAAGTTAAGCAAGCTGTTTATGCCGGATCAGGAATATGCGGAATACATTAAAGATCCTGATAACGAGCCGATGAAGCGGGTTTTTGCAGAAAAGGATGAGGGATGGCTCGTTGTTATGAGTGTGTGCGCCGGAGAAAATGCATTATATCCGAAAGAATATGAATATGGGGAGCGGTATTATCTGGGAGAACAGATCTGGGCGATAGTCAATAAAAACGGTCTGGTCACCTTTCAGGCAGATGGAATATATGATGTGGATACGGATGATTCAGAAAAAATCAAAGTGCTCTCATCCGGGCAGGCAAAAGAGATCCTGAACCAGAAATTTAGAAATAAAATATCTTCTCATAAACCGGAGTGTAAAGAGATGAAAGAATCCTTTCTGGCTGTCAATGATGGAAAAGGCAGCACGGTTAAATTCATTCCGGTATATATTTTTAAGATCGAGCAAAAGCATGATGACGACAAGGGAAATCAGAAACGTCAGTTCACAGAACAAAGGGTGCTTATTTTAGACAGGGAAAATGGAAAATGGATCGAGTGAGGGGAATGGATATGAAGCTGTGGAAAATGAGTCGGACGGAAACAAAAAGATTGTTTAGCATAACCAATATTACCAGTACACTGTGTGTATCACTTCTGATTATAACCGTGTGCACAGTAACCTATATAAGGCAGCATGGCACGATTGATTTATGGTTTTATAATATGTTTCATGAGATATTTTGCGGGGGCTATTTTGTTGAGTTACTGTTTATCCCTCTTGGCTATTTTGTGACGACAAATGTGTGTACAGATGTGACGGAAAAAGTGTTTCGTCTGTTTATCGCACGGGCGGATACGTATTCCTATATCATTGCCAAATATATGATCGGGATTCTGTTTTCGTTTGTAATGTCAATGATCGTGCTTAACTTTTTTGCAGCTGTTGGAATGTCGGTAATCCCTGTTGCCGATGAAGGTTATTATTCCGGCGGTGCAGATGTATATGAAGACTTGCTGAAAAGGAATACGTTCTTATATTTTGAGATGCGGATCCTGTTTGCCAGTCTGATCACCAGTGTTTTTGCAGCGATCGGAATGATTTTTTCTGCTGTGATACAGAACCAGTATGTATCCGCCCTCTCTCCCTATCTGGCATACACCATGATAACGAGATTACAGCTGATCCTTGGGATGCCGGAGAGGGTAGATTTCTCATCCATCTATTCCGGTTTTCTCAGAACTTCGTCTTCCGTGGGATGGTCGGTAGCTTTTATTGTACTGTTTTGCATGTTATGCCTGGTGTTGACCGGATTTCTCTATGTATGCGTTATGAAAAGGAGATGTAGTGGTGAAAAGGCTTAAAGAGGTTCATAAAATCATAAAGTGTAATTTTGCAGGCTGGTTTATAAATTATAAGATCTATCTGGTTTTACTGCTGTTACTTATATTTGTACTGGATAATTATACATCGCTTTTTGAGTTTGCCGGGCAGACGGGATACCGCGTATCGCCGTATCTGTTTCCGTTTTGTTTTACACATCCGTTTATGAGGATCGTGATATTTTCCAGCGTGATTTTTTTGTTCTCGGATGCCCCATTTATCTCAGATTTGCAGCTCTTGTTGTTGTCGAGAACAGGAAAAGGAAAATGGTATCTGGCACAAATGCTGTATCTCGGTATCTGCTGCTTTTTGTTTACGGCTTTTCTGGCAGTGCTGCCGGTCTTAAAAAATATTACCATGATCGCTTTCGTAAAGGACTGGGGAAAGGTGATCGAAACGCTGGCAGACGGGCACTATGACATCATCCATCCGGTTTCTTATGATATGGTCAGCAGGTATTCTGCCTGGCAGGTGATGGGTTATACGGTTTGTGTAAGTATTCTTTTAATGCTGTTTTTGGGGATGATATTATATCTGTGTAATATTGCATTCAGCAACCGGAGCATTGGCATCCTGATCTCTGCTGCGTTCGTCTTGCTGGACTGGTTTGTATATCTTACGGGAAACAACAGGCTGTTATGGATCTCACCTGTTTCATGGATACAGATGTCCAATATGGCATATGCAAGGGAATGGGGGATTCCATCCGCGGTATTTTCTGTTGTATGCCTCGTTGTATCCGATGTTGTATTGCTGGTGTCAGCATATTTTGTTTCCAAAAGAAAAGATGTTGTTGAAGTGATGAATGGATAGATGGAGGGTTAATATGATAAATGTAAACAACGTGTCAAAGCGATTTGGAGAAAATGAAGTGCTTTCTGATATTTCTGTCAGACTGGATTCCGGGAAAATCTATGGGCTGGTTGGCAGGAATGGATGCGGGAAGACGATGTTAATGAAATGTATCTGCGGATTTGTAAAGCCGACCAGCGGAAAAATCGTGATCGATGGGAAGGTGCTGGGAAAAGATATGGATGTACCGGAACATATGGGGATCATCATCGAAAATCCGGGATTTATCCCCTATTATTCCGGTTATAAAAATTTACGGTTACTTGCCTCTGTGAGAGGGAAGACAGGAAAAAAAGAAATAGCAGAATATATGGAAATGGTCGGCTTAGATGCAAAAAGTAAAAAACATGTATCAAAGTATTCTCTGGGAATGCGGCAGAAGCTGGGGATTGTCCAGGCAATTATGGAACGGCCGGAGATCCTGCTTCTGGATGAGCCGATGAACGGTCTGGACAGAAAATCTGTTGAGCTTGTCAGGAATCTGATAAAAAAGACGGCAGATGCCGGAGCAGTCGTCTTGCTTTCGAGTCATAATCAGGAGGATATCGATACGTTGTGTGATGTTGTATATCATATGGAGGATGGGAGGATTGTTGCGTAAAAGGAAAATATTGTAAAGATATTTTGATAAATATCCGTTCACTACAAGCTTGACAATACCCCTTAATGTTATATAATTATTATAATTCATAAAGCAACTTATATAACAGTAAGGGGGGTTACAATGAAACAAAAAAAATTACGGAACGTACTATCCCTGATGCTTATTTTTTCGCTCGTGGTATCTCTGGTCGTTCCTCAGTTTCTGACTGCTGAGACGGTCAGTAGCCAGCAGGTGCCTGCTACGGTACGACGTGTATCTGTTCATGATCCATCCATTGTGAAGGCAGATGGAATGTATTATGTATTTGGATCACATCTCGCTGATGCGAAATCAAGCGATCTGATGTCATGGACACAGATGAATCGTGACTGGAATTTCCGAAATGGGGACAGCTGGAAAAATGATTCGGTCTATGGAGACGTTTTAACAAACCTGTCCGAACCGTTTCTGTGGGCGGGGTACAACGACGGCGATCATATGACGGCTGACACCTTATTAGGTGTATGGGCACCTGATGTAATCTATAATCCAGATTATAAGTGGAGTGAAACAGAGAAGGGCGCCTATATGCTTTATTTCAGCACTTCTTCAACCTGGCGCCGTTCCTGCATTGGTTACGCCGTATCCAAAAATGTTGAGGGACCGTACCAGTATGTCGATACTCTTATCTATTCCGGGTTCACCAAAAATGGAGCGGTAGACGGAGGCGGGAACAGAAATACGAAATGGGATAACAGTTATCTCAATCTGAAAGAACTGATCGATCAGAACCGGATTTCCGGTATCAGCGATAAATGGTTTACCAATGAGGGCTGGAATGAGAAATATGCGCCCAATGCGATCGATCCTACCGTTTTTTATGGCAAGGACGGCGGGCTTTATATGGTATATGGTTCCTGGTCCGGCGGTCTTTTTATACTGGAGCTGGATAAGGAGACAGGGGATGCCAGATACCCGGGGACCGATGGGACGGAACCTGTTTCGGGTAACTTTACAGATCGTTATTTTGGCACACATATCGCAGGCGGAAATCACGAATCCGGTGAAGGACCTTATATTTTGTATGATGAGGAAACCGATTATTATTATCTGTATGAAACCTATGGTGGTCTCACGGCTGCCGGGGGATATAATATGCGGATGTTCCGCTCCCGGAATGTATATGGACCATACCTGGATGCCTCAGGGAAAAATGCAAAAGACAGCGGCCGCAACAGCAATAATTATGGGATTAAGCTGATCGGAAATTATGCTTTTTCTAATCAGCCGGGTTACCGCGCGGCGGGACATAATTCCGCATTGATTGATGATGACGGCGAACGTTATCTGTTCTATCACCAGCGCTTTAACCAGCCACAAAACCAGACAGAGGCACATGAGGTAAGAGTGCGGAAACAGTATATGAATGAGGATAACTGGCCGGTAACGGCAGTTTATGAATATCGTGGTGAATCCATCTCACATTATGATAACGATGCGGTCGTTGGTAAATATGAGATCATCAATCATGGTACGACGACCGATGGCAATATGATCGCTCCCCAGAAAATCGATCTGTATGCAGATGGCACTATCGATGGTGATGTTTCCGGTACATGGGAAAAGTCAACTGGCACGGGGAAAGAGTATGATTATATTACTCTGAAAATGGGAAGCACTACATATAAAGGAGTTCTATATGAACAGTTTAATGAAGAAGCCGCACCGAAATCGGTAATGACTTTTTCCGCTATTGGAAATGACAATACCTGCCTTTGGGGGACCAGAACAGGAAATTCTTCCGGTGTTGGCGACTATCGGGACAACCTGATCTATGGTTATGATTTTGAGATGGACCCATCAAATCCCAATAAGATCAACCCGGTTTTGCAGTCCGAAAAAACAGGACAGGCAACACTAGTGGGGACGGCGGCCATTGAGGAAGATGCAGAGCGTGGGAATGTCCTGCATATCCAAAATGCCCCGGGCGCAAAACAGGTGAATTATCTGCGCCTCCCGGATAATACATTAAATACTGTGACAAGCGATGGATTTACCGTCAGTATGTGGGTGAATGCCGGTACAGATGTCGCCGCGCCCAGTGCATTATTTGAGGCGAATCGAAACGGTTCACAAAATGCGTATCCAATGACCCGGATCAGCGCTAATTTGAAATCCCACATCAATGCAAATGGATATATTGACTGTGTCCCGGACTCGGAAACGCTGCTGACCCGGAATCAGTGGCATCATGTGGCGTATTCGGTTAATACAGGTGAAATTTCCACTTATCTGGATGGGAAAAAAATTAAGACGGAATCGAAAGATATAAACGGATGTTTTAACAGTGCGGATGATTATAGTATACATAAGGCAGTAAATGTTACAGTTGGTGCCGGTGTGATCTGGAATGACGAAGACATAAGAGATGCCAAATTTGACAATATCGCAGTGTATAATAAAACGTTGTCAGCACAGGAGATTGAAACTCTCCATGATGGCAATGATTCCGCCTCCTTTTTGGAAGACTCCCTGATTTATGGCTTTGATTTTGAATCAGGCACCTGCGGCGGAAAGATCGCGCCCATAGAAGGATCTGCTAAAACAGACTCCGCCGAATTGAAGGGATCCACTACGATCAAGACAGATCCGGTCCGCGGCAGGGTTCTGTCCATAGCAAACCCAAAAGGAGTAAAATCCAATAGTTACCTGCGTCTTCCGGCGGATGTATTGACGACCGTGACAAATGATGGCTTTACGGTTAGTATGTGGGCAAACATTGGTGAAAATACATTTGGTCACAGTGCATTATTTGAGGCGAATCTGAATAATAATGCGGGTGGATGGCCCATGACCCGGATCAGTACCAATCTGATTGCCCGCATCAATGCCAATGCGTACAGTGATACGGAGGGAATCGGAACAACGGATGACGAAAGGGAAAAGCCGTTTGCTGTGAATGAGTGGCATTATATAACGTATTCTGTTAATACGAAAGGAATCTGGGTATATCTCGATGGGGAATTGCTGCAGACTGCTCCAAAGGATCTGACAAACTGCTTTAACTCGGTTTTGAATGACAGTATTCAAAAGGCGGTATATACAACGATCGGGTCTGGAAGAATATTTGATGATGAAGATGTTCAGGAAGCGATGTTTGATAATGTGGCATTTTATAATACAGCATTGTCTGCCGCCCAGATAAAAAAAATGTATCAGAGTGAATCAGGAGAAGAGCCGGATCCACCGGCTCCGACCCCAGACACCACAGAAGGACCGACAGCGACCCCAGACACGACCGAAGGACCGACTCCGACTCCGGACAATACGGCAACACCGACCAAAAAGCCGGATAATACGTCGGCACCGACTAAAAAACCGGATAATACGTCAGCACCGACCCAAAAACCAGATCAAACGGTGTCACCATCTCCTGATGGAAATCTTCCGGCGGCGCTGAAAGGTACGGTGAGCCTTGCAGAGGCAAGCGGTAAAATTACAAAAGCAAATACGGATAAAGGTGACCCGAAAGGTTCCGTATTCTCAGTCCTGCGTCTGAAAGGAAAGGGAGGGAAAAAATCCGTTACGCTATCCTGGTCGAAAGTGAAAGGAGCGGACGGATATATCATATATGGATCTCTATGCGGTAAAAAGATGAAAGAAATAAAAAGGGTGTCGGCGGCGAAGAAGAGTATTTCCTTAAAGAAACTGAAAAAAGGAAAGTATTATAAATATATTGTCACGGCATACAAAAAGATCGGCAGTGAGATCAGGATCGTAACACAGTCCAAATCTGTCCATGTATGTACGACGGGAGGCAAAGTGGCAAACCCTGTTAAAATATCGGCAAAGAAAAAATTGACGATAAAAAAAGGCAGGACGAAAAAGATCAGTGCTAAAATAAAGCCTGCGAAAAAGGTAAAAGTCCATATTGCCAGATATCGGTATGAGTCAACAAATCCTAAAGTGGCGGCGGTAAATAAAAAGGGAACGATCAAGGCAAAGAAAAAGGGAAGCTGCAGTGTTTATGTGTACTCACAAAACGGACTTTTTGTAAAGATTAACGTTAAGGTTAAAAAGTAAATTTATTGTTAAATTCACCTGTCTGCCAGAGCTGACTGCAGACAGGTGTTTTTATCTTGTGCGTTTTTCAGCCGCCGTTTCGTCTCTTGAAAAACCATCAATTATATGATAGTATGAGTAAAAAGTGAAGAAAGAGGCTGTATGTCATGTTAGATGTTAAGACCAGTTTATATAATACCCTGACAAAGAAGATAGAAGAATTTGTTCCCAATGAAAAGGGAAAGGTCGGGATGTACACCTGTGGACCGACGGTATATCATTTTGCCCACATCGGAAATCTGCGCAGTTACATTATGGAAGATGTACTGGAAAAATATCTGCGGTACGTGGGCTATGATGTGAAACGAGTGATGAATATCACAGATGTGGGACACCTTACCAGTGACGGGGATACCGGTGAAGACAAGATGCTTGCCGGAGCACGGAGAGAACATAAAAGTGTCATGGACATTGCCCGGTTTTATACCGATGCCTTTATGGAGGACTGCAGGAAGCTCGGCATCAAAAAGCCGGATGTGGTAGAACCGGCGACGAACTGTATCCCGGATTTTATCCATATGATCGAGGTCCTTTTGGAAAAAGGATATGCCTATGTATCCGGGGACAATGTGTATTTTGACACATCGAAACTGGATCAGTATTATGTGCTTTCCGTTCAGAAGGAAGAAGATCTGAAAGTGGGAGTCCGCAGTGATGTGGATGAGGATACCAATAAGAGAAATAAGACAGATTTTGTGCTCTGGTTCACCAAATCCAAGTTTGAAAACCAGGAGATGAAATGGGACAGTCCCTGGGGGACCGGATATCCGGGGTGGCATATCGAGTGCTCCAGTATCAGTATGAAACATCTGGGTGAATATATGGATATCCATTGCGGCGGTGTGGATAATATCTTTCCGCACCATACCAATGAGATTGCCCAGAGTGAATCTTATACTGGACATAAATGGTGCAATTACTGGTTCCACATCAATCATCTTAATACAAAGAGCGGCAAGATGAGTAAATCAAAAGGAGAGTTTCTTACCCTGTCCCTTTTGGAAGAAAAGGGATATGATCCGATGGTTTACCGTCTGTTCTGCCTGTTGTCACATTACCGGAAGCCACTGGAGTTTTCCTGGGAGGCTCTTGATAATGTGGCAGTTACCTATGAAAAACTATGCAAAAGGATACAGAATCTTAGTGAGAATGGAGAAGAAGAGGAGGAGGCATTTGACGAATGGGAAAAGAAATTTGCCGTGGCATTGGGAAATGATATCAATACATCTTCTGCCATTACGGTATTATATGATATGCTGAAAGGGGATTTCAGTGATATCACTAAGAGGAAACTTGTAGCACGTTTTGATGAGGTGCTTTCACTGAACCTGACAGGTGTCTTTGAAGAAAAACCGGAGGAAGAGCTGGATGCCGGACTGACCGCTTATATCGAGCAGAAGATCGGGGAGCGAAAGGAAGCAAAAAAGGAAAAGAATTTTGCCCGTGCGGATGAGATCCGGGATGAACTTCTGGCAAAAGGTATTGTGTTGAAGGATACCCGGGAGGGCACTATATGGGAAAAAGCAGAGTGAGATGGGAGGCAAAGAAAAATGAACAAAAATATAAAAAGGATAAAAACATATTTGTGTATGATGGCAGCGGCAGTTCTCTGTCTGGGACTCTTGGCCGGATGCGGGGATGGTATTAAAAAAGAGACTTCAGATATTGTGAAACAGAAGACGGATACCGCACTGCAGTTGTATGGCGATATTGAGAAAATGGTGCAGGAAAATGCGCTTGTGGCGGATGAATCATTTACAGCCATGAAGACAAAACTGACAGAAATGTCAGGTAAAGTGAAGGAGAAGATCGCAGAAACAACAGAGGAAGATGGACAGCTTGTCATTACTGAGCTGGATGCCATGATAAAAAATCTGACAGAAGTAAAGGAAAAGGTTCAGAAAAAAATCGAAGGCACGGAGAAGTGATTGTGCAAATCGGATAAAAAAATTGAGAAAAAAAGCATTTGGTTGTGCAATAGTCATCAAATGCTTTTTTTACGTCTATATATATTGCGTCAAATCTTATAATAATGTATTATGACAGGTAAGGGATTGGGTTATTTTATACAAAAAAGGAGGTGCATAAATAATTATCCGGTATAATCGGGTGGGTATACAAAAAAACAGGAAAGGAAGGTAATTATGACTTACAAACAGAGGAGGCGTGGGGTTTTTCAAAAAATAGGTGCAGTATTAACAGCACTTATACTGGTAGTAACAGTGCTGTATCCGGGAAACAGCAATACAGCAAAGGGGGCGGCAAGCGCCTCTGCGACAGCAGATACAACAAGGATTTCTGTTCATGATCCGTCCATATTTTTTGATTCATCATCCAATACATATTTTGCTTATGGATCCCATCTGGCACAGGCAAAGTCAGGAGACCTGAGAAACTGGTCCGGGGTGGGGACCCAGGGATATGGCAATCAGACTTTGTATGTGAGTGAAAACGTAGAAGGTGTTTACTATATCCAGAATAAGTTTAGCGGTCTGTATCTGGATGTGGCAGATGGTTCTTCTGCTAATGGTGCCAACATACGGCAGTGGTCTTATAATGGATCCCATGCACAGAAGTTTAAATTTGTATCGTTAGGAAATGGTTACTATTATATTCTGACAGGAGCATCAAACTATCGTGCGGGACTGGATGTGGACAGTGGTTCGGCGAAAGACGGCGCCAATATTATGCAGTGGGAATACTGGGGCGGTGAGATGCAAAAATACCGTGTTGTACAGCAGCCGGATGGAAGCTATGCGATTCTCACGAAGGCGAGTGGCTGCAAGTCAGGGCTGGATGTGTACGACTGGTCCAAAGATGCCGGAGGAAATATCAATCAGTGGAATTTCTGGGGCGGCGACTGTCAGAAATGGAATCTGGTCAGGGCAGAGAAAAACAGCGGCAGCAAAGAAGCCTCCAAAAAAGAGCCATTGGAGACGGCACTGGCATCTTCCTTCTTATGGGCAGGGTACAATGATCAGGATTGTTCTGGCAGTTATGCTGTATGGGCGCCGGACATTATCTACAATCCCGATTATATCTGGAATGACGGGAGCAAAGGGGCTTATATGATCTATTACAGCACTTCTTCCACAAATATCCGTTCCTGCATCGGCTATGCCGTATCGAAATCTTCCAGCGGACCATTTTCTTATGTAGATACTGTTGTCTATTCCGGGTTTACCAGAGAAAATAATGTCGTAAAAACGACGTCCTCTCTGGGAACGAAAACAGTAGATACCTATTACGGAAATACCAATATCCCTTCACTGATGGCAGAAGGCAAGCTCAGTTCAGTGAGAAACAGCTGGTTTAACAACAGCGGTTCTTACAATAATTCTGCGTTCCCCAATGCCATTGACCCTACGGTACTGATGGATGCCGGCGGAAGAATGTGGATGACATACGGATCCTGGTCAGGCGGCATCTACATCTTACAGATTGATAAAAAGACAGGGCAGCCGCTCTATCCAAAGAACAGCAGTGGAGATACGGATGGATACTTCGGCAAAAAGATTGCCGGAGGATATAAAAAATCCGGTGAGGCACCTTATATTGTATATGACAATGCTTCCGGTTATTATTATCTGTATGTAACATATGGCTGGCTTGGCTCCGACGGCGGTTATCATATCCGTATGTACCGTTCAAAAACGATCGATGGGACTTATACGGATGCAGCGGGTAATCCGGCAATCTTTTCCTCGTCAACAAATCAGGCGTCCAGAGGTATTAAACTGTTTGGAAATTATGATTTTTCCACTCTGAGCACAAAGGGCTACAAATCAGGGGGGCATAATTCTGCATTTATAGATAATGACGGACAGAGATACCTTGTGTACCATACAAGATTTGATGACGGATATGAGTTCCATGAGCTGAGGGTACACCAGCAGTTCCTGAACGAAGACAACTGGCCGGTGACAGCAGTATACGAATATCTGGGAAGTTCGATCTCGAAAACAGGGTACAGTATGAGTGACATGTCGGGTACTTATGAGATCGTGAACCACGGACTGGACGCTGCAACCGCCAAAGTAGAAATGCTTAGGACAGATTCTGTGACACTGAATTCAAATGGGACGATATCCGGTGCATACAGTGGTAAATGGAGTTATACGCCGGGAACCTATTACTGCAAAATGGTGATCGGAGGCGTTACCTACAAAGGTGTATTCTTTAAACAGAAGGATGAATCAGCAAATCATAAGAATGTTATGACATTCTCCCTGATCGGCTCGGATAATAAGGCAGTATGGGGATCAAAGACCAAGTCTGCTTCTGCATCTGGCATGGAAGGAACCTATTATATCAAAAATAAGTTCTCGGGACTGTATCTCGATGTGGCAAATGGAAGCGCAGATAACAATGCCAATATCCGCCAGTGGTCTTACAATGGCTGCGATGCGCAGAAATTTAAGGTAGTTTCGGATGGCGACGGATATTATCATATCCTGACTGGCGCTACCGGGTACAGCAAGTGTGTGGATGTGGCAGGCGGGAAAGCGGCCGATGGTACGAATATTCTGCAGTATACCTATAAGGGATCCAGAAACCAGCAGTTCAGGATCGAACAGCAGTCAGATGGCACGTATGCGATTCTGACGAGAGCCAGTAATTGTGCATCCGGTCTGGATGTGTATGACTGGAGCAAAGAAGCTGGCGGCAATGTCAACCAGTGGAATTTCTGGGGCGGAGACTGCCAGAAGTGGATTCTTGAAACGGCGAAATGATCTGGTGTAAAATTAGATGCTTTAGGCGTAGCAGTTATAATGGCTGCTACGCTGTTTTTGTCTTATAAGACTTCCTGTTTTCGCTGTGATAATAAATATATTAATTTTTTCACCTATAGTTCCTGTTGGGATCCTTCTTTTTATAGTATAATTTAC
>CAJUDA010000007.1 GCA_910584875.1 uncultured Eubacterium sp.
AGTACAGAACAAAAGTTCGATTTTGGTCTGTACTTTTTTTGACTTATGTGTTATACTAAAATCCGAATGATGGGATAATACTATATGGAATATTAAGAGGCTAAACGATGAAAAAGAAAAAGGAAATAACCATTTTGCGTTCTTCGGCGGCAGAATATCTGACATTTATCACAGCTACTGGTGAAAGCGATGTAAATGCCATATATTCTGACGAAAATGTCTGGCTTTCCCAGAAAACAATGGGGTTGCTGTATAACGTAGAAACGCATACGGTCAATTATCATTTGAAAAAGATATTTGCAGATGGTGAATTGGATGAGGTATCAGTTATTCGAAAATTTCGAATAACTGCATCAGACGGAAAAAACTAGCTCTTTTTTCATAGAAAATTATAGTGTTTAGCGGAAAGTGAATTAAAAATTGATTATATGATGAATACAAAAAACAGGGGGAAATAGCCATGTTTTTAAAAGATCGTCATTTATTCACTTTGATAATAAAATGCCAGGTTTATAAAGAGAGGATTTTCAATGGATCATTTTGAATTAGTATCAGAATACGCACCTACAGGCGACCAGCCACAGGCGATCAAAGAATTAGTCAATGGTTTCAAAGAGGGCAACCAGTTCCAAACCCTTCTGGGTGTAACTGGTTCCGGTAAAACCTTTACGATGGCGAATGTCATACAACAGTTAAATAAACCGACGCTTATTATAGCACACAACAAAACATTGGCGGCACAGTTATATGGTGAATTTAAAGAATTTTTCCCCAATAATGCGGTGGAGTATTTTGTCTCCTACTATGACTACTATCAGCCGGAGGCGTATGTACCGTCCACAGACACTTACATTGAGAAGGACTCCGCCATCAATGAAGAGATTGACAAGCTTCGTCATTCAGCCACGGCGGCGCTGACCGAGCGCAGTGATGTCATTATCATTTCCAGCGTATCCTGTATCTATGGTCTGGGAAGTCCGATCGATTACCAGACGATGACCGTATCGCTGCGGCCGGGTATGGAGCGTGACCGTGACGAGGTGATCCGCAAGCTCATTGACATACAGTATACCAGAAATGATATGGATTTTCACCGTGGCACATTCCGGGTCAGGGGAGATGTTGTTGAGATTTTCCCGGCTTCTGCCACAGACCGGGCGCTGCGGGTAGAATTTTTTGGTGATGAGGTGGACCGCATCCAGGAGATCGATGTGCTGACCGGAGACGCGATCAGCCAGTTAGAGCACATGGTTGTATTTCCGGCGTCCCATTATGTCGTGGCGCCGGAGAAGATGGAGAGGGCGATCCAGGGGATCGAGACAGAACTGAAAGAAACCGTTACCCGGTTTAAGCGGGAAGACAAGCTGATTGAGGCGCAGAGGATTTCTGAGCGGACGCATTTTGACATCGAGATGATGAGGGAGACCGGTTTCTGTTCGGGGATCGAAAATTATTCCATGCACCTAAATGGTCTGAATCCGGGAGATACCCCGCAGACTCTGATGGATTATTTTCCCGATGATTTCCTCATTATCATTGATGAGTCTCATATTACCATTCCCCAGGTAAGGGGGATGTACAGCGGCGACCAGTCACGCAAGACGACACTGGTAGAATACGGATTCCGCCTGCCTTCGGCGAAAAGTAACCGCCCTCTGAATTTTGAAGAGTTTGAGGGGCATATTGATCAGATGCTGTTTGTGTCGGCGACGCCGTCAGATTATGAACAGTCTCATGAACTGCTTCGGACCGAGCAGATCATCCGTCCGACAGGGCTTCTGGACCCGGAAGTGATCGTGCGTCCGGTAAAGGGACAGGTTGATGACCTGCTCGGTGAGATACGAAAGGTGACGGAGAAAAAAGGGAAGGTTCTGGTCACGACACTGACCAAACGCATGGCGGAGGATCTGACCAAATACCTGCAGGAGGTCGGTGTACGGGTACGGTATCTTCACTCAGATATTGATACGCTGGAGCGTTCAGAGATCATACGGGATATGCGTATGGATGTATTTGATGTACTGGTAGGGATCAATCTTCTGCGGGAGGGACTGGATATCCCGGAAGTATGTCTGGTGGCGATCCTGGATGCAGATAAGGAAGGATTTCTGCGTTCAGAAACATCACTGATCCAGACGATCGGGAGGGCGGCACGGAATGCAGAAGGGCGTGTCATTATGTATGCAGACGCCGAGACAGAATCCATGCAGAAGGCGATCCGGGAGACGAACCGCCGCCGGAAGGTGCAGCAGGCATATAATGAGGAACACGGCATAACGCCGCAGACGATAAAGAAGGCAGTGCGTGACCTGATACGCATTTCGCAGAAAGCCCCGGCAGATATTCTGGAAGAGGAAAAAGATCCCGAATCCATGAGTGCAGAGGAACTGCAGAAGGCGATCCGGAAGATCATGAAAAATATGAATAAGGCGGCGACAGACCTGAACTTTGAACTTGCCGCCGAACTGCGGGATAAGATGATCGAATATAAAAAATATTTACAGGAGATCGAATAAGACAGAAACAGGAAAGACAGAAAACTCAACGGCGCCGTTGAGGTATGATGGAGGTAACGATGGAAAAGAAACGTATGATCCGCATCCGCGGGGCAAAAGAACATAATTTGCAGGACATCAGTCTGGAGATACCACGGGATGAGTTTGTGGTTCTGACAGGACTCAGCGGTTCAGGGAAGTCATCCCTTGCTTTTGATACGATCTATGCAGAGGGGCAGCGGCGGTATATGGAATCCCTGTCCTCGTATGCCAGACAATTTCTGGGGCAGATGGAGAAGCCGGATGTAGAAAGCATCGAGGGATTGCCGCCGGCGATCTCCATTGATCAGAAATCCACAAACCGGAATCCCCGTTCGACGGTGGGGACGGTCACAGAAATTTATGATTATTACCGTCTTCTCTATGCCCGTATCGGGATACCGCACTGTCCAAAATGTGGAAAAGAGATTCGCAAGCAGAGCGTCGACATGATGGTGGATGAGGTGATGAAGCTGCCGGAACGCACGAAAATCCAGCTGCTGGCTCCTGTCGTCCGGGGGCGCAAGGGTGAACATACAAAGGTGCTGGACAAGGCAAAAAAGAGCGGATACGTCCGTGTGATGATTGATGGAAACCAGTATGAACTCAGTGAGGAGATCAAACTTGAAAAGAATAAAAAGCATAATATCGAGATCATCGTTGACCGTCTTATGATCAAAGAAGGGATCCAGAAACGACTGACGGATTCGATTGAAAATGTGCTGAAGCTTGCCGACGGACTTATGATCGTTGATGTCATAGGCGGGGATCCTATCAACTTCAGCCAGAGCTTTTCCTGCCCGGATTGTGGAATCAGTATTGAGGAACTGGAACCGCGAAGCTTTTCCTTCAACAATCCGTTCGGGGCATGCCCGGACTGTCTGGGCATCGGTTACCGGATGGAGTTTGATGAAGATCTGATCATACCGGATCCTTCCCTGAGTATCGATGAGGGCGCCATCGCAGCGCCGGGCTGGCAGTCTGTGGTCAAAGAGGGGAGTTACAGCCGCAGTACACTGGAGGCAATGGCAAACGAATACGGATTTTCCCTGTCTACTCCGTTTCAGGACTATCCGGCGGAGATCCGGGATCTTTTGTGGTACGGCACCGAAGGGCGACGTGTAGAGGTTCGCTATACCGGGCGACATGGCAGTGGTGTGTACAATATTGCCTTTGAGGGACTGCTGAATAATATCCAGAAGCGGTACCGGGAGACAGGATCCGAAGTGGCAAAACAGGAGTATGAGAGCTTTATGCAGATCACGCCATGCCACACCTGTGGTGGTAAGCGTCTGAAAAGAGAATCCTTATCAGTTACTGTGGGGGATAAAAATATTGCGGAGATCTGTGAATTTTCCATTCTGGATCTGAAAGATTTTATGGACCGCCTGGAACTGACCAAAAGACAACAGCAGATCGGTCGGCTGGTACTGAAAGAGATCCGTTCCCGTCTGGGCTTCCTTGTCGATGTGGGACTGGATTACCTGAGCCTGTCCCGTGCCACGGCGTCTCTCTCCGGCGGCGAAGCACAGCGCATCCGTCTGGCGACCCAGATCGGTTCCGGGCTGGTAGGGGTGGCCTATATTCTGGACGAGCCGAGTATCGGACTCCATCAGCGGGATAATGATAAGCTGATCGCCACCCTGAAGAAGCTCAGGGATCTGGGAAATACCCTGATCGTCGTAGAACACGATGAAGATACGATGCTGGCAGCAGATCATGTGGTGGATATCGGACCGGGAGCCGGAAAAAATGGTGGTCATGTCGTGGCAGAAGGGACGGCAGAGGAGATCATGAAAGTGCCGGAGTCCATCACCGGAGCGTACCTGAGTAAGAGGATCGAGATTCCGGTCCCGGCAAAGCGCCGTAAACCGG
Source organism: uncultured Eubacterium sp. (assembly GCA_910584875.1). Classification (GTDB taxonomy): domain Bacteria; phylum Bacillota; class Clostridia; order Lachnospirales; family Lachnospiraceae; genus Eubacterium_F. The sequence goes on from CAJUDA010000007.1 coordinate 4,410, forward strand.
CAGGATATCTTACGGTGAAGGGAGCGGAGGAGCATAACCTGAAAAAGATCAATGTAAAGATCCCGACGGGCATCCTGACGTGTGTGACAGGGGTATCCGGCTCTGGCAAGAGTTCTCTGGTCAATGAGATCCTGTCCAAGAGTCTGACGCGTACACTGAACCGCGCCCGCTGTATACCGGGTAAACATACAAAAATTGAAGGAGTGGAAAAGCTGGACAAGGTCATCAATATCGACCAGTCGCCGATCGGGCGCACGCCCCGTTCCAATCCTGCCACTTATACAGGTGTCTTTGACATGATCCGGGATCTCTTTGCGGCTACGCCGGACGCAAAGGCAAAAGGATATAAAAAAGGAAGATTCAGTTTTAATATCAAAGGGGGGCGCTGTGAGGCGTGTTCCGGGGACGGCATATTAAAAATTGAGATGAATTTCCTGCCGGATATCTATGTTCCCTGCGAAGTATGTGACGGGAAACGCTATAACCGGGAGACACTGGATGTAAAATATAAGGGAAAGAGCATCTTTGATGTACTGGACATGACGGTGGAAGAGGCGCTGGACTTCTTTAAGCATATACCTACGATCCATCGTAAGATACAGACGCTGTATGACGTGGGACTTTCTTATGTGAAGCTGGGACAGCCTTCAACGACCCTTTCCGGCGGTGAGGCGCAGCGGATCAAGCTTGCCACAGAGCTGAGTAAGCGCAGTACAGGCCGGACTATCTATATACTGGACGAGCCGACGACAGGACTTCATTTTGCCGATGTTCACAAACTGATCGAGATCCTTCACCGGCTGGTTGAAGGCGGCAATACGGTAGTCGTGATCGAGCACAATCTGGATGTCATCAAAACGGCCGACTATCTGATCGATATGGGACCGGAAGGTGGCGACAAGGGGGGAACGGTAGTTGCCTGCGGCACACCGGAGAAGGTGGCGCAATGTGAGGAATCGTATACAGGATATTATATGAGAAAAATACTCGGAGATAAGGAGAGGTAGAAATATATGTATTCATTTTTTGCCATGATGGCGCGCATGAAATATATTGAACGGTGGGCGCTGATGCGCAATTCCAGACAGGAAAATATCAGTGAACACTCGCTGGAGGTTGCGATGCTGGCACATGGTCTTGCCATTATCAGCAATGAAAAATGCGGCGGGCAGCTGGATGTAGAGCGGATCGCCCTGATGGGGCTGTACCATGATGCCAATGAGATCATCACCGGGGATATGCCCACCCCGGTGAAATATTTTGACAAGGATATCAAAGCTGCCTACAAAAATGTAGAGGATGTGGCAAACAGGACGCTGATTGACAAGCTGCCGGAATACATGAAAAAATATTACGATTCTGTATTTTTTCAGAGAAAATCCCAGGAAGAGGAATGGAAGATCGTCAAGGCGGCAGATAAGCTCTCCGCCCTGATCAAGTGTATGGAAGAACTCCGCTCGGGCAACCAGGAATTTAAGACGGCGCTGGAGACGACGAGGCAGGCTCTGGTGGATATGAAAATGAAAGAAGTAAGGATTTTCATGGAAGAGTTTCTTCCGGCATACGATCTGACGCTGGATGAACTGCAGGAGAAGTGAACTATTTATTTTCTTTTAAAATGAGTGTATTCAGTATCTCCATCACCTGTCCGCCGTTTTGTTTCCACCAGGTTTCACTGTCGCAGAAATTAAGCACGGTAAAGTAGTTTTTAAACTGCTTATGGAACAGGATGTAATCCCAGTATGGTTTTCCATCATAATATCCGGCTTCCCCGTCCATATTATTGATTTTGAGTTTTTGCGTTTTCAGCCCGGTGCCGCAGACGCCGAACCATTTCGTATATTGTACGGAAATTTTCTTCTTTTTTGATGAATTCTTCCAAAAAGTAATGCCAAAGGATTCATCCTCTTTTGTCTTTTTATACTTTTCGATCTTGTGGGACCAGCCATCCGGGATGCATAGCAAGATACTTCCTTTCTTACATGAATAGGAAATGCGGTTATTCTCCGGCTGGCCGTTGCTGTCTGCCGCCTCGTTGCCGGATATGGCTTGCTGTGAGGATACCCGTGTTATATTCTTTTGAATGCGATTTGTCGAAGTCACTTTATCGATCTTATTACTGCATCCGGCGAGAGCAAGACACATCAGCGACACTGCAATGATCTTTGTTATTTTTTTCATACACAGTTCCATCCTTTCTATAATAAATCTAATTATACCAGCCTGGCAGGATTGTCAGGTTCGTTATTGATAGGACGAATGACTGACGGAAACTGTTGCAGGAAATTTTCAAAAACTGTGTAGATCTTATTCTTTTGTGTCAAAAAGTAAGGTGACCGGACCATCGTTTACAGACGCCACTTTCATATCGGCACCAAATTCACCGTGTTCTACATGAAATCCTCTTTCCCGGCAGGATGCCATAAACTGTTCATAGAGGGGGATCGCAAGATCCGGTTTCGCCGCCCCGCTGAAGCCGGGACGGCGGCTTTTCAGACTGGCATACAGGGTGAACTGGGAGACTACAAGGAGCTGTCCGCCTGCCTGTTCCAAATTGCGGTTCATTTTTCCATTTTCATCTTCAAATACCCGGACACCGCAGATTTTGTCTGCCAGTTTGAATGCATCCTCTTCGGTATCGTCTGGTCCGATGCCGAGAAGGACCAGAAATCCGGTTCCTATTTTTCCACGGATTGTATGATCAATCGTGACAGAAGCTTCTGCCACGCGGGTTACCACTGCTTTCATATGTGCCTCCTTTGGATGATATGCAGGTAATATTATAGCACAAGAAATGGAATAAGGGCAGATAATTGTAGAAAAAATCTCAAAAAACCATTGAACATCACCGTACAATAGGTTATAATGACCTACATAATACGAAAACACATTTTCAGGGCGGGGTGAAAGTCCCCACCGGCGGTACAGCCCGCGAGCGGTTCCCCGGCAGGGATACTGCTGATCCGGTGAGATTCCGGAGCCGACAGTATAGTCTGGATGAAAGAAGATGTTAAAAAGTCTGTTTATCATGCCCTGAGCAAAACTGTGCCCGGGGCATTTTATAATTGTAAGAAATAACACGGAGGAAGTTTGCAGTGACGAAATATGAATATATGCAGTTGGCGATTGACCTGGCGAGGAAGGGGACCGGACATACATCCCCCAACCCCCTTGTAGGCTGTGTCGTAGTGAAGGATGGGAAGATCATGACGGATGGGTATCATGAGCAGTATGGTGAGTATCATGCCGAGCGGAATGCCCTCATACGCTGTGAGGAAGATCTGACGGGGGCGGATCTGTATGTGACGCTGGAACCATGCTGCCATCACGGTCAGACGCCGCCTTGTACAGATATTATCCTGGAACGGGGGATCGGCCGGGTATATATCGGAGCGATGGATCCCAATCCGAAAGTGGCAGGGCAGGGGGCGCAGATCCTGCGCGATCATGGGGTCGTGGTAGAGACCGGGATACTGGAGCAGGAGTGCCTGGAACTGAATGAAGTATTTTTTCAATTTATATCCACCGGTATCCCCTATGTGGCAATGAAGTATGCCATGACAATGGATGGCAAGATCGCTACGTATACCGGGGATTCCAAATGGGTGACAGGAGAGGTGGCACGCCATCATGTGCATGAGCTCCGCAAACGCTACAGCGCCATAATGATCGGTATCGGTACGGTGCTGGTCGATGACCCGATGCTCAACTGCCGGATCGAGGAAGGGGTGGATCCGGTGCGGGTGATCTGTGATTCCCGATTACGGATCCCGCTGGAGAGCCAGATCGTCCGGACGGCAAAAGAGATCCCGGTTATCGTGGCATATGCAGAAGGAGAGGCAGCGAAGGAACAGGCACTGAAGGAAGCAGGAGTCGGGCTGCTCCGGGTGGATGACAGGGGAAAAGTAGATTTTCCGAAACTGTTACGGGTGCTGGGAGAAAAAAAGATCGACAGCGTGCTGATCGAAGGCGGCGGTACCTTCCATGGAACGGTTTTGAAAAGCGGTATGGTAAACAGGATCTACTGTTATATGGCGCCAAAGCTGATCGGAGGCAAAGAAGCCAGATCTCCGGTGGAGGGAGATGGTTTTTCCTATATGAGGGAGGCGCTGGAGGTTACCGGCACAGAGATCATAAAACTGGGTGAGGATATATGTATCACCGGGTGTGTCCGGAAGGAGGCTGAGAAATGTTTACCGGAATCATAGAGGAAATGGGTGAGATCACTGCCATCGAGAGAGGGAGCCGGTCAGCGGTGCTCCATATCCGCTGTCAGCAGGTGCTCGAAGGAACAAAGGTGGGCGACAGCATTGCAGTGAACGGAGTATGTTTGACGGTGACGACGTTGGATGCACACGGTTATACGGCAGATGTTATGGCGGAAACCCTCGACCGCAGTTCATTGGGAGCGTTGCGGCGGGGAAGCCGTGTCAATCTCGAGCGGGCGATGCCGGCAGATGGCAGATTTGGCGGACATATCGTGGCAGGGCATATTGACGGGACAGGAAGAGTGGCAGAGGTGACGCGGGATGAAACCGCTGTCTGGTACCGGATCACGGCAGAACCGCAGATTCTCCGTTATATTGTGGAGAAAGGTTCGGTCACCATTGACGGGATCAGCCTGACGGTAACAAGGGTGACGGGAGAGGATTTCAGCGTATCCATCATTCCCCACACGCAGGCGAACACTGTGCTGGCGGACAGAACAGCCGGTGACATTGTGAATCTGGAGACAGATATCATCGGAAAATATGTAGAAAAGTTAATGAGACCGGGGGAACCGGCAGAGAAGGAAAGCCGTCTCACCATGGAATATTTGGCGGAACATGGTTTTTCCTGAAAATAGTAGAATAGAGATGAAGGAGGAAGACAGTGATGGCAGAACTGGCGACGATAGAAGAGGCGTTGGAGGACATCCGGAATGGGAAAGTGATTCTCGTGATCGATGACCCGGACAGGGAAAATGAAGGGGATCTGATCTGTGCAGCTGAGTTTGCGACAACAGAGAATGTAAATATGATGGCGACCCATGCCAAAGGGTTGATCTGCATGCCTATGAGCAGGGAACTCACAAAAAGACTGGGACTGGACCAGATGGTGGCGGTGAATACGGACAATCATGCAACGGCATTTACCGTATCCATCGACCACGTCGATACGACGACGGGGATTTCCGCTGTGGAGCGGTCGCTCACGGCGATGAAATGTGTCAGTGACGGGGCAAGGCCGGAAGATTTCCGGCGTCCGGGACATATGTTTCCGCTGGAGGCGAGAGAGGGCGGTGTACTCAAGCGTGCCGGGCATACCGAGGCGACGGTCGATATCATGAAGCTGGCGGGATTGAAGGAATGTGGTCTGTGCTGTGAGATCATGCGGGAAGACGGCACGATGATGAGGACGACAGAGCTTCTGGAATTTGCCAGGGAACACGGGCTGCATGTGATCACGATCGAACAGCTGATACGGAAACGTCTGGAAAAGGAACGGCTGGTGAAACGGGAGGCAGAGGCGAAGCTTCCGACCAGATTCGGCGACTTTATCATTCATGGATACGAAAATATCACGAACGGGGAACACCATGTGGCGCTGACCATGGGCGATATCGCCGATGGCGAGCCGGTTCTGTGCCGGGTTCACTCCGAATGCCTGACAGGGGATGTGTTTGGCTCCAAGCGCTGCGACTGCGGGGAACAGTTAGAAAACGCACTGAAGATGATCGCGAAAGAGGGAAGAGGCATTCTTCTCTATATGCGGCAGGAGGGAAGAGGGATCGGTCTGATCAATAAGCTCAAAGCATACGAGCTTCAGGAACAGGGGTATGATACGGTGGAAGCCAACGTAAAGCTCGGCTTTGCGCCGGACCTGAGAGAATATGGCATCGGGGCGCAGATCCTGTATGACCTGGGAGCGAAGAAGCTCCGCCTGATGACGAATAATCCCACAAAGATTTCCGGACTGGCGGGATACGGGATCAGCATCGAAGAGCGTGTGCCAATCGAGATCGAACCAAAACCGGAAGATTATAAATATCTGGTGACAAAGCAGGAAAAAATGCAGCATATGACGCATTATAAATAAGATGGAAAAAAATACAAAACTGGAGGTAAGAAACATGAAAACATTAGAAGGAAATGTAATGGGAAACGGGATACGGGTAGGTATCGTTGCAGCGCGGTTTAATGAATTTATCGTGAGTAAGCTGATTGGCGGTGCGGAAGATGCACTGGTCCGTCATGGCGTCAATACAGATGACGTCGAGCTGGCATGGGTGCCGGGGGCATTTGAAATCCCGGTTGTGGCACAGAAGATGGCACAGTCTGGAAAATATGATGCCGTCCTCTGTCTGGGGGCTGTGATCAAAGGCTCTACCTCTCATTATGATTACGTCTGTGCAGAGGTCAGCAAAGGGATCGCCGCTGTCAGCCTGAATACCGGGATGCCGGTTTTGTTTGGCGTGCTGACGACAGATAATATCGAGCAGGCGATCGAGCGTGCCGGGACAAAAGCAGGCAATAAAGGATACGATGTGGCGTGTGCAGCGATCGAGATGGTTAATCTGATGAAAAATATGTAGCTGGGCGGCACCAATCTGAACCCGTTGAGCTAAGAAAAAGGCTGTGCCTGACAGGATATGTGTGGGCACAGCCTAGGTTTTTTTTATAAATATCATCCGTTCACAAGCTCTTCCAGCATTTTGGGAAGTTCGGTATCCATGTTTTCATCCGTGAACTGGCAGGTACCGACGGCCTTATGTCCGCCTCCGCCATATTTGAGCATCAGATGACCGACATTGACCGTAGATGTTTTGTTAATGATACTGTATCCAACAGCGGCAGAACAGCCCTTGCCGCCCTTGCCGTTTACGATCCAGCATGATATGTTCTGTTCGGGATACATACTATAGATCATAAAACGGTTTCCCGAGTAGATGGGATCCACTCCTCTCAGATCGGTAATGATCACATCTTTTTCAATGCGGGTGTGTGCCCGGACCATTTCCTGGAATTTTTCTGCCTGTTCATGGTATATTTCAATCCGTTCCACCACATCCGGCAGGGAAAGTATTTCGTCTGTCGTCATGGTGCGGCAGGCGTCAATGAGTTTTTCCATCAGCTGATAGTTGGATATACGGAAATTTCTCCAGCGGCCCAGACCGGTGCGGGGATCCATGATATAGCCGACCAGGATCCATCCGGTGGGATGCAGGATCTCGTCAATGGTGAGGTTGGCAGAATCCACTTTATCAACAGCTTCCATCATATCGTCAAATTGCGGAAATTTATCCCTGCCGCCATAGTATTCATATATGATACGGGCACAGGACGGAGTAATACGGCTCTCACCCTTGTATTTTCCGGCTAATTGCTGCCGTTCGTGCTCGCTGGAATGATGATCGAACCAGAGACCGCATCCCGGCACATAAGGAACATTGGCGAGACAATCATCTTCGGTGATCTCAACCAGACCATCCTGCAGATCTTTTGGATGGGCAAATTTCCAGTGATCGATAATGCCAGCCTCTTTCAGCAAAGCGGCACATGCTAATCCGTCAAAATCGGATCGTGTAACTAATCTCATTCTTAAATTAACCTCCGTTTCCTTCAATTTGTAAACGTATTATTAAATAATTATACTATAAATTTTCAGTGAGGGCAATCATTTTGTGGGGAACATTATATTGTCAACGGATATTTTTTTTGATACAATGAAAATATATAAAAATATTCGGGATTGGAGGACATTATGGAGAAGAAAATCGAGATTAGTAAAAATTTTTTGGCTTTGTTATCCTGGTCGGTTACGATAGCTATTTTATGTATTGCCTACATAATAGAGGTAATAAAAGGAACGCGTTCCGTCCCGTATGTCTGTGTCGTTCTGGCGATCGGTTTCGTCCCGGTGATCGCAGGGGTTATCATGTACCGCATGAAACCGGAAGCGCGGGCACTGAGGCTTTTACTGGCTGTTTCCTATCAGGTTTTTTATCTGGTGAATATGCTGCAGAGTCCTTATGCAGTAACCGTTATATACATAATTCCGATCTTTGCGGTAGTCGCAGTATACGGAAGAGCGGTATTCTGCGGTATTGTCTGTAGTACCTCGGTGCTGATCGTGATCATACGGATCATTTATTTTTCTGTTTTGGGCAATACGAGCGCCACGGATATTACCCAGTATGAAGTACAGTTTTTTGGTGTTCTGCTGAGCGGCATTTTTCTGACCCTGGCGGTGCGCCAGATCCAGAAAGTAAATGCGATGCGTCAGGATATGCTCGCGGAAAGTATGGAGAAGTCACAGAAGGTAGCAGATCAGATCGTCTCTGCGGGTGAAAATGTAAAGGGCAATATCCTTGAGATAGAACAGAGCATGAATTCGCAGGTAGAGAGCGCCGCCCGTATGTCAGATGCCATGGGTGAAATGTCGTCTGCGGTAAACCAGGTGGCTGTGAAACTGGAGAATCAGAGTGATGTAACCCGCCAGATCCAGAAATCAGTCGGCAGGATCAGCGATGCGGCAGATCATATGGCAGAGACGTCGGCAAAGACGATCGAACTGGTGGACATCAGCAGTCATATGGTATCGGACAGTAAAAATAAGTCAGATGCGATCCAGCGTACGTCCAATGATATTGCAGAGAATCTTGCCCGGCTCAAAAAAGGAGCAGATGATATGCAGGAGATCGTCACTGTGATCCAGTCGATTACGGAAAATACAAACCTGTTGTCCCTGAATGCGTCGATCGAGGCGGCGAGAGCCGGAGAGGCGGGGAAGGGATTTGCCGTTGTTGCTGAGGAAATCCATAAGCTGGCGGCAGATACCCAGAATTCTGCGGTAGAGATCACCGGACTGCTGGAGAATTTCCAGCATATATCCGATGAAGTGCGCCACAGTGTCAACGGTATGCTGGAAGATATCGAAGAGCAGAATACCAATATCGGGAAAACCTATTCCGAATTTGATGTGATGCAGCAGGAACTGAGCGAACTGGATAAGGAAGCATCAGGAATCCGGGATGAGATGCGGGAACTCAGGAAATCCAATCAGGTCATCGTGGATGCGATCACCGAGATGTCCGCCGTATCCGAGGAGATGGCGGCAAGTGCCAGAAGTGTGGAGGAAACCAGTGTGATTAACCGGGAAGCGGGAGAAAAGACTGGGCAGCAGGTGGAAGCGATCGCAGAAGAGATCCAGAATCTTATGTCCATTCACTGATCAAGTTTATTAATTGCGGGGCAGAGAACGGCACAGCCGCCATCTGCCCCACATGATTGTTTCGTATTATGGATTACTGCATTCTCTGAAAACATCGGAATAAGCAGAGCCATTGGATATAGAGTATTTCTCCGCCCGGAGTCAGCGGGGGGAGTTTTTCACGTTTCAGCGCAGTGTTGATCTGCTTTCTGGTGAGAAGGCTTCTTTTGCCGAATAGTCCGTATTTCTGTGAATGTTCAACAAAATGCCGGAACGCCCGGTACTCTTTTTTGGTTAGCTCCGGCGTTTTCTTTCTGGCAAGGTGCAGCAGGACGCAGTCCACTGACGGCATGGGGTGGAAATCGCTGCGCCGGAAGTGCCAGGCAATTTCTATGTCCCAGCCCGGTTTCAGAAGAAGAGACTGTGTTGTTTCCCGGTCCCTGCCTATAAATCTTTTTGCCGCCCCTTTTTCCACGATGATCCATATATCCTGTGGCGGATTGGCTGTTTCCGTTAATTTTCGGATGATCTTTGTTGTGATAAAGAACGGGATATTGGCAAATATTTTGTAATTGATTCCCGATGGCAGCCGGTAATGCAGAAAATCTCCGCAGATCAGTTTCAGGTTCTCACAGTCGGATAATTTCTCTTTTGCCTGTTCATATAAGGTTTTGTCAATCTCGACGGAATACAGGCGGCGGCAGTTCCGGCAGAGGGTGCGTGTCAGATGCCCCTTCCCGGTACCGATCTCAATTACGGTATCCTGCCTGTTTATATTACTGACCGCAACAATCCGTTCCAATAATTTTCTGCTCGTTAAGAAATTCTGGGATACCGAAACTTTTTTGCCCGGATCCCGGTGATTTGTATTGTTTGACATATTGCCCTCCATTTTTCGTTTAATAAATAATGAAAAGGCAATAAAAAAATGCAACTCCAACAGACCTGGCACGAAAAAACCAGTTCCCGGACAAGGTGTTGATGATCCGCAAGTGTAAGTATAGCCGGACGGCGCCGTTGAGCATAACAAAAAAGCCCACTTTAGTCAGAGTGGTGCGATTTTTTTATTGCCAATGCTATCGAATGCGAATACATCCCCACATTTGCTGGAAACCTCCTTCGAAACCCCGCTGATCTGCTGCGGGTTGATTTGCCTATTTAGTATATCATGGTATAATGGAAGAATCAACATTACAGGGAGAAAAAATATGAATCAGCTGATTGAATGGAGCCCTGCATGGGAAAATGCTGTGCAGGAGTATAAGAACGAATTCTTGGAGGCAGGCATGGACTGGGAGGGGATGGGCGGCTCAGGTGAGCCGGGGAAAGAGACAGAACCAGGAAAATATGTGTCCAGTACCTACCTTTATGTAGACGGGGAAGAGGACCGGATCATTGGTCTTGTGAATCTGCGCCAGGGACAGGATGCGGAGAGTCTGGCGCAGATTGGCAATATAGGATTCAGCATCCGGCCCAGTGAGCAGAAAAAAGGCTGTGCTGTCCGTATGCTTCAGGAGGCTGCGGCGCTTTCTGTGATGCAGGGGATCGTTCCGTGGTATATGGTCTGTCTTGCCAGCAATACGGCATCAAAGAAGGTGATCACAAGGCTTGGCGGGAGAAAGCAGGGGGAGATCACAGGAGAGGAAGGATGTCCGGTGAGAGAAAGATATGTGGTATACGACGTTTTTTGATTGCTTTCTGTATTTCATCGTGGTAAAATGAGTTCCAATCTATTTGAAAGAAAAGAATGGGGACAGGCAGATATGGCAGATAAAAATACAATACAGGATATGACAACGGGGAATCCGACGTCACATATTTTGAAATTTTTCTTTCCGCTGTTATTTGGTATGCTGTTTCAGCAGCTGTACAATCTGGTAGATACGGCGATCGTCGGGAAGTTTCTTGGACCTCCGGCGCTTGCGGCAGTAGGAGCGACAGGATCGGTCAATTTCCTTGTCATCGGGTTCTGTATGGGAGTCTGTAATGGCTTTGCCATTCCGGCAGCGCAGAAGTTTGGGGCAAAGGATGAACAGGGGCTGCGGCGTTTTGTGGCAAACAGTGTCTGGCTTGCCATCGTATTTGCCGTCGTCATGACGGTGGCGGTATCGCTGCTCTGCCGTCAGATTCTGGTCTGGATGGATACGCCGCCGGATATTCTGGAAGGGGCATATTCGTATATCATTGTTATATTTCTTGGGATACCGGTGACGTATTTGTATAACCTGCTCTCTGGTTTTATGCGGGCGCTGGGAGACAGCCGGACGCCGCTGGTCTTCCTGATCATATCCTCCCTGCTGAATATCGCTTTTGACCTGGCGGCGATCCTGATCTTTCACCTGGGAGTGGCGGGGGCAGCGTATGCCACAGTGCTGGCGCAATTGATTTCAGGTATTCTCTGTCTGATCTATATGATAAAGAAATTTCCCATCCTCCATATCAGAAAAGGAGAATGGAGACTGAGCGGACATTGTGTGGCACGCCTGTGTGGTATGGGGATACCGATGGGGTTACAGTATTCGATAACAGCGATCGGCAGTGTGATTTTACAGAAATCAGTAAATTTACTGGGTTCTACAGTTGTAGCAGCGATTGCGTCCGGGGGCAAACTCAGTATGTTTCTCTGTTGTCCCTTTGATGCCATGGGATCTACGATGGCTACTTACGCCGGGCAGAATCTGGGGGCAAAGAAGCTTGACCGTGTGGACCGGGGAATCTTCTCCTGCAGTCGTCTGGCGCTGGTTTATTCCCTGTTTGCCTGTGTCGTTGTCTTCCTCGTCGGGAAATATATGGCGCTTCTCTTTGTGGACGGCAGCGAGACAGAGCTGATCGGACTGATCCAGAGTTATCTGCGATGGATGGGGGTATTCTATTTTCCGCTGGCGCTTGTCAACATTGTACGGTTTACGATCCAGGGACTGGGATTTGGCAAACTGGCGATCCTGGCAGGAGTATGCGAGATGGCGGCGCGAAGCGTAGTGGGATATTTCTTCGTCCCCAGACTGGGATTTATCGCTGCCTGCACGGCAAGTCCGGTTGCCTGGATCCTGGCGGATGCGTTTCTGATACCGGCATATTTCCTTGTGGTGCGGTATCTCAGGCAGCATATCCTTGAGAAAGGGGCGGATGCGGCATGATAAAACTGATTGCCTTTGACCTGGACGGGACCGTATTTGACGATCACAAGAAAATCCCTCCTGCGGCAAAAGAAATACTGGAACGGGCAGCCGGCATGGGGATCGAGATCGTACCAGCGACAGGCAGACCCTATAAGGGACTGTGCGGGGAAGTGGAAAAGCTTCAGGGAATCCGGTATGTGCTGACGACCAATGGCGGTGGGATTTATGAAAGGGAGACAGGAACGTGTATCTATCAGAACTGCATGAAGCTGGACGGACTGCTGAGGCTGCTGACCCGTCTGGAAGAGCTGGATGTGATGGCGGACGCTTTTGTGCAGGGGGATTCCTACATGACAAAAAAGAAGGTTCCACTGATCGATGGCATCGACGGTCCGGAAGAGATCAAAGACTATATCCGCACATCGCGAACAGTTGTTGAGGACCAGGCGGCTGCCCTCCGGGAGCGGGGGGATGACGTGGAGAAGCTGACGATCAATTTTGCCGTGGACAACCAGGGAAGAAGGATCGATTACGAAAAGGCATGGAAGATACTGGAGGATTTCCCGGAATTCCACCCGGTATCCGGGGGGATGCAGAATATCGAAGTGACAGCCGGCGGGGTAACCAAGGCGAGCGCCCTTCTGTGGCTGGGAGAGTATCTGAAAATAAAACCAGAGGAAATGATTGCATTTGGCGACAGTGGGAATGATGTAGATATGCTGAGGGCTGCCGGTACCGGTGTGGCGATGGGAAATGCAGAAAAGGAAGCCAAAGCGGCGGCAGATTATATCACAACGGCGAATACGGAAGGCGGCATCGTCCACGCATTAAAGAAATTTATACCGGAGCTGGCACAGCCGGAAGGAGGAGACATATGGAACTGATTACAAATATTTTATTTCTTGTCATTGGATTTATCCTGCTGATCAAAGGCGCTGACTTTTTTGTCGATGGAAGCGCTTCTGTGGCACGGTATTTTAAGGTGCCGGGCGTCATTATCGGTCTGACGATCGTGGCGATGGGGACCAGTGCGCCGGAACTTGCCGTCAGTGTATCGGCAGGGTTGTCCGGCTCCAATGAGATTGCCGTAAGTAATGTGGTGGGATCGAATATATTTAACCTGCTGATGGTACTGGGGGTCTGTGCCGTCATGAAACCGCTGCCAGTCGATCCTGGCATTAAAAAGAGAGATTTTCCGATTTCGCTGGTGGCAACGCTGCTGGTGATCCTGCTTGGCGGCAATCTGGTGTTGGCGGGTAAATGTACGGATATTCATGATTCTACTGCTGTAGCTGGAACGATGTTCCGCTGGAATGGACTGATCCTGGTGGCAGCATTTGTGTTATATCTGCTCTATACGATCCATATTGCCAGAAAAAACCGCATTGAGGAAGAAGAGACAGAACAGGTCTCAATGGGTAAAAGTATCCTTCTGATCGCTGTCGGCCTGACGGGGATCATACTGGGAGGGCAGCTGGTGGTAAACAGTGCAAAGACGCTGGCGGCGATCTGGGGGATGAGCGAGACGCTGATCGGACTGACGATCGTTGCGATCGGGACAAGCCTGCCAGAGCTTGTGACTTCCATCGTGGCATCTTCCAAGGGGCAGAATGGCATGGCGATCGGTAATGTGGTGGGATCGAATATATTTAACCTGCTTCTGATCCTTGGCGTGTCGGGATCGCTTCATCCTATCGTTATCAACGTTGTCTCTTTTGTGGATCTGGGGATGCTGCTGGGAGTCAGTATGATCGCGTATGCTTTTGTCTGCAGCGGCAGGAGGATCAACCGCGTAGAAGGAGCAGTTATGATATTACTGTATGCAGCGTATACGGCGTATGCGATCGTGCGTTGAGAGAAAATAATTTAGTTAGAGAAAATCTGAGTTGCATTGGAATGGAAGGGAGGGACAGATTATGGCAAGGACGGTGTCCATTGGTACGCAGGATTTTGAAGAACTGATTTCAAGAAATAATTTTTACGTGGATAAAACAAGGTTTATCAGGGAATGGTGGGAAAGCGATGACAAGGTGACACTCATTACCCGTCCAAGGCGGTTTGGCAAGACACTGAACATGAATATGCTGGAGCGGTTTTTCAGTGTAAGATATGAGGGAAAGGGAGCGGTTTTTGAGGGGCTGGATATCTGGCAGGAGAAGAAATACAGAGAACTGCAGGGGACCTACCCGGTAATCTTTCTGTCTTTTGCCAATGTAAAACAGAGGAAGCCAGAAGATGCCATAAGGAAAATTAAGAAAATTATATGGGAATTGTATGACCAGAATCATTTCCTGCTGGAGAGCACTGTATTAAACGAGGCAGAAAAAGAACAGTTTCAGGCAGTGAAGCAGATAATGGATGACTTGACAGCGCAGGATGCCGTTTCAGATCTGATGAAACTGCTGTACCATCATTATGGAAAGAAAACGATTGTTCTGCTGGATGAATATGATACTCCTCTGCAGGAAGCGTATGTAAATGGTTATTGGGATGAGATGGTTTCCTTTACCAGAAACCTGTTTAATGCCACATTTAAAACCAATCCATATCTAGAGCAGGCAGTAATGACAGGAATTACGAGAGTAAGTAAAGAATCCATGTTCTCAGACTTGAATAACCTTAAAGTAGTTACGATGAGTTCGAATAAATATGCCTCCTGTTTCGGATTTACAGAGGAAGAGGTTTTCTCTGCCATGGATGAGTTTGGGCTGACAAATAAAGAAGAAGTAAAACAGTGGTATGACGGATTTTCAATCGGGAATCTGAAAGATATTTACAATCCGTGGTCCATCACCAGTATGCTGGATGAGGGGAAACTGGAAACATACTGGGCGAATACCAGTTCCAACAAGCTCATCAGCAATCTGGTCCGGGAGGGGGAAAGTAATATTAAAATGCAGTTTGAAACTCTTTTGTCTGGGAAAACGATCCGAAGCAGGATCAATGAGGAAATGGTATTCAACCAAATGGAGGACAGTGAGAAGGCTGTCTGGAGTCTTTTGCTGGCATCAGGGTATTTAAAAATAATAGAGATCCGGGAAGAGGAGTATGAACTTGCCTTGACGAATTATGAAGTAAAACGGACCTTTGAAAATATGGTCCGGGACTGGTTTGGTAAGAAAGCGAGTGACTATAATGGATTTGTCCGGGCTCTTCTGCGGGGAAATCTGAAGGAGATGAAGGCCTATATGAACCGTCTCTCATTTGCCATGTTCAGTTCTTTTGATGGTGGAAACCACCCTTCCGAATTTACCATGCCGGAGAAATTTTACCATGGTTTTGTGCTGGGGCTGCTGGTGGAACTCACAGGCAGATATAAAGTAACATCCAACAGGGAGAGCGGGTTTGGACGGTATGATGTGATGCTGGAACCGTTGGGGCAGGAAAATAATGGTATTATAAAGAATGGTAAAAAAGACGATGCCATTATTATGGAATTTAAGGTGCATGATCCGGAAGAGGAATCCACCCTGGAAGAAACCGTACAGGCAGCGCTTTGTCAGATAGAAGAGAAAAAATATGAGCAGACACTGCTGGACAGCGGGATAGGCAGGGAGAGGATCCGAAAGTATGGTTTTGCCTTTGAGGGGAAAAAGGTACTGATCGGGTAACGATAGTTTTTTTGGAAATTTGCACTCAATAATATGTAACTTTAAAACTCCCGGAGAAAATCCCCTCTCCGGGGGTTTTTTGGTAAAAACAACCAAATAAGAGCAACCATATTTGTGAAACATTTTGAAAGAAAATGAAATAATATGATTGACAATGAATGATTATGAAAGTATAATAAGATCAGACAGAACGGCAGAAAAGAGGTGAGAGGATGCTTACAGAGGAACGGTTACAGACGATCCAGGACATGGTTGAGAGGAGGAAAAGCGCTTCGATCCAGGAGCTGGTAGAAGAACTTGATATATCCGAGTCTACCGTACGCCGTGACCTGGCACTGTTAGACCAGCAGGGAAGGGTCAGCAAGGTGCGAGGAGGAGCGATGGCATGCGACAGTCATTACAGCACGGAGGACGCCCCGGTTGCCAGCAGGCGGGATCTCAATCTGGGGGAGAAACAGGCGATTGCCAGATATGCCGCTTCCCTGATCCGTCCGCATGATTTTATCTATTTGGATGCAGGGACCACGACAGAACTGCTGATTGATTATCTGACAGAAAAAAATGTGGTTTTTGTGACGAATGCCCTGTCACATGCCAGAAAGCTGTCCCAGATGGGGTATACGGCATATATACCAGGCGGTGAGTTTAAGGCGGCGACAGAGGCTGTGGTAGGAGAGGAAGCAATGGAAAGCCTCCGTAAGTATAATTTCACAAAAGGCTTCTGGGGGACCAACGGTATCAGTGTAAAAGGCGGTTTCAGCACACCGGATGTCAAAGAAGCGAATGTGAAGAAAACAGCGATGGAGCACTGTGCCGAATGTTATGTTTTGTGTGATTCCAGTAAATTTTCACAGATTTCCTGCGTAAAATTTAATGAAATAGCAAACGCTGTCATTATTACGACAGAGAACACCAAAGAGATACTCGGTGATGAGTATTATGAGTATGAGGCAGCCGGCGATATCCGGATCGCCAGGACTGCGGGACGGAAACTGCATTAAAAAAGAAAAGGAGGTAGAGGAATATGAGGATTACGGATTTACTGAGCCCGGAAAGTATCTGCCTGAATGGCAGGGCTGAGAACAAGAAAGATGCCCTGGATCAGATCGTAGATCTTATGGCGAAGAGCGGAAGAGTGGGTGATGTGGAGAAATATCGCAAAGGTGTGTATGCCAGGGAGGAAGAGAGTACGACCGGGATCGGTGAGGGGATCGCTATACCGCATTGCAAGTCGGATGCCGTGATCCGGCCGGGACTGGCGGCAATGACACTGCCGGACGGTGTGGATTTTGAATCGCTGGACGGGCAGCCGGCAAATTTATTCTTTCTGATCGCAGCGCCGGATACGGAGGATAATGTACATCTGGATGTACTGAGTAAGCTTTCGGTACTGCTGATGGATGAGGATTTTACCGATGGGCTTCGTCAGGCGAAAAGTGTAGAGGAATTTCTGAAAGTGATTGATGCGGCAGAAAAGGATAAGGATGAGGATTCAGAAGACACATCTTCACAGGAACCGGTGGGGAGCAAAAAGATACTTGCGGTGACCGGATGTCCTACCGGGATCGCACATACCTATATGGCGGCTGAGGCGCTGGAGAAAAAAGCAAAAGAACTGGGGTATGAGATCAAGGTAGAGACGAGAGGGTCCGGCGGCGCCAAAAATGTTCTGACCGCAGAAGAGATCGCCGGTGCCGATGGTATCATTGTGGCGGCAGATACCAAAGTGCCGATGGACCGTTTTGCCGGGAAACGTGTGGTGATCACGAAAGTGGCAAATGGGATCAATAAGCCGGGTGAACTGATCGAAGAGGCGCTGAGCGGCAAAGCTCCGGTATATGAAGCTGGTTCTGCGGCCGGATCTGCGGAAAAAGAAGAAGAGAACAAAGGTGGTATCGGTCATCAGGTTTATACGCATCTGATGAATGGCGTATCCCATATGCTTCCGTTTGTGATCGGCGGCGGTATTCTGACAGCGCTGGCATTTCTGATTGATACATTGTGCGGATATGGTACGAGCGGCGGGGCAAACTTTGGCAGCTGTACTCCTTTTTCGGCATTCTTCAAATACATTGGTGGGTTATCCATGGGGATGATGGTACCGGTGCTGGCGGGTTATATTGCCTATTCGATCGCAGACCGCCCCGGTCTTGCCGTAGGATTTGCCGGAGGACTTCTGGCGGCGAATGGAAATGCGGTTCTGGCGAATTTCCCTGTGTTTAAAGATCATGTGGATTCGCTGGGTGCGTTCAATAAATTTATCGCAAACTTTGCTTTTCAGGACGTAAATGGTGGCAATACGGTCTCTGGTTTTCTGGGAGGGATTGTTGCCGGATTTCTTGCCGGGTTTATCGTACTGGGGCTGAAGAAACTCTGCGAGAAGCTGCCGGATGCTTTAGACGGTATAAAGCCGACGCTGATCTATCCGCTGGCAGGCATTTTTTCCATCGGCGTATTGATGTGCTTCATCTTTAATCCGCTGATCGGGCTGATCAATACCGGGCTCAGCAATATGCTCAGTGGTATCGCCGATGCGGGCATGATCACAGTGCTTGGTCTGATCCTGGGGGCGATGATGGCGATCGATATGGGAGGTCCCATCAACAAGGCGGCGTATGTATTCGGCAGCGGTATGCTTGCCACGGCGGCACAACTGATGGAGAAGGGAGCGCAGGCTTCTGATCCGGCTGTCCAGGCATGCTTTATCTCAATGGCAGCCATTATGGTAGGAGGTATGGTTCCTCCGATCGGTATTGCCGTTGCCTGCTGGCTGTTCCCGAAGAAATTCACCAGAGCGGAGAGAGGCTCTGCGGTATCCAATATCGTTATGGGCTGTTCCTTCATCACAGAGGGTGCGATCCCCTTTGCGGCAGCGGATCCGGCACATGTCATTCCGTGTACGATGGTAGGAGCCGGGGTAGCAGGATTTTTGTCCGCTTTGTTTGGCTGTACGCTGATGGCGCCGCATGGAGGTATTTTCGTATTTGCCACGGTGGGGAATCCATTTATGTATATTGTGGCATGGCTCGTTGGCTCAGCAGTGACGGCAGTTATGCTTGGCTTTGTAAAGAAAAACGCAGAATGACGATAGGTCTTGTGTCCGGTGAGGCAGTTCACCGGACACGGATCTTTAACGTTATGGTACGGTTCTGAAAGCGGATCGCGACAGAACCTGTACCTTTTTTCTTTGCCCGGATCACTCCCTTTTTGCTGATGGAAACATATTTTTTTGAGCGGGAAGTACAGCTTACCTTGTACCGGGCGGGAGCGGCAGTGATCTTGAGACGGAGTTTCTTCCCTTTTTTGATCGTCAGTTTCGTCCCATTTTTCAGTGTCTTCTTTCCTTTTTTGATCCGAAGTGTCGTTTTGACCAGTTTTTTTCTTGTCTTTGTTACTTCCTTATATGCTTTTGTGAAAGCAGACGGGGTGATGGACACAGGGTGCAGTCTTGTTTTATCCAGAAGGGTAGAAAATTTTGCGGGAAGTGGATCCGTTGTCCCTTTGGCATAGCCGTAATAACTCAGGGGATCTTTGGCTGTCCGGAAATAGTTTTCGATTTTTTCCGCCCCTTTATCTGTTTTTGTGATGTGAAACAGGTCTTCAAAATTTTTGAGAGCGGATTTTAGTTTGTTATAACTGGATTTTGTGTAACTTTGTTTTTTGAGGTTTTTTGCTTTTTTGACAGTCGCCAGAGGATTGCTTTTCTTTTTCGTCTTTCGGATCGTAAAGTCATCGGCGTAGGGTTTCCCATCCTGGTCAAATGTTTTCAGGGAAAGTGTATTACCCGCTACCGTGAGGACAGAGAACGTAGGAAGAGGGTTGTTGGAGCGCTCTGCTACGTAATACTGTTTCGGATTGGTAAGTCCGTACATCTTGCTGCCGGATGAGGTGCCGAGAGCGATGTAGGTCGTGCCAAGTGGGTCGGTGAGAGTATTGCCGGGATAGTCTATGGCAGTACCATCCAGCATCGGATCAGAGCGGGCGTAAGAATGATCGTGACCGGAAAATACAAGGTCAATGCTGTATTCGTCCATCAGGGGGGCGAATATGGTACGGAGATTTGCCGAGGTGCGGTTGGAGTGCATCGCACCGGAACCGTAAATATCATGATGCATCAGGACGATCCGCCATCCGGCGTCCGGATGGGAAGCCGTCGCTTTTTTCATGAGTTTGCGGTGTGCGCTCATTTTGCGGCTGTTGCTGTTGAGTACGATGAAGAGGATGCTTCCCCGGCTGAAATAGTAATCACAGCCGGAGGGAGTAGAACCGTAGTTATTTTCGCTGTTTGGTGTGTTGAAATGGTACTGGTAGTCGCAGCCTTTCGTCTCGTGATTGCCGATGGCGGCAGCCACAGGGAGACGGCGGAGCTGTGATGGGTATAAGAAACCGGCATACTCGCTCTCGCGGATACAGTCAGGATCATCGTCTGTCTTATAATTGATCTGGTCTCCGGCGGATAAAAGAAAAGAGGCGCCGGGGGCGGTCTGGAGTGCCTGCCGGAGTGTCTGGCTCCAGTTGTAGGCATCGGATGCAATATTGCCGGAAGCACCGATCTGGGGATCGCCCGTGAGGATGGCAGTGACAGAACTGTTATCCGGTGTACAAAAGGTGTATATTCCAGACCAGACTATAGCTGTAGAATTTAGCATACAGGTATATCGATAATAGTATGTTTTGCCGGGCTGCAGATAATTTTTGATGGAAACGTGATTGGCGGCACGATAGGTGGTTGTGCCGTTGCTCCGTGATATGACAGCGGCGGTACCGTCAAAAATTTTATTTTTTGCAAAGGCAGGATCGGCACTGATCTGGACAGCAGGTCTTCCGATGGATTCGGAATACCAGGAGAAATTCATGCAGGATTCGTCGGATCCCGGTGTAAGGATAATATTGCCGGTGGAAGCAGGGGATTCGGACTGCCATTCCGGAAGCCATGTCTGGCAGCCGGGCGTATGGATGGTAGTGTCTGCGGTAGACTGCTCTGTTTTAATCGTGGTCTCGCCATAGGCAAAAACGCCGTCCGGCTGGATGGTGGGAATAAAAATCATACTGTATAGTATACTAATGAGTAAAAGAGATGCAGTGATGCGCTTTTTCATGTGTTCACAACCTTTCGGAAATTATGTGTCATATCTATAGTATGTATCGTATCATAAAAGTTATCCGGGGTCAAAGGAGAAGGAGAACACAAAAAGTTCATAAAATTTGTTAGCACTCACTCTTGACGAGTGCTAACAATAGTGGTATAGTGTAGTCAGAGTAAATAATCAGGGAACAAAAAAGTTCCCGAAAAAAAGAAAAGGAGAGATGCCTTATGTTGATGCCTAGTATATTTGGAGAAAACTTGTTTGATGATTTTTTCAATTTCCCTTCCGGCAGTTTTGCGGCGGATTCCATGGATCTGATGAAGACGGATGTCAAAGAGAATGCAGACAGTTATGAGATCATGATGAATCTGCCCGGAGTAAAGAAGGAAGATGTAAAAGCAGAGTTGAAGCAGGGGTATCTGACGATCCATGCAAATTCTGAGAGCAGCAGTGAGGAAAAGGATGAGGAGGGGAGATATATCCGCAGAGAACGTCACGCCGGTTCGTGCAGCAGAAGCTTTTATGTCGGTGAGGCGGTGACAGAAGAGGATATCAAGGCGAAGTTTGAAGATGGGACCCTTAAGATGGTAATACCAAAAAAGGAACAGCAGCCGGCGGTAGAAAAGAAAAAATATATTGCCATAGAAGGCTGATAAAGGAGGAAATGCATATGCTGATGTCTGATTTTTATAGAAACGATCCATTTGACAGTTTATTTTTTGATTTTCCATTTCGTCATGGGAGAGACCGGAGACGGACGGCAGGGAGATCGTCTGCCCCGCAGAGAAAGAGCCTGATGAAAACCGATATCAGAGAGGGGAAGGACGGCTTTGAGTTGGTGATGGAACTTCCTGGTTTTAAAAAGGATGAAGTCAGGGTTTCTCTGGAAGACGGATATCTGACGGTGGATGCGTCGAAGTCAGAAGAAGAGGAACAGAACGAAAAGTATATCTGCCGCGAACGGTTTGCCGGAGCCTGCCAGAGAAGGTTTTATGTGGGGGAAGAGATCGAAGACACGGATATCCGGGCTGAACTGAGAGATGGAATCCTGAAGATCCGGATTCCGAAAAAAGAAGCGAAACCTGCGGTGGAAGAAAAAAAGTATATTTCCATTGAGGGATGAAAATGAAAAAGTTCATAAAATCCAACGGAATTTATTTGTTGTATCTAACCTGGAAATATGCTATAGTAATAGTATAAAAAAGGAACAACCGCCCACAAAGTGGTTGACCTCCTGCTTGTGATAAGCCTGTCAGCTACCGGTCAAGTAACAAGGCAGGCTTATTTATTTTCGCTTGTCTATGTAGGCAAGCAATGCGATCAGAAATGAACCGCCTAAGAATAACAGGCTTAATATTTCAAATATTGTCATCGCATCACCTCCCGCTTTCTGTATTTTCCGTGATGGAATGTGCTGAACAGCATTAACAGCGATCGCTGTTTTTAGAAAGCCGGGAGGCTATCCACCTTGTAACGCGATTGTCCCTGTCTGTAATTCTAACACAGAATTTCTTGTGTTACAATATATTTTGTAATAAGTAAATAAGTTAGGGATTGAAATTTCTGCCAGGATAGGGTATTCTATAGATAGATTCCATATGACTGGCGGAAAAGCACTTCGGATGACAGGGAAGTGCCTGTGGGAGTACCCACGGGAAGTATGGAGATGAAAGAGAGCCGACCGCCTGGGCAGCCAACCTATGTATTTGGCCGTTCGGGTGATCGGCTCAATTTATATTCTGAAAAGGAGGAAGACTATGATTTCACTGGAAAATGAACTGAAAAACAATGCATATCCGGGGCGGGGGATCGTCATCGGCAGGACGCCGGACGGAAAATATGCGGTGACAGCATATTTTATTATGGGACGGAGCGAAAACAGCCGCAACCGTGTCTTCGTGGAAGACGGGGAGGGCATCCGTACCCAGGCGTTTGATCCCTCGAAGCTGAGTGATCCCAGCCTGATCATCTATGCACCCGTGCGTGTCCTTGGAAATAAGACGATCGTGACAAATGGCGACCAGACCGATACGATCTATGAAATGATGGACAGACAGCAGACATTTGAACAGGCGCTGCGCACAAGAGAATTTGAACCCGATGCCCCCAATTATACGCCGAGGATTTCTGGTATCATGCATGTAGAAAACGGATCCTATAATTATGCCATGTCGATCCTCAAAAGCAACCATGGCGATCCGGCTTCCTGCCAGCGCTATACGTTTGCCTACAGCAGTCCGGCAGCGGGAGAGGGACATTTTATCCATACCTATATGTGTGACGGCGATCCGCTTCCCAGTTTTGAGGGAGAACCGAAGCTTGTGGAGATAAGCAGCGACATGGACGAGTTCACAGATATGCTGTGGCAGAGCCTCAATGAAGACAATAAAGTTTCCCTGTTTGTCCGTTATATCGATATTGAGACTGGTGAATACAAGTCAAAGATCGTCAATAAAAACCAGAAATAATACAATACATAGAGAAAGGAATCGTGAAAATGAAAGAATTAGAATTAAAATATGGCTGCAATCCAAACCAGAAACCGTCCCGTATTTTTATGGAGGATGGCGAACTGCCAATCCGGGTGCTGAATGGCAAACCCGGCTATATCAATTTTCTGGACGCCTTTAATGGCTGGCAGCTGGTAAAGGAACTGAAGAAGGCGACAGGACATCCGGCAGCGACTTCATTTAAGCATGTTTCGCCTGCCGGGGCAGCAGTAGGGCTTCCTCTCAGCGAGACAGAGGCAAAGATTTACTGGGTGGATGACCTGGGAGAACTGACGCCGCTGGCGGCCGCCTATGCGAGAGCCAGAGGGGCAGACCGCATGTCCTCATATGGAGATTTTATCGCTCTCTCGGATGTCTGTGATGTCTGTACGGCAAAAATGATCAAAAGAGAATTTTCGGACGGCATCATCGCACCGGGGTACGAACCGGAGGCGCTGGAGATCCTGAAAGAGAAGAAAAAAGGCGCTTACGCGGTGATCGAGATCGATGCCGGTTATGTACCGAAGCAGCTGGAACGCAAGGAAGTGTTTGGTATCACGTTTGAACAGGGGCGCAATGAGCTGAATATTGATGATGACTTTTTTGCCAATGTGGTCACAGAAAACAAAGAGATTCCGGAACTGGCTAAGATTGATATGGCGATTTCCATGATCACCTTAAAATATACCCAGTCCAATTCGGTTTGCTTTGTCAAGGGTGGACAGGCGATCGGGATCGGCGCCGGGCAGCAGTCCCGCATCCATTGTACGAGACTGGCGGGAAATAAAGCGGACAACTGGTTTTTGCGCCAGTCGCCGCAGGTGCTGAACCTTCCGTTTAAGGAAGATATGAAGCGTGCTGACCGTGATAATGCCATCGATCTTTATATTGGTGAGGACTATATGGATGTACTTGCCGATGGTGAATGGGAAAAAGTATTTACAGAGAAACCTTCGGTATTTACCAAAGAGGAGAAAGCGGCATGGCTGAAGGAATATGCGCAGGATGTGACTTGTGGCTCCGATGCCTTTTTCCCCTTTAGCGATAATGTAGAGCGCGCATACCGGAGCGGTGTAAAATATATCGCCCAGCCCGGCGGCTCGATCCGTGATCAGGATGTCATCGACGCCTGCAATAAGCACGGCATTGCCATGAGCTTTACCGGGCTGCGGCTGTTCCATCACTGATAATGGAGGGGTTTTATGTACAAAACGATCGCAGATGAAATCATCCGGGGAAGGCGTCTGACCAGAGAGGACGACCTGGCTTTTCTGGTCAGCGGGGATCTGGCAGAGCTGAAAAAAGAGGGGAACCGGATCCGGGAGGCTTTATGTGGAAATTATGTGGAGCTGTGTACGATCATCAATGGACGCGCCGGACGCTGTAGTGAGGACTGCCGGTTCTGTGCGCAGTCGGCACATCATCACACAGGGGCAGAGGAGTATACGATCCTGGATGAGGATGCTCTGGTGGAGGCATGCCGCCGCAGTGAGGAAGGAGGCGTCCGCCGGTTTTCTGTTGTTACGGCAGGACGCGCTTTGTCCGGGCAAGAGTTTGACCAGACGATCCGTGCGTACCAGAGGATGCAGGAAGAATGCAGGGGTATCCGCCTCTGCGCCTCTTTCGGCCTTTTGACAGAGGAGCAGTTTGTCCGGCTTCGGGAGTGCGGCGTGACGATGTATCATGCCAATATTGAGACGTCCCGGCGGAATTTCCCCAATATTTGCACTACACACACGTTTGACGACAAGCTTGCCTGCATCCGTGGGGCGAAAAAGGCAGGACTGCATGTCTGCTCCGGCGGGATCATCGGTATGGGTGAGACATGGGAGGACCGGCTGGATATGGCACTCACCCTGGCAGAGCACGGAGCGGACTCCATTCCCCTGAATTCACTGATCCCGATCAGGGGAACTCCCTTTGGTGAACTGCCAGTACTGACAGAGGACGAGATCCTGCGCACGGTCGTGATGTTCCGTTTTATTAATCCTACCGCATATGTCCGCCTGGCAGCAGGGCGTACCCTGATGAGGGAGAATGGAAAAGAGGCATTTTTTGCCGGCGCCAATGCCACCATCACCGGAGACATGCTGACGACATCCGGTAATAACAGGCAGCAGGATCAGGAAATGCTGCGGGCGAATGGGTTTGAGCTGGACCCGGAAAATCGGTAGGATATCCGCATTTCATTGTGCCAGCAATCCAGAATGATACAGGATCAGCAGGGCCCGGTATGTTACGTCACAAAGTTTCCGGGTTCTGCTCCGCCAGTCTACTTCCAGTTGTCCGCCCCCGTAGGCGCCCATTCCCCTGAGCGCCTTTTCGACATAACTGGCGCGGCATATTCCCTGTTCATCGATCGAATCATAGATGATATCCACTTCTTTTTTGAGCGGGGGAACAAGATTGTATAGGCCACACCGGCACATATATTCCACCAGATCCAGTAATACAGAATGCTTTCCGCCGGTCTCTGTACCAAGTTTCATGCCCTCCCTGAATGCACCGCAGCAGCCGACCAGATGCCCGATATCGACGCAATAGGCAGGCTGATAATCTAAGCCTGTGTCTTTCAGCAGCTTATTGAAGGCATCGGCCAGCATGGCTATATTCTCGCTGGTCCGCCAGCTGTCTGTATGAGCCAGAATGTCCAGATGATACCAGCAGGGCCATTTTTCGTAGTTGCTAAAAACGTAGGCGATTCCCTCGGGATTGATTTTCTCGGGTCGCCTTTTTCGTATTTTCACGATTTCAGTCACCGATTCGATTTCTGTAACCCTGCTAAACGATTCCAATGCAGAGGTGATTTCCTCTGTGATATCAAAGGAGTCTTCATAGCCAGCCCTTGCAACACAGGCAGCTTTAATAATATCTGACCCGGAAGCTGCATATCTGTTGCAGTCCGTATCGTGTTCGCCGAACAGCTGCGGGGTAGCGGTTTTGAATGCTGCTATGGCATTCTTCAGAACAGGGGTATCCTTATACACCAGCTTTTCCCCGAGATATTTTACACCGACCTCCTGGTTTTCATATTGTCCGGCGTTTTTGTTTGCGCCATGAAATCCATTGCCCAGCCAGCCGCTTTCCTTTTGGCAGGCGATTATATCCTGGATGATTTTTTCCTGCAGAACTTTTTCCTGCAGTTCTTGCTTTTCTTCTTCTGTAATATTTTTCAGAATATCATTTTTAACATGATAGACGATCGAAGGATTCGCATTCTGCAGCAAAAAACCGGTTATCCTGCCGAGCATGCTGTCTGGAACATCGTTGGGGCGTTTCTTTTTATCCTTGTGACTTATTGTATTCATATTTCGTCTGCCTCCTTTTTCATAAAAGAACTGTGTAAATCTTTCGTTGATAAATTTAGATTTCTCTGCCTGCCGGAAAAAACAGGACCGCCAACACGATGTTTGGCAGTCCTGATCATTTTTGCGCGGTATCAGAAAAACAGGGAGAATTTCTGCTGTTCCTGTTCCTGCTGTTTTTTCTGCATCAACAGACGGTATGTCTGCAGAAGTTTTTCTTTATCCAGTTCCGTTGCTGCTTCTGCGATATCCGTATCTTCCAGTCGGCTGGCAGCGGCATTGAGATTGATGATCGCTTCGGAATTGAATGAGATGGTGTGATCAATCGCATTGCTCTGGGCTCCAATCATACTGCGGTTGGATGATACCATGGACAGTGCCTTGTCGATGGTATCGACAGAGAAATCACCGGTTACATCAAAGTCTTCAATACCGAGTGCCTGTAATGTGGCGCTTCCGATATCCAGTGTAAGACCGGAGCCATTGGCACCTGACGCAATAAATCCGTCCGAATAGGAACCATCCAGAAGCTTTTTTTTGTTAAATTCTGTATTATTTGCAATGTCAGAAATCCCCTGCTTGAGCTGGTCGATCTCATCCTGGATCATGCGCTGGTCATCCTTAGACAAAATTGCGGTATTGGATGCCTGGACTGCAAGCTCGCGGATTCTTGAAAGATTATCGGCAATGCCGTTCATCGCACCGTCTGCCGTATTCAGAAGGGATTTTCCGTCTTCGGCATTTCTTTTCCCCATGCTCAGGCCTCTGATCTGGGCATTTTCTTTTTCTGCGATCGCCAGTTCGGCGGCACCGTCTGCCGCGCGTTCCAGTCTGGTCCCGCTGGCGATCTGTCGGTAATAATCACTCCCTGCTATACCTGAAATATTACTCATTTTCCATCCCCTCCTTTCACTGGAGTGTTCTGTAGTTACTTATATGATAAGAATACCATTATTTGCCGGATAATGCAAGATGTTGTCAGCCTTATTTGATCTGCCGCCCTTCAGTATTGATCGTATAATTATCTTTCATGATCAGCTGGGAGATCGGTACCAGCTGATATCCCTTTTGTTTCAGTGTGGAGAGCAGCTCGTCGAGAGCTTCTGCCGTATGTTTGCCGCCGTTGTGGCAGAGGATGATCGAACCATTGCCAAGATGTTTATGCTCCGTGACCCGGCGGATGATGGTAGCAGCATCATAATCTTTCCAGTCCAGACTGTCCACATCCCACTGGATCGGATAGTATCCGTTTTCCCGGCAGACTTTGATCAGGGTGTCATTGTAGTCGCCATAGGGCGGGCGGAAGACAATCATGTCTTTTCCGGTTAATTTTTTAACTTTTTCATGCGGTTTCATCAGTTCTGTTTTGCATTCCTCTGCTGAAATCTGCGACATATGTTTATGGTTTTCGCTATGGTTGCCCAGGTCGTGTCCTCCGGCGGCGATGGCTTTTACATCGTCGGGGTATTTTTCAATCCAGCCGCCTGTCATAAAGAAAGTTGCCTTAACATTGTGTTTTTTTAAGATTTCCAGTAACTGGGGAGTATCCTCGTTTCCCCATGCCGCGTCAAAAGAAATGGAGATCAGCGGTTTATCCTGCTCCACACAATAAATAGGAAGTTCTTTTTCATGCAAAAGGGAGCTGCTGAGAGTGGCGGCAGTCTCCGGATAGATCATAAGACTGGCGGACAGCAGGGCGATCGAAGTCAGCACGATGGCGCCGACTTTGGTAAAAAGGATAAGTTTTTCCCGTTCTGATTTTATGTTCATAGTCGATCCCACGGAAGTTTTTGGTATAATGTATGAAAAGAATAAAAAAGATATGAATATATCTTGACAGAATGAAAAAGTAAGAGTAATATTAACATATGAATAATTGTTCATATGTTAATCGGTGTGAAATATGCGAAAGGAGGCAGCCATGAGTGAAGGACATCACATAGAATGCTGTGAGGACAGGGAAGTTCATGAGGATCTGCTGCGGATCGTAGAAGAGAAGATGCCGTCAGAAAATGACTTGTATGATCTGGCGGAGCTGTTTAAGGTCTTTGGGGATTCTACCAGGATACGGATCCTGTTTGTATTATTTGAGGCAGAGGTCTGCGTCTGTGATCTGGCAGAGGCGCTGAATATGACGCAATCTGCCATATCCCATCAGCTTAAGATATTAAAACAGAGCAGACTTGTGAAAAACAGGCGGGAAGGAAAGTCAGTATTTTATTCTCTGGCGGATGGTCATGTACGGACCATTATCGCGCAGGGGATCGAGCATATTGGAGAATAAGGAACCAGATTGGAGGCTAATTATGAAAAAGAAATTCAAATTGCAGGATTTAGACTGCGCGAACTGTGCGGCAAAGATGGAAGACGCCATTAAAAAGATCAAGGGTGTCAATGACGCCAGCGTCAGCTTTATGACACAAAAAATGATGGTGGATGCAGAAGATGAAAAGTTTGATGATATCATGAATGAGGTGGTCAGAGTGTGCGCGAAGGTAGAGCCGGACTGCCGGATCCTGATGTAGTCTGCGCTGGAAAGGAGCGAAAATATGACAAAGAAGCAGAAAAAGATGCTGGTCCGCATTGTGGTGACAGCTGTGATATTTGCGGTGCTTCTTGTACTGGAACACACAGGAGTGCTGGAGCCCTGGGAAGATTCCTGGATATTAGCTGCCATCTATGTCATTCCCTACCTTGTCATCGGCTATGATATCATTTTTAAGGCGGCGAGAAATATCAGCCACGGACAGATATTTGATGAAAACTTTCTGATGATGCTTGCCACCTTTGGCGCTTTTGGCGTCCGGGAGTTTTCCGAAGCGGTAGCCGTTATGCTTTTTTATCAGGTGGGAGAATTGTTC
The DNA here is from genome assembly GCA_910584875.1 of uncultured Eubacterium sp. Lineage (GTDB taxonomy): Bacteria > Bacillota > Clostridia > Lachnospirales > Lachnospiraceae > Eubacterium_F. The sequence goes on from CAJUDA010000007.1 coordinate 34,074, forward strand.
CAGGGCTACGCCGTGGGCAGATCCCGCCAGTCCATCGCTGATATGATGGATATCTGTCCGGAATTTGCCAACATTGAAGAAGAAGGAAGACTGGTACAGGTGGACCCGGATGACGTGGCGGTCGGGACTCTGATCACCATCCGGCCGGGGGAGAGGATACCGCTGGACGGAATTGTGGCAGAGGGAGAGTCGATGATCGATACGGCGGCACTCACAGGGGAAGCCGTTCCCCGGTCCGCCAAAGCCGGGGACGGGGTGATCAGCGGATGCGTCAATGGCAGCGGCACATTAAAGGTGCGCACAACAAAGGAATTTGACGACTCCACGGTATCCAAAATACTTGAACTGGTGGAAAATGCCAGCAGTAAGAAGGCAGATGTGGAAAATTTTATTACCCGGTTTGCCCGGTATTATACGCCGTTTGTCACGATCGCCGCCGTGCTTCTTGCCTTTTTGCCGCCGCTGATCGCAGGGGGCTGGGCAGAATGGATCCAGCGGGCATGCATTTTTCTCGTGATCTCCTGTCCCTGTGCCCTTGTGATATCAGTACCTCTCGGTTTTTTTGGCGGGATTGGTGCGGCATCAAGACTGGGGGTGCTGGTAAAAGGAAGTAATTATCTGGAAGCTGTGGCAGAGATGACTACGATTGTTTTTGATAAGACAGGAACGCTGACAAAAGGAGAATTCCGCGTCACACAGGTTCTTCCGCAGAATGGCATGTCCGAAAAAGAACTGCTTGAGACAGCGGCGCTGGGCGAGGGGTATTCCAGTCATCCCATAGCAAATTCCATCAAAGAAGCATTTGCCGGAGAACTGGATTTAAACCGGTGCGGCAGGGCAGAAGAGATCGCCGGTCACGGGATCGGGATCATGGTAGATGGGAAAATGACTTACATCGGCAATGAAAAACTGATGGAGAGACAAAATATTTCATATAATAAGTGTCAGGAGAACGGTACGGTTGTCTATGTGGCACAGGAAGATACTCTGGCAGGCGTGATCGTCATCTCGGATCAGATCAAAGAAGGCGCTGAGGATGCGATCCGTGAGATGAAGAAAGAGGGAGTGCGAAAGACCGTGATGCTCACGGGGGACCGGAGAGAGGCTGCCAGTGCTGTGGCAGGCAGTCTTGGCATGGATGAATTTCATGCAGAATTACTGCCCGCAGATAAAGTATCACAGGTGGAAGAACTTCTGGCAGAGCAGCCAGAGAAAGAGAGGCTTGCTTTTGTGGGAGACGGAATCAATGATGCGCCAGTGCTGACACGCGCCGATGTGGGGATCGCCATGGGAAGCCTGGGATCAGATGCTGCCATCGAGGCGGCGGATGTTGTGCTGATGGATGATGATATCCGCAAGATAGCCGCTGTTGTACGGATATCCCGTAAGACACTGCGTATCGTGAAGCAGAACATCGTGTTTGCCCTGGCGGTGAAGGCGGGAGTTCTGGCGCTGGGCGCTTTTGGCGCCGCTAATATGTGGGAAGCTGTATTTGCGGATGTGGGCGTCTCTGTCATTGCGATCCTCAATGCCATGAGGGCATTGAAGACAGAGTAGAAACCGTTGTATTTCCTATATAAAAGTGGTAAAATAAGGATAGTCTGGAGATATTCGGGCTATCCTAATTTATATTTGTGCGAAGGTATTTGTGCGCATCCGGGCGGTCCCGCGGAGCAAAACGCCTGGATTGATATAAGGAGGTCAAAGGGCACATGGCTGGCAATCAGGATGAAAAACTGGGAACAGAACCATTAGGAAAACTTATTATCAGTATGGCACTGCCATCCGTGGCGGCGCAGCTGGTAAATGTCATATACAATATGGTGGACCGTATCTATATCGGACATATTCCGGGGGCAGGGGCACAGGCACTGACAGGATTGGGGATCTCGCTGCCAGTGATCCTGCTGATCCAGGCATTCAGTTCCCTGGCCGGGATGGGGGGCGCGCCGCAGGCGTCTATCCAGCTGGGCCGGGGAGACAGGGAGCGGGCGGAAAAAATACTGGGAAACAGCGTGGCGATGCTTGCTGTATTTGCTGTCGTCCTGACGGCAGGTTTTTATCTTTTAAAAACGCCGCTCTTGTATCTCTTTGGCGCCAGTGATGCTACGATCGTCTATGCGCAGGATTATCTGAATATCTATCTTGCCGGTACGGTGTTTGTTATGGCATATCAGGGACTGAATATGTTTATCAGCTGTCAGGGACATGCCCGGACGGCGATGGTATCCGTGCTGATCGGCGCCGTTCTGAACATCGGTCTCGATCCTTTGTTTATTTTTGCACTTGGTATGGGGATCCAGGGAGCGGCGCTGGCGACGATCATCTCCCAGGGAGTCAGCGCTGTGTGGGTGGTATCATTTCTTTTATCCAGAAAGACGGGGCTGCACATACGCAGAAAAAATATCCGGCCGGACTGGAAGATCATCGGGGCGATCGCAGCGCTGGGGATCTCGCCCTTTGTGATGCAGTCTACAGAGAGCCTGATCAACATTGTGCTAAACAGCAGCCTGAAAAATTATGGCGGGGATCTCTATGTGGGGGCGCTGACGATCATGCAGAGTGTCCTACAGTTGATCGTTATTCCTGTGCAGGGATTTTCTCAGGGAGTTCAGCCGATTATCAGCTACAATTTTGGCGCCGGAAAGATTGCCAGGGTGAGAAAGACATTTCAGACGGCTTTATCTGTCATTTGGGTTTTTGGATTTGTCTTTACAGGGACGGTCATGCTGTTTCCGGGATTTTTTGCCGGGCTTTTTACCAGCGATCCCCAGCTTCTCCGCCTTACGGTGACAAAGATGCCGCTGTTTCTTGCCGGGCTTTTGATATTTGGCATACAGATGACCTGCCAGAGCACTTTTATGGGACTTGGCAAGGCAAAGATCTCTCTCTTTATCGCCCTGTGGCGCAAGGTGATCCTGCTGATCCCGCTGGCGCTGATCCTGCCCCGGTTTATGGGTGTGGACGGCGTGTACTGGGCAGAGCCGCTTGCGGATGGTATTTCGGCAGTGACGGCGGGTATTTTGTTTGTACTGACAGTATGGAGAAAAGAATTAAAGGGGAATGATTTGTCATGAATACGCATATGATATTTTTTGATATCGATGGAACACTGATGGATGAGGAGACACATACCGTACCGCAGAGCACAGTTCGTTCGCTGCGTCAGGCGAGGGAAAACGGTCATTTGATCTTTCTCTGTACCGGCAGGTGCAAAAATATCTGGCCGGGTGAGGTGATGGAGATCGGATTTGACGGAGTAGTGGGGGGCTGCGGGACGAACATATTTTATCATGGTGAGGAACTGCTGCACACCAGCCTTGATCCGGCGCTGCAGCGGGAGATTGCCGATGACCTGATCCGGTTTCATATTGACGGCGTACTGGAGGGAAAGGATAAAACCTATTTCCGGCGGGATTACTGGATGCCTGTGGTGCAGGGAATCCATAAGGAAAACGGGATTTTTTCGGTTCAGTGCCAGTTGTTCTGGGAGGAGGAAGAACAACTGGAATTTGACAAAATGGCGCTGTGGTTTGATGAGAGCAGTGACATGAAGAGCTTTAAAGAAAAATACGAAGACCGGTTTGACTTTATTCTCCGGGATCCGACCTTTTATGAAATCGTGCCAAAGGGGTATTCCAAGGCGACCGGCATTGCCTTTCTCTGCCGTCAGCTGGGGATCCATAAAGAATATACCATGGGGTTTGGAGACAGCACCAACGATCTGCCGATGTTAGAGTACACGGAGATCAGTGTGGCGATGGGAAACGGCAATCCGGATATTTTTCCATCGGTGGATTATGTGACGGCGCCAGTGATGGAGGATGGCATTGAAAAGGCATTGAAAAAGTTTGGAATGATATAAGGAGGGAATGGAAAAATGACAGTGAAGCTTGCCAGATTGTTGGAAAAATTGGATTATGAGCTGATACAGGGAAGCCTGGATACGGAGGTGACGGATCTTGCCTATGATTCCCGTAAGATCACAAAGGGGATGCTCTTTGTGGCGATCGACGGGACGGTGGTGGATGGACATAAATTTATCCCGGATGTGGTAAAGCGGGGAGCGGCGGTACTTGTGACCGAGAAAGAGGCAGAGATTCCGGATGAAACGGTTACGGTCGTCCGGGTGACCAACGGCCGCGAGGCATTGAGCCGGATGTCACAGGCATATTTTGACTATCCGGCAGAGAAGGTGACCTCCATAGGCATTACCGGGACGAAAGGTAAATCCACGACCACATATATGATCCGTGATATTATCGAAAAATCCGGGAAAACCTGTGGGATCGTCGGGACGATCGGTATTTATATCAAAGGGACAGTCACACCGACAGAACATACGACGCCGGAGTCGTATGACCTGCAGAAAGCCTTTGCCGATATGGTGGAGGCGGGGTGTGACTATATGGTGATGGAGGTCAGTTCCCAGGGGATCAAGATGGACCGTGTGGCGGGAATGCATTTTAACTATGGCGTGTTTACTAATCTGTCGCCGGACCATATCGGACCAAACGAACATAAGGATTTTGACGAATATCTGCACTGCAAGAGCCGGTTGTTCCAGATGTGTGATACCGGTATCGTGAACACCGACGATCCCCACTGGCAGGAGATCGTGAAAAACGCTTCATGTGAGATCAGGAGTTTTGGAACAAAGGAAGCGGATATGACAGCGACTGAAATTGAACATATCAATCATAACGGTGATCTGTCCATGAAATTCCGTGCGAAAGGACTGCTTGACGGAGATATCACTGTGGGGCTGCCGGGGCGGTTTAATATATACAATGGCATGTGCGCCGCCTGTACCGGAGCGCTGTTAGGGATGCCGCGTGACGTGATCCTGCATGCCCTGGAGCATGTCGAGGTACGGGGGCGGGTGGAACATATCCCTACAGGAAGAGGTTTTTCGGTACTGATCGACTTTGCACACAACGGCGTCAGCACAGAGAGCGTGCTTACGACTTTGCGTGAATATGATCCCCGCCGCATCATCGCCATCTTTGGCTGCGGCGGCAACCGCAGTAAGCTTCGCCGCTATGAGATGGGAGAAGCAGTGGGCAGACTGGCAGAGCTTGCCATCGTCACCAGTGATAATCCCAGGACAGAGGATGTAATGGACATTATCGAGGATATTAAAGTGGGTCTCGCAAAGACAGAGGGAGAGTATGTTGTGATCCCGGACCGCCAGGAGGCGGTGAATTATGCCGTGGACCACGCGGAAAAAGGGGATATGATCATACTTCTCGGAAAAGGACATGAGGAGTATCAGGAGATCAACGGTGTGAAACATCACTACAGCGAGCGTGAGGCGGTGGCAAATGCATTAGCCCGGTGAAATGGTCACCTGCTGATTTGTTTAAAAGCGGCGGCAGCGCAGCATTTCTTGTCCTTATAGCATACCCCGAAAAATTATTGTTTCTCTTTGTTTGCAAATTCGCCGCCCGAGCATTGTCTGAGATGTCTGCTGTCGTTTTTTCTGACTTTTGACAGCACGTTTGCACTAAGAGCCGCCACGCAGCGGTACTAATGCACCACCAGAGAAGAAACCGCATACTGCACTGCCGACGCTAAAAATCAGCAGGTGACCTATGATATATGCACTTGCTAAATTTTTCCTTTGGTGATATACTTTTTATGTAAAGATTGTTAAGGAATCAGCCGATATACTATATGGTAATGGATGACCAAAAATGAATTTTTCAAAGGAGTGGTTATTATGGGAAGTTATTTTGATGGTGTAAATTCATATTCGGATTCTTACAATTTCTTTGATTATATGGGGACCGGTTCATCACAAAACAATTCTTCGTCTTTGCTGTCTTCTTCTCTGATGGATCTGCAGATGATCAAGAGCGGCTCTTATAAAAAGGCGTTGAAAGCATATTATGCGAAGAATCCGGTTAAGAAATCAGGAGATGATGACAGTAAGGAATCAATCCAGGAGTCCGGGAAAGCGGATAGCGCAGCGAATCTTTCTACGATGAAGAGCGCTTCACAAAAACTGAATGATTCTGTTGCGAAGCTTCAGAAAACAGACTACAGCAAGGTGAAGTCTTCGGAGGATATGCTGGATGATGTCAAGAGTCTGGTATCGGATTACAACAGCACTGTGAATGCGGCAAAGAATCTGAATTCGTACTCGATCCTGCAGACTACGTTGTGGATGACGGGAAATGTAAACAAATCATCGGCATTACTGGATAAAATGGGGATTTCAGTGAACGCAGATAATACATTGTCACTGGATGAGGATAAATTTAAAAAGGCACAGATGAGTACGATCAAGTCCGTTTTTTCAGGAGGCGGTTTTGCATCCCGGCTTTCGCAGAAGGCTTCCAGCCTGAGCCTGCAGAGTGCAAACCAGATTGCGGTAAATACAGGCAAGAAGACGTATACATCAAGTGGTACGATCAAATACTAAGCAGACAGGGATTCGGAGAAATAGTAAAGAAAGTTGCTGCGGCACAGATGGAGAAATCCATTTGTGCCGTTTGTGGTGCAGCAGGATATATGACGGGAGGAGACTATGTATCGTTTTTTTGTGCCGGAGGAAAATGTTCGTGAACAGGAGATTCGGATCACAGGAGATGATGTGAATCATATAAAGAATGTACTTCGTATGAAGGCGGGAGAAAAAGTTGTCGTTTCATGTGGACAGGGCATGGATTATTATTGTATAATAGAGGACATTCAGGAGAGAGTGATTGTCCTGCGGGTCAGGGAGACTGAGCCGGCGGTTACGGAGCTGCCTGCGAGGATAGTATTGTTTCAGGCGCTTCCCAAGCTGGACAAGATGGAGCTTGTTATACAGAAAGCGATCGAACTGGGGGCTGCCGAAGTAGTCCCGGTGCGGACCAGGCGCTGTGTTGTAAAGCTGGATGCCAAAAAGGAAGAAAAGAAACTGGCAAGGTGGCGTGCCATCGCTGAATCTGCGGCGAAACAAAGTGGACGGGGATTTATTCCAGAGGTACATTCTGTGATGGATTTCAGAGATGCGCTGGAATATGCCGGGCAGCTGGATGTGATCATGATTCCGTACGAACTCTGCGGGACGGCAGCAGAATCCGGGGAGACGATACGGGAGGCGGCAGGGCAGCAGAGTATAGGTATCTTTATTGGTCCAGAGGGCGGGTTTGAACGCAGTGAGATAGAACTGGCGTCGGATCATGGAGCGGTGCCGGTCTCTCTTGGCAAAAGAATATTGAGAACAGAGACGGCAGGACTGGCTGTGTTGTCTGTCCTGATGTTTCTGATTGAATGGAGGAACGGACGTGGAATGTTACCTGGATAATGCATCCACAACAAAGGCGCTGCCAGAGGTATGTGATCTGGTAAGGAAGGTTATGTGTGAGGATTTTGGCAATCCGTCATCCCTGCACCGGAAAGGGATGGAGGCGGAGCATTACATCCGTCAGGCAGGTGAACAGATCGCCAGGACATTGAAATGCCTGCCTCAGAATATTATATTTACTTCGGGTGGCACAGAGAGCAATAATCTGGCGGTTCTTGGTTCTGCGATGGCGAACAGGCGTCAGGGAAAGCATATCATCACGTCCTGTTTTGAACATCCTTCGGTATATGAACCGCTTCGTTTTCTGGAGGATTCCGGTTTTGAGGTAAGTTATCTGCCTGTGGATGGAGAGGGGCATATTTCCGCTGAGAAACTGGGAGAAGCATTGCGGGAGGATACGATCCTGGTGTCCATCATGGCAGTAAATAATGAAATCGGTGCAGTGGCAGATGTGGCGGCATTGTCGGAGACGGTGAAGGAATATAACGATAAGATTGTGTTTCATGTGGACGCCATACAGGCATATGGAAAGATGAAACTGTACCCGTCCCGGCTGGGTATCGATCTGATGAGTGTCAGCGGTCATAAAATACATGGTCCAAAGGGAACGGGTTTTTTGTACCGGGGAGACAGGGTCAAAATGAATCCCTGCCTATATGGCGGCGGACAACAGAAAGGGATGCGTTCCGGGACAGAAAATGTGCCGGGGATCGCCGGACTGGGTCTTGCGGCAGAGAGAATGTATAAGGAACTGGAGCATCACAGAGAGCATTTATATGAAATAAAACGGTATTTTCTCCGGCGGATCACAGAGCTGGAAGGGATCAGGGTGAATGCCTGCAGGGCAGAAAGTCTGGAGGAGACGGCACCGCATATTATCAGTGTCAGTTTTGAGGGCATACGGAGTGAAGTGCTGCTGCATGCACTGGAGGAAGAAAGGATTTATGTGTCCTCCGGGTCGGCATGTTCGTCCCATCATCCGGGAATCAGCGGCACGCTGAGGGCGATCGGGCTGCCGGATGGGCTGCTGGATTCGACACTCCGGTTCAGTTGTTCTGTCTTTACGGAGAAGGAAGAGATTGATCATACGATTGACAGTCTGAAGCGGCTGGTACCGGTGCTGGCACGTTATCAGAGAGGAGGACGGTAATATGATACGGGCATTTTTGATTAAATATGCTGAGATCGGCATAAAAGGAAAGAACCGTTATGTATTTGAGGATGCATTGGTGCGCCGGGTGAAAGAACGGCTGGAGCGCTGTGAGGGAGAGTTTCTGGTTCAGAAGGAGCAGGGACGTATTTATGTAGAGGCGAAGACAGAGTTCGATCAGGAAGAAGTGATACAGGGACTGACCCATGTGTTTGGGATCGCCCATATCTGCCCGGTCGTTCTTGTGGAGGATAAGGCGTTTGCCCATGTTTGTGAAGAACTGGTGACACACATGAAAGAAGAACTGGGAGATAAGCCTTTTACATTCAAGGTTTTTGCCAAACGGAGCGACAAAGAATATCCGATGCAGAGTCCTGAGATCTGTTCGGAAGCCGGACATTATATACTGGAGCATATGGACAACGCCAGAGTGGATGTCCATCAGCCGGACATTAAAGTATATGTAGAGATCCGGGCGAGAGCGTATGTCTATGTTACCAGCATCAAGGGCCCGGGGGGGATGCCGGTGGGGACGGCTGACCGTTCCATGCTGCTTTTGTCCGGCGGCATCGACAGCCCGGTTGCGGGATACATGATGGCGAAACGCGGTGTCCGTATTGAGGCGGTTTATTTTCATGCGCCACCGTATACGAGTGAGAGGGCGAAACAGAAAGTGGTCGATCTGGCACGGCTGATCTCAGAATATACAGGTCCGGTGAAACTCCATATCGTTAATTTTACTGATATCCAGTTATACATTTATGACAAGTGTCCGCATGATGAATTGACGATTCTCATGCGCCGTTATATGATGCGGATCGCACAGGAGATTGCCAGAGAACGGCACTGTCTGTCATTGATCACTGGCGAGAGTGTCGGACAGGTGGCGAGTCAGACGATGCAGAGTCTGGCGGCGACCGATGCCGTCTGTGATATGCCGGTATTCCGTCCGGTTATCGCTTTTGATAAAAACGATATTATAGAGATTGCAGAGAAGATCAATACCTTTGAGACGTCGATCCAGCCCTTTGAGGACTGCTGTACGATCTTTGTAGCAAAGCATCCGGTGACGAAGCCGAGTATTGAAAAGATGGAAGCGTCAGAAAAAAAGCTGGGAGATAAGATGGATGAGATGGTCAGGAAAGCGATTGAAGAGCGGGAGATGGTGGTGGCATCCTGTTAGCGCAACGGTGCCAGTCCGGACCCGGCATGAGGCAAAAAAAGAAGCGGCATGTTCCGCCGCCCCATAGTAAGTAACAAACCCAATATAATTATTCTACGATAAAAGCTGCCAGTTTCCCGAGAATCTCATCCACGTCATTTTCACTGTGAATATTCAGGTCAATGGGTTTGGATAAGTCGAGACTGAAAATTCCCATGATGGATTTGGCATCGATCACATATCTGCCGGATACCAGATCAAATTCAGCATCGTACTTTGTTACTTCATTGACAAAAGCCTTTACTTTGTCAATGGAATTCAAAGAGATTTTAACTGTTTTCATAATGTTACCTCCTTATGATAATGAGAAGGAACGCTGACCATACAAAAAGAAGCCGCACCTTCATTACTATACTAGTATGAAAGGCAGATTATGTCAATATCTAAAATTTACGATGGGAAAATATTATTTTATTGTTTTATTGTGCAAACTGCCAATTACATACGATACATTGTACCAGGAAAGGAAAGTATTATGAAAGCCGCATTTCTTACTCTCGGTTGTAAGGTAAATTATTATGAGACGGAGAAGATGATTGAACAGTTCCGTCAAATGGGTTTTACGATTGTGGATTTTAGAGAAAAAGCAGACGTTTACATTGTAAATACATGTACGGTGACCAATATCGCAGACCGGAAATCAAGACAGATGCTGCACCGGGCAAAAAAAATGAATCCCGAAGGATATGTAGCTGCAGTAGGGTGTTATGTTGAGAGCAGCGGGGACGCATGGAAAAAGGATCCGGCGATCGACGCCGCTTTTTCCAATCAGGAGAAGACATCCGTTGTATATCAGGTGATGCAGGATCTGGGACTGGTTCCCCGGTCTTCTGAAGAGGGGAAGCGGTTTGTTTCACAGGAGAGGACACGTGCTTATCTGAAAATACAGGACGGATGCAATCAGTTCTGCAGTTATTGTATGATCCCCTATGTGCGGGGCAGGGGCAGACTGGTGAGTAAACCGGTGAATGAAGTGGTTTCCGAGGTCAGGAAACTTGCCAGTCAGGGATATAAAGAGGTCGTTCTTACCGGTATTCACCTTTCTTCCTATGGAGTGGATGGTGCGGACGCCAGAGAATTTGTCCGTCATCAGGGAGAACCGCTTTTATCTGTGATCAGGGAGACTGCTGCTGTAGAAGGAATCCGGCGTGTCCGTCTGGGGTCGCTGGAACCCAGGATCATTTCAGAAAAATTCCTGACAGAACTCGTGCAGGTTCCGGAAGTGTGTCCTCATTTCCACCTTTCGCTCCAGAGTGGATGCGATAATGTCCTAAAACGGATGAACAGACATTATACAGCAGTAGAATATAAGGAAACGGTATCTCTGCTTCGCAAATATTTTGTCCTGCCTGCCGTCACAACCGATGTTATCGTAGGATTTCCGGGAGAGACGGAGGATGAATTCGGACAGACAAGAGCTTTTCTGCAGGAGGTTGGACTTGCCGATATCCATGTTTTTAAGTATTCACCCCGGCAGGGTACTCCGGCTGCGGCGAGAGGAGACCAGATCTCTCCCGGGGAGAAAAACAGGCGCAGTGACATACTGATGCGGGATACGGAGGAATACCGGAGAAATTATGGGGAAAACTTTTTGGGAAGAAAAGAAAAGGTGCTTTTTGAGGAGACAACTGTAGAAGACGGGATATCCTATCTTTCCGGACATAATGAACGGTATGTAAAGATCGGCGTTCCTCTTGGCAGAGCAAGAGAAAATGGTTATCGGGAGAACGGGATTTACGATATTGAGGTGGAAAAAATTCTCGTAAAATAATCCTTTTTGCCGTTATATTCATAAAAAATGGTTGCGAAATTGTAACGAATATATTACAATATGTTTAATTGGTTAAAAAGGACGTGAGAAAATGCAGGAAATGAATAACACACAGTATTTTAAAGTCGATATGGACAGGGACTATGATGTTAGAGATGTGATTGCATCTGTTTATACTGCGTTGACGGAAAAGGGTTACAATCCGGTGAACCAGATTGTAGGATACCTGATGTCCGGCGATCCGACGTATATTACCAGCCATAAGGGTGCCCGGAGTCTGATCATGCGTGCAGAGCGTGACGAGATCATAGAAGTTTTTTTGGAAGATTATATTAAGAATAATTTGAAAGAAGATTAACTATCTTGAAGATTATGGGACTTGATTACGGGTCTGTGACAGTCGGGGTGGCGATCAGTGATTCGATGCTGCTGACAGCGCAGCCCGTTGAAGTAATAAAAAGGAAAAGCGAAAACAAGCTGCGCCGGACTCTTGCCCGTATTGAAACGCTGGTTCAGGAAAACGACGTGGACCGTATCGTACTTGGTTATCCTAAAAACATGAATAATACAGAGGGAGAACGGGTACAGCGTACGAAAGATTTTATGGAAAAACTGATAGCCAGAACCGGGCTTGAGGTCGTGTTGTGGGACGAGCGGCTGAGCACGGTGTCTGCTATGGACGTGTTGAAAGAAGGCGGCGTCCGTATGGAAGACCGCAAAACGTATGTGGATAAGATTGCAGCATCCCTGATCCTGCAGGGCTATCTGGATTCCATTCGTTGATTTATAGCCAATTTGGTATTTTGACAGGAGGAAAATATGTCGGGAAACGGTAAGATCGTGCTTACTGCTGACGATGGCAGCGAGGAAGCTTTTTTTGTTGTGGAAAAAGCAGACATTGCCGGGAAATCGTATCTTCTTGTGTCAGATTCCCCTGAGGAAGAGGCAGAAGCCTTTATATTGAGGGAAGAGTCGGAGGAAGATATGGTTACTTATGCAGTGCTGGAGGACGAGAAGGAACTGGTAATTATTTCTAAATATTTTGAGGAACTGTTAGAAGAAGTAGAACTGAGATTAGAGTAGCATCTTTTGTGATGCAGAAAAGAGGTATATTTTGAAGAAAAAAGGAAAGACCGATGGAGGGTCTGTAAAAATTATCCCGTTGGGAGGCTTAGAGCAGATTGGTATGAATATCACTGCTTTTGAAACAGAGACAAGTATTATTGTAGTAGACTGCGGACTGGCGTTTCCGGAGGATGACATGCTTGGCGTGGATCTGGTCATTCCGGATATTACTTATCTGGAAGATCATAGAGACAAAGTAAAGGGTTTTGTGATCACACATGGACATGAGGACCATATCGGTTCACTGCCCTATGTGCTGCAGAAACTGAATGTTCCGATTTATGCCACGAAGCTGACGATGGCGATCATTGAAAACAAATTAAAAGAACACAATCTGATCAACAGTGTAAAGCGGAAAGTAGTTACCTATGGCCAGTATATCAATCTGGGGGATTTTCGCATTGAATTTATCCGTACCAATCACAGTATTGCAGATTCGGCGGCTCTGGCAGTGTATACGCCTGCCGGAGTGATCGTTCACACAGGAGACTTTAAAGTGGATTATACGCCGGTATTTGGCGATACGATCGATCTGGCGCGGTTTGGTGAGCTGGGTAAAAAGGGTGTACTTGCCCTGATGTGCGACAGTACCAATGTACTGAAACCAGGTTTTACGATGTCTGAGAGGACAGTAGGAAAAACATTTGATACAATATTTGAGGAAAATTCAAAGAGCCGTATTATTGTGGCGACGTTTGCTTCCAATGTAGACCGTGTGCAGCAGATCATCAATTCAGCGAAAAAGCAGAACCGCAAGGTGGTGATCGAGGGGCGCAGTATGGTGAATATCGTGAATACTGCCGTGGAACTGGGATATATCCAGGTACCGGATAACATGATTATCACGCTGGAAGAGATGGGAAATTACACGGATGACCAGCTGGTACTGATCACTACAGGAAGCCAGGGAGAAGCGATGGCGGCGCTGTCGCGTATTGCGGCAAGTATCCATCGGAAGATCACGATCAAACCGGGTGATGTTGTGATATTCAGCTCCCGTCCGATTCCGGGCAATGAGAAGTCGGTATCAAAGGTGATCAATGAACTGTCCTTTAAGGGGGCCAGGGTGATCATACAGGACACGCATGTTTCCGGGCATGCCTGCGAGGAAGAGGTAAAACTGATCTATTCTCTGGTAAAACCGAAGTTTGCCATTCCGGTACACGGTGAATACCAGCATCTGCTTGGACAGAGTAATGTGGCTCAGAAAATGGGCGTTCCGAAAGAAAATGTGATCATTCTGCAGTCCGGGGAAGTGCTGGAACTGAAAGAGGACAGTGCGAAGAAGGTAGACAAGGTGCAGGCACAGGGGATCATGGTGGATGGTCTCGGTGTCGGGGATGTCGGAAATATTGTACTGCGTGACCGTCAGCATCTGTCTGAGAATGGACTTCTTGTAGTGGTGCTGACACTGGAAAAGGGATCCAATGTGATTCTGTCAGGACCGGATATTGTATCCCGTGGTTTCGTCTATGTCAGAGAGTCAGAGAATCTCATGGATGAATGCCGTGAGGTCGTGAATATCGCGCTGGACAGGCTCTACGACAGAGGGATCACAGACTGGGGGCGCATGAAGACAGAAATTAAAGATACCCTGAATGATTATCTGTGGAAGAAGATGAAGAGAAATCCGATGATTCTGCCGATCATTATGGAAGTGTAGAGGGAGTATTGTGTTACGGGCGGTCCGGATGCTTTTGATCATCCTTTTAAATATGATTTTCTATTCCCTGATCCTGTTTGGCTGTATACAGATCGTGGATACTGGTTATTCCTTTGCATATGACGTGCTGGGGGAGACGATGGCAGAGCTTCCCCCGGGGACAGACCGGTCATTTGTCATAGAGAGTAATGATTCGGAGTATGAGGTGGCATCCGGTCTTGCGGCACAGAAGCTGGTGAAGGGGAAATATTCCTTTTATTTGCGCATGAAACTGGAGGAAGGGGATGGCAGTACCCTGCAGCCAGGTGCTTACCAGCTAAATTCCAGTATGACCTATAAGGAGATTCTGAGTATGATCTATGGCAGAGAATAGCATGCCCGGATGGAGGTAGAAATGGAAGAAGAACGCATGGAGGTTTTTCTCGAAATGTTCCGGGAAGAACCTCCTGTTTATATAAGAGAACTGGAAAGGCGCGCCAGGGAAGACGGCGTACCTGTTATACGACGCGGTACCAGGGATGTGCTCCGTTATCTTCTTCGCACGAAGAAACCAGAGCAGATTCTGGAGGTCGGGACAGCCGTTGGGTATTCAGCACTGTTCATGAAAGAGTATATGCCGCCGGGCGCACGGCTCACAACGATCGAGAAGGTAGAGATGCGTCTGAGGGAGGCGCGCAAAAATCTGTCAGAGTATGACAAAGAGGGCAGGATCTGCCTGATCGAAGGGGATGCGGCGGATGTTCTGCACCGGCTGGCGGAGAAAAAGAGCAAATTTAATTTTATTTTCATGGATGCGGCTAAGGGTCAGTACCTTTCTTTTTTACTGGATGTCGTGGAGCTTCTTGCAGAAAACGGGACGCTTGTCTCGGATAATATCCTGCATGAGGGAGATGTCCTGCAGTCCCGTTATGCTGTTACCAGACGGGACCGGACGATACACGGGAGAATGAGGGAATATCTGGAGGTGCTGGCACATCATGAAAGGCTGGAGACAATCTGTCTGCCAGTAGGCGACGGCATCACGATCAGTACAAAGAGATAAACGATAAATACATTGTAGCAGGAGAAAAAAGCATGAAAAAACCTGAAATTCTGGCGCCGGCAAGCAGTCTTGAGGTGCTGAAGACAGCCTTTGATTATGGCGCAGATGCCGTATATATCGGAGGTGAAATGTATGGCCTCCGGGCGAAGGCAAAGAACTTTTCACCGGAAGATATGAAGGAGGGCATCGCATTTGCCCATAAAAGAGGAAAAAAAGTATATGTTACGGCAAACATAACGGCACATGACCGGGATCTGTATGGTGTGGAGCAGTATTTTGCGGAACTGAAAGAAATGAAGCCGGATGCCCTGATCATATCGGATCCGGGGGTGTTTATGATCGCAAAAAAGATCTGTCCTGAGATTGATATCCATGTCAGTACCCAGGCGAATAATGTGAATTATATGACATTCCGCTTCTGGCAGGAGCAGGGGGCAGTCCGTGTGGTGACGGCGAGAGAATTGTCCATACGGGAAATTGCGGATATCCGTACTCATATCCCGCCCGAACTGGAGATCGAGACCTTTGTGCATGGGGCGATGTGTATCTCTTACTCCGGACGGTGCCTGCTGAGTAATTATTTTACAGGCAGAGATGCCAATCTGGGAGCATGTACCCACCCCTGCCGGTGGCGTTACCATATAGTGGAGGAGACCCGTCCGGGGGAATATCTGCCTGTTGAGGAAAATGAGCGGGGAACTTATATTTTTAATTCCAAAGATCTGTGTATGATCGGGCATATCCCGGAACTGGTGGAGGCGGGTATCGACAGTTTTAAGATCGAGGGACGTATGAAGACGGCGCTGTATGTTGCCGTGGTTGCGCGGACATACCGTCAGGCACTGGATGATTTTCTGGAAGATCCCGAAAAATACAGGAGAAGGATTCCTTATTATCAGGAAGAGATTGCGAAATGCACCTACCGGCAGTTTACAACAGGTTTCTTTTTTGGGCCTACGGATCATGAAACACAGATTTATGAGAATAATACGTATGTGAAAGGCTATACGTATCTGGGACGGGTGGAAGAGGTGACGGAAGATGGTTTCGCTGTCTTTGAGCAGAAAAACAAGTTTTGTGTTGGAGATGAGATTGAACTGATGTGTCCGGACGGAACGAACATTCTGACAAAAGCAGAGGAAATGTTTAATGAATATGGTCCCGTGGAGAGCTGTCCGCATCCGGGTGAAAGGATCCGGGTGAGACTGGGAGAATCGGCAGAAGCAGGATGGATTTTGCGGCAGCGCAGTGATCTGCCACAGTAGAGGGGGCGGTTGTATGAGTGTGAAAACAGAAGTATTGAAGCTGCTGGAGGCGAACAGGGACAGGGATCTGTCCGGGCAGGAGATCGCCAAATGCCTTGGTGTATCCCGTGCCGCTGTCTGGAAAGCGGTTCAGGTGCTGAAGGAGCAGGGATACCGGATCGAAGCGGCGAACAACAGGGGCTATCATCTGGCGGAGGATAGTGATGTATTGTCCGCTGAGGGGATCTGTCTGGGATTGAAGGAGGATTACCAGAAATATGAGATCCGGGTGTGCCAATGTGTGGACTCAACGAATCAGGAAATAAAGCGCCGGGCGTTGGAAGGGGCGAGGGAAGGGCTTGTAGTGCTGTCGGAAGAACAGACAGCGGGTAAGGGCCGGAAGGGCAGAGGTTTCTATTCACCATCTGGGACCGGTATTTATATGAGCGTCCTGTTCCGTCCGTCGGGGGAGCAGTCAAAAAATGTAGTGCTGGTCACGACAGCGGCCGCGGTAGCGGTCTGCCGTGCCATACGCCGGGTACTGGGGGAGGAGCCGGAGATCAAATGGGTCAATGACGTTTATTTCCGGGGGAAAAAGATCTGTGGTATATTGACTGAGGCGATTTCTGATGTGGAGTGTGGCGGTATTGATACGGTTGTTGTGGGCATTGGCATTAACTACCGGACTCCCCCGGAAGGGTTTCCGGCAGATCTGGAGGGAATTGTAGGAGCCGTCTGTACGGAAGACTGTGTGATTCCGCGAAATGCCCTGGCGGCAGCGGTGATCAACGAGCTGTTTGATATATATCAGGAGCTTTCTGAGAAGACCTTTATGGAAGATTACCGGAAGTGGTCAAATGTGATCGGTAAGGAGATTCGGTTTTCTACTGGTGTAGAGTATGGAGACGGGGAACAGTGGGAGTATGGCAGGGCACTGGATATTGATGAGGACGGTGGTCTGGTGGTGTGTCTTGCCGACGGAGAAGAACGGGTGCTCCGGACGGGTGAGATCACACTGCGTATCGTATAAACCGATTGAGCTGGGTTTGTATCTGCCGTCTGGCGGGAAAGGAGTGACAGGATGGATGCGGTATATGAGACATCAGAAGAAAAAGAATGTGTGATCCTGGTGGCAGTGGAATTGAATAATACGGGAAATAGAACGAAAAACCAGACATCTACATCTGTAGACAATTCGCTGGATGAGCTGCAGGAGCTGGCTCAGACAGCAGGTGCCAGGACGGTGGGACGGCTTGTCCAGAACAGGGAGGCGGTTCATCCCGGCACGTATATCGGCAAGGGTAAGATCAGCGAATTGCGGGACATGGTGTCTGGTCTTCATGCGGACGCCATCATCTGTGATGATGAGCTGTCTCCGGCACAGCTCACAAATCTGCAGGAAGAGTTGTCATGTAAAGTGATTGACAGAACTGTGCTGATCCTCGATATCTTTGCTGCTCACGCCAGTACCAGCGAGGGAAAGCTGCAGGTGGAGCTGGCGCAGCTGCGGTACCGGTCTTCCCGGCTTATCGGTCTTGGCAAGTCGCTGTCCCGTCTGGGTGGTGGGATCGGAACCCGTGGTCCCGGCGAAAAGAAACTGGAAGCAGACCGTCGTATGATCCGGGAGCGGATCTCTGTACTGAACCGGCAGTTAAAAGAACTGGTACAAAACCGCGATACGATGCGCAGGCAGCGCAGCCGCAGCCAGATCCCTGCCGTGGCGATCGTAGGTTATACCAATGCAGGGAAATCCACCCTGCTGAACGCACTGACAGAGGCGTCCGTATTAGAAGAGGATATGCTGTTCGCTACACTGGATCCCACGACGAGGGAGCGGGAGCTGGAGAACGGGCAGAAAATCCTTTTTACCGATACGGTAGGGTTTATCAGTAAGCTGCCGCACCAGCTGGTGCAGGCGTTCCGTTCTACGCTGGAGGAAGCGAAATACGCAGATCTGATCCTGCATGTGGTGGATGCATCCAACCCGGAATATGATTTTCAGATGGAAGTAGTGTATGAGACGCTGAAAGAACTGGGGATTGAAAAGAAACCGGTGATCACGATCTTCAATAAGATTGATCAGGTCAGTAACGAGAATGACCGCGCCGCGCTGAAAGATCTGCGGAGTGATGATTTTGTGCTGATTTCAGCAAGAGAAGGGACTGGGTTTGGCTGCCTGCTGGAAAAAATCGAGAAACTATTAAATGAAGGCTTTGTGAGGATCGAGAGAGTGATCCCTTACGCGGATGCCGGGCAGATCCAGAAAATACGCCGGTATGGCAGACTGGAAAGGGAAGAGTACCGGGAAGAGGGGATTTATGTCGAAGCGGAAATCCCACCGTTTCTGGCTTAGCTCAACCGTAGTACCAGTAAATGGAGGTTTGTGAATGAAGGATTTATTTGATTTTCTGAATAAAGCAGTCAGCCCGTTTCATGCCGTCAGCTATTGTGCGGACAGGCTGGAGAAGGAAGGATTTTTAAGGCTGGAAGAAAGTGACTGCTGGGATCTTTTGCCGGGAGGCAGATATTTTGTGACTAGAAACCAGTCCAGTATCATTGCTTTTATACTCCCGGAGGGAAAGCCGCACTGCTATCATATGACAGCCAGTCACAGTGATTCTCCGTCATTTCGTGTGAAAAAGAGCCGGTCAGAGGGAAAATATTATGCAAAGGCAGAGGTGGAGAGCTATGGGGGGATGATTTTGTCCAGCTGGCTTGACCGTCCGCTGACCCTGGCGGGAAGAGTTATGGTGAGGACACCGGAGGGAGTAAAGGCAAAGCTGCTTGCAGTTGATCGGGATCTGTTTGTCATCCCGAATCTGTCGGCTCATTTTAACCGGGAGATCAATAAAGGATATACCTATAATCCCCAGATCGATCTGCAGCCGCTCTATGGTGGTGAAGCGGCGGATCTTCAGGATTTTCTTGTGAGAGAGGCAGGCGTTACAGACCCGGGCGAGCTTCTGGATATGGATCTTTATCTGGCGGTACGCCAGAAGGCGGTTACACTTGGTACTGAGGAGGAATTTTATCTGTCTCCCCGGATAGATGATCTTGCCTGTGTCTATACGACGCTGCAGGGCTTTTTAAAAGCAGACCGACAAGGGAAGCGGACCGGAGATACGGTAGATTTCTGGTGTGTTTTTGATAACGAAGAGGTGGGAAGCGGGACCAGACAGGGGGCGATGAGTGCATTTCTTCCGGAAATCCTTGCGCGGCTGGAAGAGAAACTGGACATGACGACAGAAGAGCGTGCCGGGGCGGGGAGCCGGAGCCTGATGATCAGTGCGGACAATGCCCATGCCATCCATCCGAATCTTTCCTCGAAGAGTGACCCGGAATTTCCGGTACTGCTGAATGGCGGTATTGTGATCAAGTATAATGCCAGTCAGAAATATACGACGACAGGGCTGACGGCGGCGGTTTTTGAAGAACTCTGCCGTGGTCAGGGGATCCCGGTACAGCATTTTGCCAACCGTGCTGATATGCCGGGAGGAAGCACCCTGGGGAATCTGCTGAGCCATCAGCTCAGCATCCCGATGCTGGATATCGGACTTCCCCAGCTGGCGATGCACAGTGCGGTGGAGACAGCCGGCTGCCGGGATGCGGGCTATATGGAAAGGGCTGTCCAGGCATTTTATGAGAGTGGGATCTGTCAGGCGAAGGATGGAGAGTGGGTAGTATCATAAAAGGAAGATGTTTTGCCATCTTCCTTTTATCGTTGCTGTATTCCATTCTTACTAATATAAGGGAGTCTGTTGTTTGTAGGGATCTTTTTTTAACCAGACGCCATCCTTTGAAACATATTTGCCATCTTTGTAGCTAATCTGATCCGGCAGCTGCTCCATAAGTATTTTCGGATCAATGTTCCAATCAAATACGAGTGCCGCCAGTGATTTGCCATCCAGCTGTCTGGTACGGATTGTGACCTTCTTTATATTCAGAATCGCTCTCTCATAACTAAAGGCAGGATATCTGGTAGAATTCACGGATGTAAGGGAGGCAGGTAGTTCAATTTCCTCAACATTGCAGTTTGCATCAAAAGCGGCGTCAGAATATATGCCGTGCAGCAGTGAATGGGTACACAATTCGGTGCATCCTTCTATGATTTTCAATTTCTTTTTCCGCATGGGCACCCGTACAAGTGTTTTTCTGTCCTTCGTATAAATGCAGCCGTCTACACTGCAGAAGGCAGGATCCTTTTTTGATAGGACATATTTGCCTGCCGTAAACAAGGACGCATTTTCCAGGTTCAGTTTTGTAGTAAAGGTGACGGTCAGCTTATGATCCCCTGGTATATCCCCGCCTACTAAGTGACATGCATCCGCATCCTCCGGATCAAATTTAAAATTGCCCGGCAGGGTCAGCTTTCTCAATTTTTTAATCATGAAAGCCTGATTGCCGATCTTTTTCACAGATGAGGGGATTTTTAACTCTTTGATCGCAGTCCTTGAAAAACTTTCATATCCAATCTTTTTTACGGTGGAAGGAATCTTAACTGTCTTCAGATTTTTCATATCCCGGAACGCAGTATCGGAGATTGATGTGATCCCCTTTTTTATTATGACTTTTTTCACTTTTTTCTTCTGTTTCTTTTTCAGGGTACCCCAATTGAAAGATTTTCTTGACATTTTTCCCTTGCCGTATATGGTCAGTGTTCCCCTGTTTAATTTCCATTTTATCTTATTGCTGCTTTTTTTCCTGGCTGCCTGCGCATTGACCGAAAAGACCATACAGCCGGCAAGAAGGAAAAGCATAACCATTAGTAACCTTGTACCATTTTTCTTACCCATAAAATCAAACCTCCGTCCGATACGTTATTAAAATTTGCTGATATACTGGATTAGCTGCTCACTGCCATTTATGATTCCGAAGTACATTTTGTCGCCGCGGCAGCATAACCCCTCTGTTTCTTTGCGGTATAAGATGAAGGGATTCCGGTTTGGCAGTTCGCCGGTAGCGATGTTTGCACCGCTTACAAATTTTCCGTCCGTACATCGGATTTTAGCTATTTTAGGATATGTTGCTGTACCATCTTTCCCTCCTGAGACGTAAATATATGCGCCGGAAATCTCTATGCCCTGAAAGGATCCATTGGGGATCACGGCCTGCCCCTTTGCCTGCGTAAACGAATACTTACAGGCATTTATCAATGAGGCGTTACCGCCAAAAAGCAGATAATTTTTTGATGTATGTTCCACTTTATCCAGTAAAGCATTTACCTTCTTTAGATCATATGTACTGTATTGCAGATAATTTCGTTCTTCTCCTTCTAATTCTGTCCGTATTACCAGCTGGGTATCATCGCCGGACGTTGCCGCTGCCACCCGGATGGCATCCATACTGCTCTTGCCTGCTTTATTTGCGCTGGCAAGTCCGGCAAGGCGACATACTTTGGTGTAATTCAGCTTTGCCCCCGGTGTGTACTTTACCCGTCCTACCTGCAACGACCAGTAGTAGGGGTTACTATCCTCATTAGGCTTTGTCCCCACTAAGAAATAATAAGTACCCTTATAAGAATACCGGTCAAGGATCTCTCCATGACCGCAGTTCAGCAATGTCATAGAATCCTTATAGACCGCTGTTTTCTGCTGTTCATTGATCGCGAAACGCAAAAATGTGACATCATCCAGTACTCCATCGCCGGATGCGACAGCTCTTTGTGTTGCATACACATAATTGGATGTAACATAGAAGTTCTGGATAGGAATACCGGAATTTGGAATATTTTTCAGTGTATACGCCAGATGTGAGGACTGATCTTTATAGGTGTATTGTCCTCCTCCCAGAGACCCGGTCGCTGCCCTGCTTCGGACTGGTGTCATCGTGACACACAGACCGATCACAAGCAGCGCACAATAAATCTTCCGCAAGTGTTTTTTGTTCCGTTTGTTTTGGTGTTGCTTTTTCATTGTAATCTCCATTCTGGGAACGTTTCTGCCAGAGCGATCTCCGGCTCTCTTAAAATCTATCTGCCACGTCCCCGGGACAGATAGCAGTGCGAAAGATAATTTTTCACACGATTTTGTTTTTGTTACTGCGGCGATAATTGCCACAAAAAAACACTACCAGCTGGACATAAGCAGATACATTCTGAATTTGTCCTCATTCTGACAGTGGTTTTCTTTTGTGAGATATAGCAAAAAGCAGATCGTCTGCCAACTAAAAGTATGCTTCTTTTTCAGGAATATGTCAAGTGTTTTGTAGGAAAACTAAATATCTCTATTATTTACTATTTGCAGTCATGGGCATTCCCTGTTTAAAAAGAGAGTTTTATTTAATTTTGGTAATAAACTTTGACTGGTTAAATTGTGTATCTAAAACGCCCTGAAGATCGTCAACAAAATTTTGTTTTTTATTTAGTTGGCTTCTTTCGGATAATAAATAAATTAGTTTTTGGATTCCCCATATTATAAAATATATTATAGAAAATGAAACAATAATGAATAGTATATTATTGATATTATACATTAAATTATTTTCGTTGTTCATTATACTTGTTAAAATTATTAAAACAATAGGAATAATAAAAGTTTGTGTCCATTTTTCAATATTTTTTTGCCTTGATAATATTTCTTCTTTTTGTATTTGGATCTGTAATGCTATTCTGTTTTTATATTCATTGATCTCCTCTTGTTTTGTGATTTGACAGGACTTTAAAAAATTATAAATTGCAGAACAGTATTCTATATAATTCGTCAAATCATTCTTGCTTGATTTGATAATTTGTTTTTCACCTAATATAGATAAAAGTATGCAGAAAATGTATTCAAGTAAAATCATTATATAAGCCAAAACAATCCTTTTTTCAAAGAAAAAAAGATATAGTGCTGTTATGGCGGAAAGAAATAATAAAATAAAAATTATTAAAGCTGTTTTTGAAAATTGATAGTGTGTTTGTAATAGTTCTTTTTTGTGATCTTTTTTGTATTTTAAATAGTAACGAAATAAATATTTTTCCATATATACTCCTTTAGCTAAAACAACCCGTTATTTTTTCTCGCTCCGGATCACTGTCTGGAATTCTTTCATATCCTTTGCCACCACGCCGCTCAGTGCCAGCAGGCAGATCAGGTTGGGGACTGCCATCAGTGCGTTGGCGATATCTGAAAAATCCCATACAATCTGCAGTGTCGTCGTTGCCCCGATATAGGCGAGCAGGGAGAAGAATACACGGTAGACCATATTGTATTTATGTGTTTTAAGAAGATATTCAAAGGCTTTTTCTCCATGGTATTCCCATCCGAGTATTGTGGAAAAGGCAAAAAGGGCAATGCCGATACAGACAAGCCAGCCGCCGGCAGAGCCAAGGGCGTCTTCAAAAACAGCGATGGTGAGGGCAGAGCCGGTGAGCAGGGCACGGTATTGCCAGGTGCCATCCGGCTGAAACGTATATTCATTCAGGTCTGTATCCTGATAGGTCCCCTCCAGTGAAGTCGTGGAGGCGCCCTCTTTGGCGGTCAGAGTGAGTGTCTGCGCATCCGGGGCAGTCTGTGGAGTAAGAATAAAAACAGGAATCCCGTTTTCGTTTATTTCTGAGTTTATATGGTATGTCGTGTTACTGCTTTTGCCCTGTTCCGAGATGCTGACACTGGAAGAATCAGCGATGTAACTTCCGGTTACGCCCGGTGTGGACTCCACTGTCCCCAGTATGCCGGAGCTGGCGATGCAGAGTCCCGTGATGGTGCAGACAACGATGGTGTCCCAGAAGGTACCTGTCATATTGATATATCCCTGGCGTACCGGGTTATCTGTCGTTGCGGCGGCCGCCGTGATCGCCGCCGATCCCATGCCAGCTTCATTAGAGAAGACGCCGCGTGCCACGCCATAGCGCATGGCATTCATCATGGCTGCGGTAATACTTCCGCACAACCCGCCGCCGACTGCCTGTGGGCTGAACGCCATTTTCACGATCATGGCAATACCGGCAGGTACCTGTTCAATATTAATTATGATCACAACCAGACCGGCAAGTATGTAGAAAACCGCCATAAGGGGTACGACCACCTGGGATACCCGGGAGATGGACCGGATGCCTCCTACAATGATAACCAGAGCCAGGGCAGTGATAATGATCCCCAGCACCCAGAGCGGGACGTGAAACGTGGAGTGGATGGCAGAGGCGATGGAATTTGCCTGTGTCAGATTTCCGATGCCAAAAGAAGCGAGAACGGCAAACAGGGCAAAGAGCCACCCGAGGACGGAACCGAGCTTTTTATTCTTAAATGCATGCTTCATTGTGTACATAGGACCACCGGACATCTCCCCGGCATCATTGATTTCACGATATTTAATGGCAAGCATACATTCGCTGAATTTCGATGTGAGACCAAAAAAAGCAGAAAGCCACATCCAGATCAGGGCGCCGGGACCACCAGATACCATGGCAGTGGCAACGCCGACGATATTTCCTGTACCGATGGTGGCGGCGAGAGCGGTAGTCAGTGCAGAAAAAGGAGAGATATCACCTTTCCCCCGTTCTGTTGACCGTGCATCTTTACCAAGACCGCTTTTCAGGGCATAGGGCAGATTACGCCAGCCCAGGAACCGGGTGCGGATGGTAAGGAAGATTCCAGTACCAACGAGCAGCACCAGCATGACAGGCCCCCAGACAAAGCTATCTACAGCAGATAAAATATTTTGAATCGTTTCCATTTAAGAAAACACCTCCGTGTTGTGTTATTAGGAAAATAATAGCAAAAACAGGGAGAAGTGTCAAATTACGGGGTAAATACGATATAATCCCTGAAGTGCTTTGTAAAAGGAGGGCGTCTGACACCGAAAACAGCGCAAAACAACCCTTGCTTTATCACATGATACAGGTTATAATGATGCATAAGAAAAAGGGGGAGTACAATGGGGAAAGACTTACAGTCTAAAAATTTACTAAACTGTCCGGATGTTTTTGCGGATATAAGCAATGTTAATCTTTTTGAAGGAGAAGTACTGCTGGAGCCGGATAAACTGGAGCCGATGCCGACAGAGCTGATCTACAAAGACGATTATGGACGGATGCGTCATCATTATCTGGACACAAGGATGAAGGTGACAGAAGATGAGGCTGATATAGCCATTTTTTGTGTTGAAAACCAGAGCGGAGTGAGCAATATTATGCCTGTGAGGGATATGGGGTATTTATACACTAATTATAACGACACTAATTATAACGAACAAATCCGGGAAATACAAAGGAATGGGGGAGGCAGGCAATACTTTCCCGCCACCGAAGGAATACACAGGAACCAGAAACTGACTCCGGTTATCAGTCTTGTTCTGTATTATGGTCAGGAACCATGGAATGGACCGGAGAAGTTATCGGACATGCTGTCTCTGCCAGAGGCGTGGGAAGAAAAATTAGGACCACTGGTTACAGAACATCCGGTTAGGATTGTTCATCTTGTGGCACAGGATGAGGAAACAAGGATAAAATATAAGTCGGATTTTCGGCATATTGTGGATTACCTTGCCTGTATGGGTGACAGGGAGAAGTGCCGGGAATATATTTAGCTCAACGGCGCCAACCTGAACCCGCCGTGGACGGCGTATTTTGGCGAACTACTGTGTTTTTCGTCCTTGTCTTGCGTCAGCAAGACTGCGTCCTCCAGCCTTGTATTTCGCCAAAATCCACCATCCACGGTCGGAGATTTCTAAACTGTTATTTTGCGAATGCGAAGGCAGTTGAATGAGTCGTAGCGGTGGCTACGGCGATTGAAACTAACGCACGCATTCACAAAATAGCAGTATTAGAAACGGGTTCAAATTGGCGTCGTTGAGCTATGATAAAAATCGTGAGATTTGCCATGTGGAAGAATATCTGGATATGATGGCGGCGTTTAGCCATAACACAAGATTTTCTGAGATAAAAGAAGCTGTTATAAAAAAATCTGAAAAGGGAGAGGAGAGCATGACGATGTTCAATATTGCAGAAGAATTGGAAAATATAGGGAGACAAAAGGGAATGCAGCAAGGGATTGAACAAGGAATCGAACAAGGAATCGAACGGGGAATTGAACAGGGAGCTTCTGCGAAAAGCAGGGAGATCATCTTTACGATGCTCCGTGACAGACAGCCGCCAGAGTTGATCAGTAAATATACAAAAGAGCCGTTGGAGTATGTATACCAGGTGAAACAGGAACTGTTTCAATATGCCAGGGAAGAAGTGGTGTACGGGACTGATAAACAAAAGTGACGGCAGGGATTTTTCTGTTGAGCTAAGAAAGGGGGAATTCTTGACCATTTTCCGAAAAGCCGATATAATAGATAGAGAGGCTGACAGGGAGGTGTGCCTATGAGTGAGATACAGATAGGAAAAAGGAAAATCGGTTCAGAATACCCGGTATACATAATTGCAGAGGCAAGTGATAACCATATGGGTGATATGGATGCGGCGAAGGAAATGTGCCGCATGGCAAAACTGGCAGGGGCGGATTGTATCAAATTCCAGCACCATCTGCCAGATGAGGAAATGCTGCCGGATGTATCGTCACCAGAAAGGTATGATATGCCGTTATATGATTTTTTGAAGCAGTATGCCCTTACATTAAAACAACACAACCGACTGATGGAGTATTGTAAAATGATCGGAATCCAGTATTTGTGTACTCCGTTCAGTCTGAAAGCTGCTTATGAACTGGATGCCATGGGAGTGGATGCATTTAAAATCGGTTCCGGTGAGATGACAGATATTCCTACGCTTGTCAGGATTGCCAAACTTCGGAAACCGATGATCATCTCAACAGGGATGAGTACCATGAATGAGATACGACGGACATACGATATACTGACACAGACGGATGTGCCACTTGCTTTTACCAGTTGTATTTCCGAATATCCGCCGCGGTATGAGGATATTAATCTGAAAGTCATCAGTGAGATGCAGAAGAATTTTCCGGATACGGTGATCGGTCATTCGGATCATACACCGGATCTGTACACGTCCTTTGGCGCAGTGGCGCTTGGAGCCAATATCATAGAAAAGCATGTAATACTGGATAAAAAAATGCAGGCGCCGGATCAGCCGGTATCCATTGATTTTGATGATCTTTACCATCTGGTGGACGGCATCCGTAAGATTGAGAGCGCGATGGGAAATCAGAAGAAGGTGCATCCGGAGGAACAGCAGAACCGTTCCTGGGCGTTTCGCAGTCTTGTGACCAGATGTCCGATCAAGAAAGGGCAGAGGATTGAGGAGGATATGATCTGGTCCAAGCGGCCGGGGACCGGGATCCCAGCCTACCGGATGAAAGAAGTGATCGGAAAATATGCAGCGCAGGATATTGATGAAAATGTATTGCTGAAGGAAGAGGATTTTCGCTGAGTCCTGAAATATGCAGGTTAGTAAGCGATTACCCTAAACAGCCCTAAAGAAAATGACAGAACTCTTGCAAGCAGATTCATTGTGATGTATAATCGGTTCATTACAGATATGGAGGAATAAATATGTTAGACATTAAATTTTTGCGGGAAAACCCTGATATTGTGAAACAAAATATTAAAAATAAGTTTCAGGACCGTAAGCTGGCAATGGTAGATGAGGTTATTGGATTTGATAAAGAACGCCGCGAGACTCAGCAGAGAGCGGATGATCTCCGTGCCCTGCGAAAGAAAAATTCCAAACAGATCGGAGCGCTTATGGGGCAGGGCAGGAAAGAGGATGCCGAGGCACTGAAAGCAGAGATCGCCGGATATGCCGAGGAACTGGCATTGCTGGAGAAGAAAGAGACAGAGCTGGCGGAACAGATCAATGACAGGATGATGGTGATCCCCAATATCATCGATCCCAGCGTGCCGATCGGTAAGGATGACAGTGAAAATGTGGAGATTGAGCGGTTTGGTGAGCCGGTAGTGCCGGATTTTGAAATTCCGTATCATACAGAGATTATGGAGCGGTTTGACGGGATTGATCTGGATGCGGCGAGAGACGTGGCAGGAAACGGATTTTATTATTTCATGGGTGATATCGCAAGACTGCATTCTGCTGTGATCGCGTATGCCAGGGATTTTATGATCGACCGTGGCTTTACCTACTGTGTACCGCCGTTTATGATCCGGTCCAACGTTGTGACAGGTGTTATGTCCTTTGATGAAATGGATGCCATGATGTATAAGATTGAAGGTGAGGATCTGTACCTGATCGGGACCAGCGAGCATTCCATGATCGGGAAATTTATTGATAAGATCATACCAGACACAGAGCTGCCGAAGACTCTTACAAGCTATTCACCGTGTTTCCGTAAGGAAAAGGGAGCACATGGCATTGAAGAGAGAGGAGTGTACCGGATCCATCAGTTTGAAAAGCAGGAAATGATCGTAGTCTGCAAACCAGAGGAGAGTAAAATCTGGTTTGATAAATTGTGGCAGAATACGGTTGATCTGTTCCGTTCCCTGGATATACCAGTCCGCACACTGGAGTGCTGTTCCGGTGATCTGGCTGATTTGAAAGTGAAATCTGTGGATGTGGAGGCATGGTCTCCGCGCCAGAAGAAATATTTTGAGGTGGGAAGCTGTTCCAATCTGGGAGACGCACAGGCAAGAAGGCTGAAAATCCGTGTCGTGGGTGACGGAGGCAAATATTTTGCCCATACATTGAATAACACAGTAGTAGCACCGCCGCGTATGCTGATCGCTTTTCTTGAAAATAACCTCAACCAGGATGGTTCTGTCAGGATACCAGAAGCATTGCAGCCATATATGGGGGGAATAAAGCAGATAGAAGTGAAAAAATAGACGTTTTCATAAAGGGGGAGTAGAATGGGGAAATTGGCAAAAAAACGGATTGTAATTATGTTGCTGGTCAGTCTGTTTCTGACAGACCGCGATTACCACAGCCGGATTGTACAGGCGGCAGAAGTGTCATTTGTGTATCGCACGGAGCAGGGGGAAATGGGGATCAGAGGAAATCCTGGGGATGCTTTTGATATGATCAGGAAATATGGAGGCACAGTGACAGTATATGAGGATTGCCGGCTGGAACCGAAAAATGTTCAGGGGTATCTATATATTCCTGAACATACGACATTGATTATTTCCGAAGAAACAAAATTTGAACCTGGTGATGTGGATATTTATCTGGAAGGCACGATACAGGTCGGTGGTACCCTGGATTTGTCAGGGGGAAAAGGAATCATTCTGGGAGACGGAGATATCGTTGTGGAAAAAGAGGGCAGTCTGATCCGTCAGATTCCTGCTATCGAGAGAAACGGAGAGATCTGCCTTTGGGGGAGTACTATTAAGAGCGGGCAGTCTTTAGCAGCTTCTAAAATAGAAAAAGATAAGGTTGCATGGAAAGCGGCTGTTGCGGGAGAGTGGATTTTTACACAGCCGGATCGTATTCCCGGAGTGGGAACGGGTTTATATCCGGTTCTTTTTATACCGGAAAACAGGTTGACATATCAGCCGGTGTTTTTTTCCAGCTGTGGACAGGTCACAGTGGAGGAGAAAATGGAGAACAGAAAACCAGAGAACAGTGGTGCCGTGACTGAAAAACGACCGGACGATAACAACGCTGCATCAAAGGAAGATACGAAAAAACAGGAGACTACAGAAGTAGAAATCAAGACGGGGCAGCCTCCCGTCATTATTACTAAATTTGTATCACAGCCATCTGCGATCTATACTAAATCGAAATCTTTTCAGAAAAAACGTCCCCGGTTTTTACATGTAGTCCGCCCCAAAAAGGGTAGGCAGGTACGGTTGAAATGGTCGTCTGTCCCAGGGAAGACCGGCTATGAAATTCGGTTTTCGGGGAAAAAGTCGATGGCGAAGGCAGAGAAAAAATACACAAAAAAGAATAAAATGATACTGCGGGGGGTGAAAAAGCGTAAAGTATACTATCTGCGGGTCCGTGCATATAAGGGGAAAAAGAAAAAGAGGACCTGCACGAAGTGGTCCTCTATTATAAAAGTCTAAAATTATAAGTTTAATATTTCATATCTTTTAATATATCACAGAAATCAAAAGTGGCAAAATAGTCTTTTGGTGTTTCTCCGCGGCGGATCATACTGACACTGCCATCTTCATGCAGGAGAAGCTCCGGCGATTTAAGTTTGCCGTTATAATTGTACCCCATCGCATAACCGTGTGCTCCGGTATCATGAATCACGAGATAATCACCGATGTCAATTTTCGGGAGCATGCGGTCTACGGCAAATTTGTCATTGTTTTCACAGAGGGAGCCGGTCACATCATATTTGTGATCACAGGGGGCATCTTCTTTGCCAAGTACCGTGATATGATGATAAGAGCCATACATAGCGGGACGCATCAGATCACAGGCACAGGTATTCAGACCTGCGTACTCTTTATAGATATGTTTCTGATGGATGCATCTGGTGACAAGCTGACCGTAGGGGCCCAGCATAAATCGTCCCAGTTCCGTGAAAATTGCTACGTCACCTAGTCCTGCAGGGACGAGGATCTCTTCAAATTTCATACGTACGCCTTCTCCGATGACATGGATATCATTCGGTTCTTTGTCCGGTGTATAGGGGATGCCGACCCCGCCAGACAGATTAATAAAAGATATGTGGGCGCCTGTTTTTTCTTTTAATTCAACAGCGAGTTCAAACAGGATACCTGCAAGAGTCGGATAGTATTCGTTGCTTACCGTATTGCTGGCAAGGAAGGAATGGATGCCGAAGTTTCTGGCACCCAGTTTCATCAGTTTTTTGAAACCGTCGATCATCTGCTCTTTCGTAAAACCGTATTTCGACTCACCGGGGTTGTCCATGATATCAGTACCGAGTTCAAATGTGCCGCCAGGATTGTAGCGGCAGCAGATCGTTTCCGGTATTCCCGGACCATCCGCCAGAAATTCGATATGTGTGTAGTCGTCCAGATTGATAAACGCGCCAAGTGTGCTGGCTTTCCTATATTCATCCATCGGGGTGACATTGGAGGAAAACATAATATCATCTCCTGAAAAACCGACAGCTTCAGAGAGCATTAGCTCTGTCATGGAAGAACAGTCTACACCGCAGCCCTCCTCTTGTAATATTTTTAAGATAAATGGATTCGGTGTTGCTTTTACTGCAAAATATTCCCGGTATCCTTTGTTCCAGGAGAAAGCATTTTTCAATGCACGGGCATTTTCCCGGATTGCCTTTTCATCATAGATGTGGAACGGGGTCGGATATTTTTCTTCAATCTCTTTTACCTGCTCCAGACTAAGTATCGTAGTTTTTTTCATTGATCTGCCTCCGTAACATACATTTGTGCCGTGTGATCCATATTGCACATAAATACGAATCTAGTATAGAGAATTTTTGGCTTGCTGTCAATGACAGGCACGCTGACAGCGAGAAAAAAATCTTGAAAAGAACATTTGTTTGTGCTATACTATATCCCGTGATTGTGCGGAAAGAGTGGATATTCAGAAAGGGTTTGAATCAAATGAGTGCAAATTATAGTGGTAGTGATATTGTTATTCTGGAGGGACTGGAAGCAGTGCGCAAACGTCCGGGTATGTACATCGGCAGTACAGGAACCAGGGGGCTGCACCATATGATATGGGAGATTCTGGACAATGGAATTGATGAACATCTGGCAGGGTTCTGCGATGAACTGCATCTGACACTGCAAAAAGACGGCGGGGTCGTTGTGGAAGATAACGGACGCGGCGTACCTGTGGATCTGCATCCCGCCAAAAAGATCCCTACTGCAAGGGTTGTTTATACGATCCTCCATGCGGGGGGTAAATTTAGCAGTGATGTATATAAGGTTTCTGGTGGCCTGCATGGAGTTGGCGCCTCGGTAGTCAATGCCCTGTCAAAGCATATGATCGTGGAGATACGGAGGGATGGAAAGGTTTACCGTGATGAGTATAAGGATGGCGGCAGACCTGTGACAGATCTGGAAAAGGGAATGCTGCCGGTAGTAGGAAAATGTACAAAGGCGAATACCGGAACCAGAGTAACCTTTTATCCGGATGATACGATATTTGAGACGGTAGAATTCAAACCGGAAACAATCCGTAAAAAATTAAAAGAAATCGCCTATCTGAATAAAAACCTGAAAATAGTATTTAAAGATGAAAATACCGGAGAGGAAGCAGTTTATCTGGAAGAATTCGGAATTCAGAGTTATGTGAAATATATTAACCGCGGTGCAGTGACGCTGCATGATGATGTGATCTATATCGAAGGCAAAAGCGGGGATATTGAAGTCGAGGTGGCATTCCAGTATACCCAGAATTACAATGAGCAGATCAATTCATATTGTAACCGGATCAATGTGGCAGATGGCGGTACTCTGGTCACCGGATTTAAAACAGCGCTGACAAGGGTGATGAACCAGTATGCCAGGGAATTAAATTTCCTGAAAAACAATGAAGATAATTTTGACGGGAAGGATATCCGCAATGGTATCGTGGCGATCGTATCCATCAAGCATCCGGATCCACAGTTTGAGAGCCAGACAAAAAACAAACTGGGTAATACGGACGCCAAAAATGCTGTGGACGAGGTGTTCAGCACAGAGGTACAACGGTATCTCGATAAAAATGTAGAAGTGCTGCGCCGGATTCTGGAAAATATACATAAATCATTTAAGGCGCGGACGGCGAGTGACAAAGCACGGAAGTCTGTGATGAAACAACTGCTGGATGTGGACACAAAAAGCAAACTTGCCGCCTGTTCCTCCCGCAAACCGGAGGAGTGTGAGATCTACATCGTAGAGGGTGATTCGGCAGGCGGGACAGTGAAGACGGCACGCAACCGGAGGACACAGGCGGTACTGCCGCTTCGGGGAAAAATCCTTAATGTAGAAAAAGCGCCACTGGAAAAAATATTAGTAAATAATGAGATCAAAACGATGATCGCGGCATTTGGCTGTGGTATCGGAGACAATTTTGATATAAAAAAACTGCGCTATGATAAAATTATAATTCTGACAGATGCCGATGTGGATGGGGCCCACATCAGTACGCTGCTCCTGACATTTTTTTACCGTTTTATGCCGGAACTGATCTATCAGGGCAAGGTTTACCGTGGTCTGCCTCCGCTCTACCGGGTTTCTTATGAGGAGACGGCTGCCAGAACAAAAAAGAAAAAGCAGAAGGTATCGGAATATTTATTTAATGATTTTGAATTGGAGAAATTCAGGAAAACAGGCAGGAAAATACTTGATCTGCAGCGGTATAAAGGACTGGGAGAGATGGATGATACACAGCTTTGGGAGACGACGCTGGACCCTGACAGCCGGATCCTGGCGCAGGTTTCGATCAGTGACACTGTGGAAGCAGATGAGATCACGGATATGCTGATGGGGAGCAATGTGCCGCCGCGCCGCCAGTTTATCATGCAGGAGGCAAAGTATGCCAATCTGGATATTTAGTATTGTTAAAATAGAACAGAAATGAGGGAAATTATGAGTGCAAATACGGATAACATTATCCAGCTGGATTTTTCGGAGGAGATGAAAACATCGTTCCGTGATTATGCCATGAGTGTTATTATAGCCCGTGCGATACCGGATGTCAGGGACGGCATGAAACCAGTGCAGAGAAGGATTTTATACGCGATGAAAGAACTGGCGCTGTCACCGGACAGACCTCACCGAAAAAGCGCCCGTATTGTCGGAGATACGATGGGTAAATATCATCCACATGGCGACAGCTCGATTTATGATGCCCTGGTACATATGACGGAGGCGTATTCCCTGAATGTTCCGCTGGTGGATGGACATGGTAACTTTGGCTCGATCGACGGGGACGGCGCTGCGGCGATGCGGTATACAGAGGCGAGGCTGTCAGCCGCTGCCATGACGATGCTGGACAATCTGGAAAAAGGTCTGGTTGATTTTGTGCCGAATTTTGATGACAGCGAGAAGGAGCCGGTCGTGCTTCCGGCAATGATCCCAAATCTTCTGATCAATGGAACTACGGGGATCGCTGTTGGTATGGCGACCAATATTCCGCCCCACAATGCGGGAGAGATCATTGATGCAGTCATTGCCTGTATGGACCGCCCGGGGATTTCTGTCGATAAGCTGATGGACTATGTGCCGGCGCCGGATTTTCCAACGGGAGGCACGATCATCAATGAATCGGATATGCGGGATATTTACGCCACAGGGGAGGGGAGGATCCGGCTTCGGGCAAAGACAGAGATTGAAAAAGGGGAAAATGGCAGAAAAAATATCATTATTACAGAGATTCCGTATACAATATCCGGCAATAAGGCGAAGCTGGTAGAAAATCTGGCGTCCCTGGCAAGGGAAAAAGTGTTTGATGAGATTTATGATGTGCGGGATGAATCTTCAAAAGAAGGGATCCGCATTGTGGTTGAGGTGAAAAAGGACCGTGATATTGAGAATCTGCTGAATGGTCTATACAAAAAGACCCAGATGGAAGATACGTATGGCGTCAATCTTCTGGCGATCAAACCGACGCCGGACGGCAGGGAAGAACCGAAAGTGTTCAATCTTAAATCCATGATTGAAGAATTTATCCTTTTTCAGGAAGAATTGTATACAAGGGAATACCGTTTTCTGCTGGAAAAAGCAAAAAAGCGCCTGGAGATCGTAGAGGGGCTGATGAAAGCGACGGATGTTATCGATCTGATCATCGAGATCCTGCGCGGTTCATCGTCTGTAAAGCAGGCGAAAACCTGCCTTATAGAAGGAGAGACAGATGGGATCCGGTTCAAAAGCGCCGCTTCGGCAAAACAGGCAGAGACGTTATTATTTACGGAGGCACAGGCGGACGCCATTCTTGCCATGCAGCTGAGCAAGCTGAT
Source organism: uncultured Eubacterium sp. (assembly GCA_910584875.1). Lineage (GTDB taxonomy): Bacteria > Bacillota > Clostridia > Lachnospirales > Lachnospiraceae > Eubacterium_F. Next base: position 69,322 of record CAJUDA010000007.1, read on the forward strand.
CGGACTGGAAATTTTAAAACTGCATGAGGAAAATGAGACGCTTCTTGCAAATATAGCAGACTATGAAAAGATTTTATCTGATGTCAGGGAATTGTATAAAGTGATCAAGGCAAGGCTGCGTGAATATAAAAAGCAGTTTGCTGCGGCAAGGAAAACGATGCTGACAGATGCCGTGTCCAAAGCTTATGTGGAAAAAGTTGTAGAAGAAGATCTATACATCTGTATTGACCGTTTTGGCTATACGAAGGCTGTAGATGCAGGGGCATTTGGCAGGACTTCGGAAGAAGCCAGAAAAGAATTTACCCAGATCGTGAAGATAAAGAATACGGACAAACTCTGCATTTTTACAAAAGCAGGCATGATGTACCAGGTCAGGGCGGAGAAGATCCCGCGGTGTAAAATGAAAGACAAAGGTACGCTGATCCATACATTATGCAGGATGGACAATGCGGATGAGGCATTGTTATATGTCAGTTTCGAGGATCTTTTTGAATCCATGCTTATGTTTACCACAAAAAGCGGGTATATTAAACTTGTGTCCGGTGTGGAGTTTGAAACCTCGCGTCTCCAGGTAGTGTCTACAAAGCTGGATGAGGGTGATGCCCTGGCAGGCGTGACGCTGGTGACAGCGGCAGAGATTCTTGCGGATGACCAGAAGGTAATCCTTCTGACGGACCAGGGACTTTCATTGGGGTTCCCGGTCAGTGAGGTCAGCGAATTTAAGAAGACGAGCCGGGGCGTGAAAGCGATCACGCTGGATCAGGATGATTATCTTGTGTATGCTACTGTGGAGCCCCAGTCGGCAGAGACATTTTGCTATGAAGGCAGGGTATTGAATGCAAAGAGAGTCCGAAACAGGAAACGCGCCGCCAAAGGGCAGAAAGCCATACTGGATATAGAGGATTAAAACTTTCCGGGAAAGAAAATGAAAAAAGGCTAAGATATCTGTGCAAATGTCCGATAAATATATTGAGAATAGAATGTTGTGTATGACATAATGGTTCTATTTATATAAATATTCTGCGTTGGAGAATGGAGGAAGAATTATGAGAATTGATGCTTATATGCAGGTAAGTCAACTCTATAAAACCAACAAAACCAAAAGTGATAAAAAATCAGGAAAAGCAGATAGCAGGGATTCATTAGAGATTTCTGATTTTGGTAATGCTTATCAGGTGGCAAAACAGGCAGCAGCTGAAGCGGAGCCTGTGCGCGCGGACCGTGTCAGGGAGATCCAGGCACAGATGGCGGCAGGGACTTACAATGTCTCGCTGGAAGATGTTGCTGACAAGATGGCAGACCAGCTGCTTGCTTAATACTTAGGAGGAAATTCTTTTGGCTAGTTTGATGGAAGAGCTGATTGCGACTCTGGACAAAGAGGATCTTCTTTACCGGCAGCTGATCCCTGTCGAGGAAGAGAAGACGAGAGCGATCATTGCCAATGATCTGGAGTCGCTGCGAAAGATCACCGAACAGGAACACGAGCTGGTAGACAGGACGTCTGCCCAGGAGCATAAGCGGGAACAGATTGCAATTGATATTGCGACTGTTCTTGGTATGGATCCCAGGACCATTACGCTGGATCAGATCGCAGAAGCGTTAAAGGGTCAGCCGGAAGATCAGAAAAAACTGCAGGAGATTCATGACCGCTTAAAGAAGACGGTTGAGCGGCTGCAGGATTTGAATGAAAAAAATAAAGTATTACTGAAAGAAGCCATGGAAATGGTTCAGTTTAATATGAATGTGATAAGAAGTACACGGATGTCTTCGGGAAGCAGTAATTATTCCAGCAATGCCTCAGAAGTAGAGGGCATGGCACCACAGCATGGAATATTTGATGCAAAGCAATAACAAAGATAGACACCCGTGTATCTTTGTGTTATAGAAAAAGGAAGGGGTTACAGATATGTCAAACTTAATGGCAAGTTTTAATGCTGGCGTATCGGGTTTACAGTCAGCACAGGCTTCACTGAATACAACAGCACATAACCTTGCAAATGCACATACACCTGGTTATGTAAGACAGCAGGTTCTCATAACGGATTCTTTTTATCAGAACAACATGGGACAGCACAACAATCTGATGCAGGTTGGTACCGGTACCGTGATCGTGCGGACACGTCAGATCCGCAACACATTTCTCGATGCCCGTTACCGTCTGGAGTTTGGGCGACAGGGTTTTTATGAGGTAAACCAGAATACGGCACGGGAAATAGAGGATATGCTGGGAGAACTGGAAGGTGAGTCTTTCCTGAACAGCATTACTGATCTGCAGAGATCATTAAAATCTCTGGCGGAAGATCCCAGTGAAATTGTCTACAAAGATGAAATGGTATCGATGGCAACCCTGTTTATCCAGAGGGCACAGGAGGTCCGGAAGGAGCTGAACCTGTACCAGACCAGTCTGAACTCAGAGGTCCTCAGACAGGTCAATGCCATTAATGATCTGGTGTCCAAGATCCGGGAAATGAATAAACAGATTCAGAGGTATGAGATTATGGGAGAATCTGCCAATGACTACCGGGATAAAAGAAATCAGTATCTTGATGAACTTGGTTATTACATAGATTTTGAAACGAATGAGGAAAAGGATGGCACGATTACGATCTATTCCCAGGGACAGTTTTTACTGGAACCATCCCGTCAGAATTTCCTCAGTGTGGAATATGAGAGTCCGACCTCCCGGCTGTTGAAACCGACATGGGAAGGCGGCGGTGACTATTTTCGCAATAAAAGTCTTGCTTATTCCAGCAAGGCGGGGACGGATATAGGGACGCTGCGGGGGCTTATGGTAGCACGGGGGAATTATGCGGCAAATTATACGGACACCCCGGTGAAACCAAATGAAGAGGATTATGCAAGCTCCAGGGATTATGAGATTGCCATGAGCCAGTACGAGGAGGAAGTAAAGAAGTATAACGAAGGAGTTGGCGCTTCTGTCGTTATGAGTATCCAGAGCCAGCTGGATATGCTGGTGCATGGTATCGTCACAATGATCAATGATGCGTTTTGCAAGGATAAGACACTGACGCTGGCGGATGGCACTACGCTGAGGGTTCTGGATGAAGATAATGCCTGGCAGGGGGATGATATTAACAGTACGATCGGGACGGAAGTATTTTCCCGCCGTGGTTATGAGCGCTACAAAGAGGTGACGCTGGCAGACAAAGACGGCAATCCCCTCAAAGACAGCGAGGGGAATGATCTGGTTGACGCGGACGGGAAACCGCTTACAGTAAAGGTATATCAGGAGGAGGATCCTGCGGATCCCGGTACACTTTACAGTATTGTGAATCTGGAGGTCAATCCGGCGCTGCTCAAAGATTCCTCCAGGCTGCCTGTCATGTATAATGATAAGACAGGGGCAAAGGATGGGTATGTGATCGAGCTGAAGGAAGTAGTTGATTCCTTTGAAAACGATATCGGGACACTGAATCCTAATTCTCTTACGACATATAATTCTCTTGATTTTTATCAGGGAATGATAGAGGAACTCAGTGTCAGAGGCAGCGTATGGAATGGTGTTGTTTCCAATCAGGAGACGACAGTGACCAGTATTGATACGGAACGCCAGAATGTGATGGGAGTATCTTCCGAGGAAGAACTTTCGGACCTCATCAAGTTCCAGCGCTGTTATGATGCATCTTCGCGGTACATCACGACAGTGGCAGAAATGCTGGAATATTTGATTGAACGGTTAGGATAGGAGGCAGAAATTATGGCATCAACATTTGGAAGCTTTGAGATAGCAAAATCAGGAATGAACACATATAATGTGGCTCTGCAGACGACGGCACATAATGTGGCGAATATAGAGACGGCCGGGTATTCGAGGCAGGTCACCAATGTGTCCTCCATCGTGGGTAACCGGAAATCCTACGCAGTAATGGGATACGGTGTGCAGGCGGTGAGCATCACGCGTTCACGGGATGAATACTATGATATCAAATTTCAGACAACACAGTCGGCTCTCAGCCGGTATGAAACAGAAAAGTATTATCTGAATTCCCTGCAGGATGCGATCTGCGGCCAGGTGACAGAGGACAATAAATCGCGTATTCTGGATGCGTTTGATGATTTTTATGCTGTATTGAGTAATCTCAAGGGAAGCCCGAATGACGATACGATCCGCAGACAGGCAGTGACGGTGGCAGGGACATTTACTACGTTTGTTAACAGTATGGCGAATAAAATGCAGCAGCTGCAGGCGGAGGCAAATACAAATATTAAAACATGTGTACAGCAGATTAATTCTTATGCAGAGAGGATCGTCTCCATCAATAAGCAGATCAATACAGTGGAGGCATATGGTTCCATAGCCAATGACCTGAGAGACCAGAGAACCCTTCTGATCGATGAATTATCCAAGCTCTGTGAAGTAGAGGTTGTAGAGGCGGAAGCGCCTGGCGGAGTGGGAGATCCCCAGTATTGTGTCTATGTCAATGGCGGGACGCTGGTGGATACGTACCGTGCCAACCTGCTGCAGATTCAGCAGAAGGATACCTATAGTAATATTAATGATATTGAGGGATGCTATAAGGTGACATGGAGTGATGGCTCCAGCTTCAATGAACACAGTGGGGGGCTGGGAGGACAGCTGCAGGCTCTCTATGAGATGCGGGACGGCAATAATGCGACCGTTCTGGAGGGAACCATAAAGGGCGGCGGACTGAGCAACGATGCGGCTACTGGCAATCTCAAGCTTGTCCTGGAAGGAACAAACTGTAATGATGTACAGCTTCTGAACATTCCGGCACATGACGGGGAGATTGTCGTCAGAGGCAGGACATATGCGTATGACAGTTTTGAGGTATCCGTAGATGCGGATGGAAAATTTACGTATGAATTTACACTGAGTACGAAGACAGAGGCAGCCGATGCCAAGGTACTCCAGAATGCCATGGCAAAAGGGTATTCGATCAGTGTCGGGTCGTCGGTCAATGCCAAAGGGATTCCTTACTATATGGCGCAGCTGAATGAATTTGTCCGTACTTTTACCAAAGAATTCAATGCCATTCACAACGAAGGGCTTGACCAGAATAATGAAAAAGGCATGGATTTCTTTAATGCCACCCTGCCCTCGACAGGGGAGAATTTTATCATGGAGGAATATGATGCCAATGGCAATGATCCGGCCTTCTCATCTGTTCAGCCTAAGAAGGATGCGGCGACAGGGAAGAATATCGGCTCGTATTATTATATGACGGCACTGAATATCTGTGTGACGAAGGAAGTGATGTCGGATCCCGGCAAGATCGCCGGCAAGCTGCCTTATCCGGACGGCAGTGATACCGGAAGTGACCAGGGTAACAACATTGAGAGACTGACAAAGCTGAAGGATAACGCCAAGATGTTTGTCCATGGTGCGCCAGATAACTTTATCCGTTCCCTGACCGCTTCGCTCGGTGTCAATGCCAAAAAGGCGATCAGTTTGGCAGAGAGTCAGAGTAATCTTCTGTATGCCATTGATTCAAACCGGAAATCAGTATCCGGAGTCGACGAGGATGAAGAGGGGGCAAATATGATCATTTTCAATAGTATGCTCTCTAATCAATATAAAGTATTATCTGTATTAAATGAAGTTTTGGATAAACTGATTAATGGAACTGCCCTGTAATGGATATCTTAGAAAGTAGATAGGAGGACTTCACTATGCGAGTGACAAATACAATGATGCGCAACAATTCCCTGCTGAACATGCAGAAGAATAAGACAGCATATAACAAATATCTGCAGCAGTATACGACACAGAAGAAAATCCAGCGTCCGTCGGATGATCCGACCATTGCAGTACGTGCCCTGAAATACCGCACTACATTGGTAGAAATAGATCAGTATCTGGTCAATATTAAAGACGCGACGTCCTGGATGGACGCGACAGAGACTGTTTTAAAAGATGTGGACAGTGTACTGCAGAACATGATCGATTATTTTACACAGGCGGCTAACGGTACGTATGAATCAAAGCAGCGTGAGGATATCGTTTCTAACCTGAAACAGTATTCCTATTATATCTATGAGCAGGATGCCAACAGTGACTATGCCGGCAGATATCTGTTTACGGGATACCGGACGGATGTGCCCATGCTTTTTGACGGCGCACAAAACCATGTCACATATACGATCACAGAAAACCTTGATGTGGGAAATATAAAAAGATACCAGTATGTGTATGGTGGAGCGGAGTATGATGATTCCAAGGACGCCGATGACTATGCACAGGAGGCTTCCAAATTTGAGGCGACACACCGCATCATGATTTCTTATAATAACTGTGATGAAAAGAATATAGCCCTGACGTATAAAGATAAAGACGGCAATCTCAAGACACTGAGCCCCATCACTAAAAAAATTGGTAATGATACGGTATTTAACGAACATCTTCATCCGGAGGCGGATGAGGTGTTCTATATTCCTGAAACAGGGGAGCTGCTCTTTGGCGATGATATATATGACAGTGTGCGCGCGGGATCTGACCTGACTGCCGTGTACGACAAAACGAGTTTTGCAGACAAAGACGTCCGTCCGCAGCATTATTTTAAATGTGAGACAAAGGACAATAATACAGGAGAGACAGCGAAATATACCAATGCCGGTGAGCAGACGCTGAATTATCAGATCAATTTCAGCCAGACACTGACGATCAATACGGAAGGGTGTAATGCCATCTCGATGTCCACCAGACGTTGTATTGATGATATTACAAATCTGTGTAACCAGATTGATATTATGGAGAAGAATCTGGCTTCTGTAGAAAAAAGAATTTCAGACTGCGATGAGTCAGATACGGAGACTCTTGCGAACCTGAAGGAATTAAAAGAGCAGATCTCTACCCAGATTAAACTGCAGAAGACGGTTATGACCAATCAGCTGTCAGCGGGTATCACGGTATGCCAGGAATCACAGCAGTTCCTGAATATAGCCTGGGCAGATCACGGTTCACGCGAGAACCGTATGAAGATGACGAAGAATAAGCTGAAGGTTCAGCGGATCGATACAGACGAGGCAAAATCAGAGAATGAGAACGCTGATCTGGGAGATGCATATGTTCACTTTACAGAAGCGGATCTTTTATATCAGGCGACTCTGGGTGCGACTTCAAAGATACTGGGGCAGTCGCTGCTGAACTTTATCTGATCCCTGTCTGAATAAGGAGGAAAAGTATGGTTGTAAAAACAAAATTTTTTGGGGAAGTAGATCTGCCGGAAGAAAAAATTCTGACATTTGACCGTGGTCTGATCGGTCTGCCGGATTATAAACAGTTTACGTTATTATATGACTGTGATAAAGAACAGACAAATATTTCATGGCTGCAGAGTGTGGAAGAGCCGTCACTGGCGCTGCCGGTGATCAAGCCATGGCTTGTAAAAGAGGATTATAATCCCACTGTGGAAGATGAGCTTCTTGTTTCCCTGGGAGAACTTACGGAGGAAAATCTGGTGATCCTGCTGACGATGACAGTCCCTGAGGATACAAAACAAATGTCCGTCAATCTGAAAGCGCCGGTTGTGATCAATGCAGATACAAGAAAAGGGATACAGATCATTGCTGAAAATCAGGATTATGAGGTGAAATATAAAGTATATGAGATCCTCAAAAACAAACAGGAGGGATGACCGTATGCTGGCTTTATCCAGAAAGATGAATCAGTCCATTATTATTAATGATAATATAGAGGTAACGGTGCTTGAGATCAAAGGCGATCAGATCAAGATCGGCATTGAGGCGCCGAAATCTGTGCCGATCTATCGCAAGGAGATTTATACACAGATACAGGATTCCAATAAAGAGGCTGCCAATACAGCTGCGCCGGACGTGTTGTCCCGTATTATGAATTCATAAGAGGCAGACGATGTATTTTTCTGGCAAAGGGTTAATTTTGCCAGTGAGAATGCCGATATTTAATGTAAAGCAACAAAATATCTTGATAAAATGACACATGGAGGTGTTGGATATGGAACTGGAATCGATTTCAAGAGCGAATGCGGGCTACAATAGCACGCAGGAGACAGCAAAGGTGTCGGTGGACAAAGAACAGCCAGAGGTTGCGGCGGCATCTTCGCAGAAAGCAGCAGAGCATATTGCCCAGAAGGTTGCCGAGTCAGGGATGACAGGTGAACAGAAGGATGGACAGGATGCAAAGCAGAAAGAGCGTGCGGCAAGTGAGGCATCAATTGATGATGCCGTAAAGAGTGCGAACCGCAGGATGGAGCATACCCGTTGCGAATATTCTTATCACAAGGAGACAAAACGGGTGTCAATTAAAGTGATCAATGATGACACCGATGAGGTGATTCGTGAGATCCCGCCTGAAAAATCATTAAAGATGCTTCAGAAAATGTGGGAGATGGCTGGAATCCTGGTGGATGAAAAGAGATAGGAGGAATCAATATGCCAATTCGTATGAGCGGTCTTATCACAGGTCTGGATACAGAAGGGATTATTAAAGAACTGATGTCAGCCCAGAGCCTGAAGAAGACAAAAGTAGTGAAAGAAAAGACAAAATTAGAGTGGAAACAGGCAAAGTGGTCAGATTTAAATAAAAAGCTTACCAATCTGTATAACAATTATGTGTCAAAGATGCAGTTATCGACTGCATATAAGGCAAAGAAGGCAAATGTATCAGATGACTCCAAGGCAAAGGTGAGCGCCAGTGTGAGTGCTGTCAATGGCAATTATACAATGGAAGTAAAGAATGTTGCCACTAGTCAGTATCTTACAGGTGCTGTACTCGGGGCAAAGTCCGGCAGTGCAAAGCTTTCGGATCTGGATCCGGCTCTGGTGGGGGAAGAGCTTACCATTAAGACGGCTTCCGGGACAACAAAATTTGCTGTCGATAAAAATACGACCATCAATGATTTTACGAAGGCGCTTCGGAACGCTGGTTTAAATGCGAGTTATGATACCGACCAGAAGCGGCTGTTTATCAGCAGTAAAGAGACAGGATTAGAAAATGCATTTTCGATTACTGGTTCTGCAGGGGCATTTGAAAAAAAGAGTGACCTGCTGAATGCTCTTGACTATGCGAATATGAGTCAGGACAATAAAAAGATCGTGGACCGGGCAGTCGAAAGCCTGCAGACAGCTGGTGTTGGTACGGATAAATATGAGGCGGCGCTGGATTCTCTTGCCCAGGCTTCCTATGCACATAAAAATGATACTGCCACGAAGGCGGCGACCACATATGTGAAGGCAAAGCTCTATGATACAAAATATCAGGAACTGATAAGTGCTGGTACTGATGCAGATCAGGCAGAGAAAGAAGCGACAGAATGGGCGAACAAACAGATTGGTGAAGAGACATCCAAACAGGATATCAATACTTATGTATTTAACGGGATCAGTGCTTCAGATCTGGCTGCATTAGGGACAGAAGCAACGGCAAAATATTATCCGGGCGGAGCAGCTCCTTCTGATGCGATGCAGGGTGTGGATCAGACGACGGTCCGCGCTTCTCTTGGCACAGTGGCAAGTGATTATGCAAACGCTTCCAGCCAGGCAAATATTGCGGCGGGAGGGAGCAAAGCTCTTAAGGCGCTTGGTCTTACCGATATTCCGGATAATATTCCATTGGATGCGGATGGCAAGGTGGATAAGACGGCACTGGGAGCCCCGGCAGGCATGGAAATGATCGCTGCAGCAGACAGCGAGATCCTTCTGAATGGTGCAAAGCTTACCTCGTCTACTTCTACGGTGTCAGCAAATGGGCTGAGCATTGATCTGATCGGCAAGACAAAAGAGGATGAGCCGATTACCTTTTCCGTGGCAAATGATGTGGATAGTATTTATGATTCTGTAAAAGGTTTCCTTAAAGAGTATAATGAGGTTATGAAAGAAATGAATACATTATACAATGCAGAATCAGCAAAAGGATATGAGCCTCTGACCAGTGAAGAAAAGGAAGCCATGACAGAGGAAGATGTGAAATTGTGGGAAGAGAAGATCAAAGATTCCCTGCTTCGCAATGATGATACGCTGAGAGGAATTATGCAGGGCATGCGGAATGCCATGATGGGCACTGTATCCTATAATGGCAGGAATTATGCATTGTCAAGCTTTGGTATTATGACCTCCACCAATTATAAGGAAGGCGGTCTGCTTCACATATATGGTGATAAGGATGACTCCGTTTATGCAGATAAGGATGATAAGCTGAAAAAAGCGATCGCGGATGATCCGGAAGCCGTGATTGCCACTATGACAGGCATTTTTGGCAACCTGCGTAAAGTGATGGCAGATAAGATGGCAGGCAGCCAGACGAGTAGCGCATTGACTTTCTATGAAGATATTAAAATGAAAGATGATCTCAAACAGTATGAAAAAGACATCAAGAGTTGGGAAGATAAGCTGGCTGAGATCGAAGATTCTTATTATAAGAAGTTTACGGCGATGGAAATAGCAATGGCGAAGCTGCAGTCACAGCAGAGTTCGCTGTCCAGTCTCTTTGGCGGCTGATAAGAACGGAGGAGAATGACAGATGGATCAAAGGGCGATGAATGCCTATCAGAAAAATGCCATAATGACCGCCACTCCGGCAGAACTTACGCTGATGCTTTATGACGGAGCGATTAAATTCTGTAATATCGCATTGGATGCGATGGACAAAAAGGATATACAGAAAGCTCATGAGAATATCAAAAAGGCAGAAGCGATCATAACAGAATTACGCGCCTCCCTTGACCGGAAATATCCGGTCTGGGAGGATTTTGAGCGTGTGTATGAATATATTTATAAGCAGCTTGTGGCGGCGAATCTGGCGAAAGAAAAGGCGCCTCTGGAAGAGGCATTGAAACGGATCCGTGAGATGCGGGATACATGGAAAGAGGTTATGCGGCTGAACAGGGCCGGGACGAAACCGGGTTCCCTGTAATATTGACAGAAAAGATGGGATGTGGTCAGGTGGAAAAAGAATATGAAAACAGTGTGTATGTCCAGATGATGGCAGATTCACTGAAAAAAAAGGAACATATACTGGAATTTCTGTATAAAAAAACAGCAGAGCAGGAGACGATACTCCGGTCGGAGGATCCGGATCTGGAGCAGTTTCAGCAGACGATCGACGAAAAAGGAAGTCAGATCACGCAGCTTGGTCAGCTGGATGATGGCTTTGATACGCTGTTCCGGCTGGTAGAAAAGGAAATTCAGCAAAACCGCAGCAATTACAAAGAAGAGATTATGGAGATGCAGGACCGGATCCGCCGGGTGTCGGAGCTGGGTATGAAGATCCAGGTGCTGGAACGCCAGAACAGTGAGCGCCTGAAAGGGTTTCTGGCAAAAAAGAAAAGTGAGATCCGGGGCACGCGGATGGGCGGAAGGACGGCGTCCAGCTATTATCAGAATATGGCAAATGCCCACAAATCGGATCAGTCTTATTATCTAAACGAGATAAAATAATTTTTTAAAAAAATCAAAAACAGGGTTAAGTTTTAAGAATATGCTCCGATATATATAATGTCAGAAGGATAATAACTAAAGCAGATGGCAGATTAGACTGCCGGGCCCGCATGAAGATCTGTCATTAGCTTTAGATATTATAAACTAAAAAAATAATCGGCAGGGAAGCCGATATAAATTCAAGGAGGAATGTATTATGATAGTACAGCACAATATTACATCAATGAATGCCAACAGACAGTTGGGAATCGTAGGCGGAAACCTTTCCAAGGCTACTGAGAAACTGGCAAGTGGTTACAGAATCAACCGTGCAGCAGACGATGCAGCAGGTCTTGCAATTTCTGAGAAGATGAGAGCTCAGGTTCGTGGTCTGAACAGAGCTTCTGACAATGCTCAGGATGGTATCTCCCTCATTCAGACAGCTGAGGGTGCTCTGGATCAGCAGCATGCAATTCTGCAGAGAGTTCGTGAACTGGTAGTACAGGGCGGTAACAGTGGTGTTCTGGACTCTGGTGTAGCTTCTGGTTCTGGAGATGATGACTTCCAGAAGATCCAGGATGAGATTCTTGAACTGAAGAAAGAGTTCGAGAGAATTAACAGCCAGACCCAGTTCAACAAGAAGAAACTGTTGAATGGTGATTACCAGAGTCAGTGGCTGCAGATCGGTGCTAACGACGGTGAAGGTATCGGTGTTACAATCAGCACGACTGCATGGGCAAGTGTTAGCGTTCTGGCTGGCGTGGCAGGTACTGATGGTAGTCAGATCGCTATCGTTGACAGCATGATCAAGAGCGTTACGACAGTACGAAGCAAGTTGGGTGCTATCCAGAACCGTCTGGAGTACACCGTTAAGGTTGATGACAATACAGCTGAGAACCTTCAGGCTGCAGAGTCCCGTCTTCGTGATACTGATATGGCAGACGAAATGACCAGATTCTCCAAGGAGAGTATCCTTCAGCAGGCAGCTACTTCTATGCTTGCTCAGGCAAATCAGGCAAATCAGGGAGTGCTTTCACTTCTCGGGTAATCAGTCTGAGTGCATGGAGATTTGGGAATGTTGTACAATGCATAGTAGAGAGGATATCCCGGTATTTGATATCGGGATGTCCTTTTTCCGTTATAGTAAAGTTTGATTGATCGAAGAGGAGGCTGTCATGGAATTTCCAGATTCTTATTTTGAAGACGAGGTACGAGATGGATTTTATGTGCCGGGCATGATGAAACGTGCCTGGGCGGCACAGATCGAAATCATGCATACGGTTGTGGTGATCTGCGAAAAGTATGGGCTTTCCTGCTTCGCTGAATGGGGAACCTTTCTGGGGGCGGTCCGCCATGGAGGGATGATTCCCTGGGATGATGATGTCGACGTCTGTATGAAGAGGAGAGATTATGAGAAATTCCTGGAGGTTGCAGAACAAGAGCTGCCTGAGGGATATTGGATCATGAATTACCGGAATACCGAAACAGACAATATGGTTACAAAAATATTGAATTATCCTTTATATCTGATTGCGGAAGAGGATCTGCCAAAATCCCATGGCTATCCTTATGTGGCGAGCATCGATCTCTTTGTTATGGATTATCTGCCACGGGAGAAAGAAAAGGAGGATGCGATATGGGACCTCACACAGCTGGTGGGACAGCTGAACTACCGCATTAATGAGGATGCGATGGACTCTAAAGAGATCATGGATGTGTTTCACAGTGTGGTACAGATGAGCGGGGTTGCTTTTGACAAAGAGAAGCCGATGAAACGCCAGCTGGTTCAGGCAATGGATGATATCGCTGCTTGTTTCCATGAGGAAAATAGTGATGAAATTTCGATTCTTACCTACTTTACAAATGAGAGGACATACCGTTTTCCAAAATCCTTTTATATAGAGACGGTACGGATCCCGTTTGAGAATATGGAAATTACTGTTCCTGTGGAGTATGACAGGGCTTTACACATAAAATACGGTGATTATATGAAACCGGCACGCGAATTTGACACGCATGAGTATCCCAGTTATACGACGATACACGAAGGAGTGAAACAGAGAGGGAAGATCGAACCCTATCAGTATAAATTCTCGCGGCAGGAAATGGAAGAAGCGGAGAGGGAACGGCTGCCAAAGGAGACGCTGCGGAAAAAAGTAGAGGATTTTCTTCCCCTGTTCCAGGAGGCGCATGATGGAATACAGAAGCTGCTGCAGGAGAGGGAGTTTGATTCTGCTACAGCGGTTATGGGTGAATGCCAGGATGTGGCGATCCAAATCGGCACAATGATCGAAGCGCAGTGTGGGGAAGGACATGCTACGGTCAGGATATTGGAACAATATTGTGAGCTGTTGTTCCGGCTGCATGAAAATGTCAGTGGGGTGACAGATACTGCTGATACCAGAGAAGTACAGGATATAGTAAGCGGATTGAGACAGTTTGAAAAGGAACTGTCAGAGAGTGTTGCTTCGGATATAAAAGAAAAAAAAGAGATTGTATTTATACCATATAAAGAAAAATATTGGAAAGCGATGGAAAGTGTATGGCAGGCGGCGGTGGCAGATGAGGATACCGAAGTATATGTCATCCCGGCGCCGTATTATTATAAAGATGATTATGGAAAGATAAAGAAAGAGGAACCTCATTATGAGACCAATTATCCGGAGGAAGTGACCCTTACTTCCTATGAAGAGTACAATTTTGAGGCTCACCACCCGGACCGAATCGTCATCCAGTGTCCTTATGATGAATACAGCTATGGTATGACGATCCACCCCTTCTTTTATGCCAGAAATTTAAAGAAATATACCGATAAGCTTGTTTATATCCCGCCTCTTGTGATGGACGAGATCCAGCCTGGTGATGAGAGAGGACGTGTGACACTGCGGTATTTTTGCAACATGCCGGGTATTGTCCATGCAGATCAGGTCATTGTCCAGTCTGAGCAGATGAAAGAGGTTTATGTGGAGCTTCTGACAGAATTTGCCGGAGAGGAGACAAGGGAGCTGTGGGAAGAGAAAATACAGGGAACCGGTTCCCCGGTTCAGGATCATGAGAGAGAGGATCCGTTTGAGGGATCCGGTGCTGCCAACATCCCGCAGCAATGGCGTCAGAAGATATGGCGTCCGGATGGGAGCCGTAAAAAAGTTATTTTCTATGCCACAACGGTGAGTGCGCTGTTTAGCTGTGAGGATCAGGCAGTTGACAAGATGCGGGAGGTATTTGAGCTGTTCCGTGAAAATCAGGAAGACGTCGTGTTATGGTGGCGTCCGGATCCTAAGGTGAGAGAGGTAATGCGAAAGACAAAACCGGGCGTTTTACAGAAATACCGGGATCTTTTGCAGGAATACCGGGAGGAAGAATGGGGGATTTATGATGATTCTACGGATGTAGACCGTGCTGCCCGGTTGTGTGATGCCTATTATGGCGATGCCGGAAGCATAGCGAATCAATGCCGTGTCCAGAAGAAACCGGTGATGCTGCAAAATGTTGAAAGTAACAGGAGGCTGCGATGAATTTCCCAGATTCATATTTTGAAGATGAAGTACGCGATGGTTTTTATGTACCGGGGATGATGAAACGGTCGTGGGCGGCTCAGCTGGAGATGCTGGATGCTATTCAGAACGTATGTGAGAAGCATCAGATCGCTTATTTCGCCGAGTGGGGAACACTGCTGGGTGCGGTCCGCCATGGCGGCATGATTCCGTGGGATGATGATATCGACATCTGCATGAAGAGAGAGGATTATGAGAAGTTTCTTGTGGCAGCTGAGGACGAACTCCCGGACGGGTATTGGATCAAATGTTACCGGCTTGATGGCGATACGGGTAATTTGTTGACAAATGTAGTGAATTATCCGGAACTGATGATTCGGGAGAAGGATCTTCCGCGATATCACGGGTATCCCTGCATTGAAATGATTGATTTGTTTGTTCTGGACTTCCTGCCGGTAAATGAGGCAGACCAGCATACCTTATGGCAGCTTGTCAATGCTGTGGTATGGCTGATCTATTATGCGGATCCGGATGACAGGGAGTCCTCTGAGATACAAACTGCCATTCGTTCTGTTGAGAATCTCTGCGGGACGGTATTTGACAGAAAGAAGCCAATGAAGCCACAGATCTTCCGGGCGCTGGAAAATGTGGCAGTTCGTTTCCGGGAAGAAAACTGTGAGGAGATCACAGGTCTCAATTATTACAGAAATTCCAAAGCGTATCGATTTCCGAAATCGTTTTATAAGCAGACGATGCAGGTGCCCTTTGAAAATATTGAGCTTACGGTTCCTGTGGAGTATGAAAAGCTGCTCACACAGAAATACGGAAAATTCATGGATCCGGTCCGGCAGTTTGACAGCCATCAGTATCCGGCTTATGCAAAGGTGCAGGAGGACATCAAGGCTCAGATGAGCATTGAACCTTATCAGTATAAATTCTCGCGGCAGGAGCTGGAAACGGCAGAGAGGGAACGTCATCCCAGAGAAACATTACAGAAAAAGGTACAGGATTTTCTCCCGCTTTTTCAGGAGGCACATGAGGGAATCCGTCAGCTGCTCGCGGCAGGAGATGAAGATTCTGTGGCGGAACTGCTGGGAGAATGTCAGAATGTGGCGATCCAGATCGGTACGATGATCGAAGATCAGTGCGGGGAAGGTCATGCGACAGTAAGCATGCTGGAGCGTTACTGTGAGTCTGTTTTCCATCTTCATGAAATCGTCAGTGGAGAGTCTGGTCTGACAGAGGCGGAAAGGACACAGACGATATTTGGAGAATTGAAAGAATTTGAAGAAAAACTGGCAGAGAGCGTCGCTAGTGATCTGAAAGAAAAAAAGGAGATTGTATTTGTACCATATAAGACCGCATACTGGGGCGCAATGGAAAGCGTGTGGCAGGCGGCGATGGCGGAGGAGGATACGGAAGTTTATGTGATCCCGGCGCCGTATTATTACAAAGATGATTTTGGGAAAATTAAGAAAGATGAGCCGCATTATGAGACGGATTATCCGGAAGAGGTTATCCTTACCTCTTATGAGGACTACAATTTTGAGGTGCATCATCCGGACCGGATCGTGATCCAGTGTCCCTATGATGAATACAGCTATGGTATGACGATCCATCCTTTCTTTTACGCCACAAATCTGAAAAAATATACGGACAGGCTTGTATACATCCCGCCCCTTGTGATGGATGAGATCCAGAACGGGGATGAGAGGGGACGTGTGACGCTGCGGTATTTCTGCAATATGCCGGGCGTTGTCCATGCGGATCAGGTGATCGTGCAGTCAGAGCAGATGAAGGATGTCTATGTGGAGCTTCTGACAGAATTTGCCGGAGAGGAGACGAGGGCGATGTGGGAAGAGAAAATACAGGGGACGGGTTCTCCTGTGCAGGACCAGGAAGGAAGAGATCCTTTTAACGCCAATAATGTGGCAGGGCAGCTGCCAGAGGAATGGCGTGTCCGGATCTGGAGACCAGATGGAAGCCGCAAAAAAGTGATCCTGTATTCGACAAGTGTAAGCGCTCTGTTCAGCCATGGGGAGCAGATGATCCGGAAGATGCAGGAGGTATTCCGGCTGTTCCAGGAGGAGCGGGAGGATATCGTGATGTGGTGGCGTCCTGACCCGAAGGTGCGGGAAGTGCTGCGCAAGACCAAGCCAGGTGTTCTGCAGAAATACCGTGACCTGGTACAGGAGTACAGAGACGCCGGCTGGGGGATCTATGATGATACGCCAGAGAGGGAGCGTGCAGTCAGATTGTGTGATGCCTATTATGGAGATGCCGGGAGCACAGCCAATATGTGCAGGGGGCAGAAGAAGCCCGTGATGTTCCAGGATGCGGCGGTATAAAAAGGTTGATTCACCAGGTTGTCTCTGATACAATAGGAAAGAGAAATTTGATGAAGTAGAGTCAGGCGGGGCAGGAGGATTGATATGCAGTTTCCAGACTCCTATTTTGAGGATGAAGTACGGGAAGGCTTTTATATATCCAGTCTTATGAAACGTGCCTGGGCAGCGCAGATGGAAGTATTAGAGGCTGTCCGGGCGATTTGTGATGTACATCATATCCGGTATTTTGCCGAGTGGGGGACATTGCTTGGTGTGGTCCGCCATGGAGGCAGGATTCCCTGGGATGATGATATCGACATCTGTATGCTGCGGGAGGATTTCGATCGGTTCCGCAGTCTGGCAGACGAAGAACTCACCGGAGGATGCTGGTTTATGGATTATCGCTGGAATGATGATTTTGACCATCCCATCGGCAGGATCATTAATTCCAGAGTGCTTGTACTGGAAGGGGAAAGACTGGAGAAATATCATGGATTCCCTTATGTGGCAGGCATCGATATTTATTGTATGGATGATCTTCCCGGGAATCCTGTACAGGAAGAAGAATATTTTGAACTGATCCGTTATGTATATACGCTGATCGATGAGATCCGGCTGGGCAAGGAAGGCGTACTTCAGACCGATCCGGATGAGCTGGAACAACATATCCGCAGAGCAGAAGAATGGTGCAATGTGCGTTTTGACAGGTCGAAGCCCATAAAGCAACAGTTATATGCTGTTTTGGAAAAGAAGGTGGCGCCGATGTATGCCAGTGCCGGCGCACAGGAGATTGCCAACCTGTCTATGTGGAGAAGAAACCGTAATTGCCGTCTGCCAAAGGAGTGCTATAGGGACTGCATCTGGATGCCGTTTGAATATATGGAGATGCCGGTGCCGGTAGCATACGAAGAGGTGTTGGCAAAGAAATATGGTGCTGGCTGGATGGTTCCGGTCCGTGCCGGAAGCGACCATGATTATCCGACGTATGAAGCACAGCAGGAATTTTTAAAACAGGAGGATGCCGGACAGCTTTTTGAATATCAGTTTTCCCGTGAGGAGATGGAGGAAACAGCGGCCGCCCGCCAGCCGAAGGAGACATTACAGATTAAGACTATGGGATTTCTGGGACTCTTTCATGAAGCGCATGAAGAGATCCGGCGTTTTGCTGCCAAAGGTTTCTGGCAGCAGGCGATGGCGATTTTGGGAGAATGTCAGAATGCTGCCATTGAGCTCGGCACGATGATCGAGGAGGAAAAAGGTGAGGGGACAGCGACGGTCCATGTGCTGGAGCAGTATTGTGAGACGATATTTCATCTGCACCAGAAAATGCAGGAAATCCCGACGGATGCCGGAGCAGACCTGTCACCAGAGGAATTGCTTGACACGTTATCTGCTTCGGAGAAGCAGCTTGCAGATTGTGCCGGACGGGAGCTGCATGAGAAAAAAGAGGTAGTATTTGTGCCATATAAATCTTCTTTCTGGGGTGCGATGGAGAGTATCTGGAGGGCAGCAGTGGAGGATGAAGAAACACAGGTGTATGTGGTACCAGCTCCTTATTATTATAAAGATGCCTATGGAAAAGCAAAATCGGGGGAGCCGCATTATGAGACAGACTATCCGCCAGATGTGACGGTCACATCGTATGAGGAATATGATTTTAATAAGCGTCACCCGGACCGGATCGTCATCCAGTGTCCTTATGATGAATACAATTATGGGCTGACGATTCATCCGTTCTTTTATGCAAAGAACCTGAAACAGTATACGGAACAGCTGGTCTATATCCCGCCTCTTGTGATGGATGAGATCAGTCCGGAGGATGACCGTGCCAGAAAGATGCTGAAAGCGTTCTGCAATATGCCGGGCGTCGTCCATGCGGATACGGTGATCGTGCAGTCGGAGCAGATGAAAGAGGTCTATGTTGAACTGCTGACGGAGTTTGCAGGTGCAGATACCAGGCAGATCTGGGAAAAGAAGATCCTGGGACTGGGATCGCCATTGTGGGATATTAGAAAATAGGAAGAGCGAAAGGGAGGAACTATGGACAAGAAACTTCTATCGGGGATCCGGCGCAATATATTATTAAACCCCGGACCATCGACTACGACAGATACGGTGAAGCTGGCGCAGCTTGTACCGGATATCTGTCCAAGAGAGAAAGATTTTACCGCGCTGATGAAGAAACTGCGCACGGATCTGCTGCGCGTCGTTCATGCGGATCCAGAGAAATATACATCCGTGTTGTTCTGCGGATCCGGTACGATTAATATTGATGTGTGTCTGAACTCTCTTCTGCCGGAGAATAAGAAAGTTCTGGTGATCAATAACGGGGCGTATAGTACCCGTGCTGTGGAGGTCTGTGAATATTATGGACTGCCTCATATTGATCTGAAGTTTCCGGAGGATCAGCTGCCGGATTTACAAGTGATCGAGCAGGTGCTGATAGAAAATCCGGACATTGCACTGGTACATACGACCCATAATGAGACGGGGACAGGAATCCTGAATCCCGTTCGTGAGATCGGGGAACTGGTACATCGGAACAATGCTGTATTTACAGTAGATACAACGTCTACCCTGGCGATGCGTCCGATTGATCTGGAACGGGATCATATCGATTTTTGCATGGCGTCAGCACAGAAGGGGCTGATGGCGATGACCGGGCTGTCGTTTATCATAGGAAACCGTTCAATGATCGAAGCCTCTGCCGTTTATCCAAAGCGGTCTTATTATTGCAATCTCTATCTGCAGTATCATGTCTTTGAGACGACGGGTGAGATGCATTTTACACCGCCGGTGCAGACGGTCTACGCCGCGGTACAGGCGCTGGAGGAGTATTTCCAGGAGGGAGAAGAAGAGAAATGGGCGCGTCATACAAGGGTCTTTGAGGCAATCCATGAGGGACTGGACCGGCTTGGTTTCAAAGATATGATCCGGCGGGAGTGGCAGGCGGGACTTGTCGTATCGGTCCTTTACCCGGACGACGGAAACTGGGATTTTGAAAAGGTACATGATTATTGTTATGAACGGGGATTTACGATCTACCCGGGGAAAGTATCCGGTTCCAATACATTTCGTCTGTGTGCCCTGGGAGCGATCGACAAGCAGGATATTGAAGAATTTTTTGTAGTGCTGGAAGAAGCATTAAGGCATACGGGTGCGGCAGTACCCGTACTTTATAAATCAGACAGATGCTCTTCTTAAAAAGGAGGAAACGATGGAAATAGCGATACTGATGGCGGCTGGCATGGGAATGAGGATGCGCCCGGTGACAGATACGATTCCGAAACCACTGGTGACAGTAAACGGGACGCCAATGATCGAAACAGTGATACACGGTCTGCAGAAAAGAGGGACAGACCGGATTTATATTGTAGTCGGTTACCTGGGAGAGCAGTTTTATTATCTGGCGGAGAAATATGATAACCTTGCGATCATAGAAAACCGGGATTATCAGTCCGTTAATAATATTTCGTCCCTTTATGCTGTGGGAGATATACTGGGCAGTGCTGACTGTTTTATCTGTGAAGCAGATCTGGTTCTCTCTGATCCTGGTATCCTGGAGGCTCACCATGATACTTCGGTATACTATGGAAAGATGGTTCCCGGGCATTCCGATGACTGGGTGTTTGACCTGACAGGCGATTTTATCTCGCGTGTGGGTAAGGGCGGAACCGATGCATGGAATATGGTAGGGATTTCTTATTTCAAACAGGAAGAGGCTGCCATTCTCTATGATGCGATACGCCAGACATATGCAGAAGGAGATTATTCCGGGATGTTCTGGGATGAGGTGGTAAATAATAACATTGACAAATTCCGGCTGAAGATTTATCCTGTATCGCAGGATCAGATCATGGAGATTGATTCCGTTGAGGAATTGTGCAGGATTGATCCGGGTTACTGCCATTATCTGGAGGAGATAAAGGGGATGAAGGCAGAGACTTTTTTACAGAAGATCGGTTCGGAGTTTTATGCGGGTGTACCGGATTCACAGCTGAGAGCTCTGTGTGATTATCTGATGGACAAGTATGGGATGGATGGGGAACACCATATTATTTGTGCCAATGAGGGAAATGCAGCGGCACTTGCCGCAGGCTACCATCTGGCGACAGGGAAGATCCCTGTGGTATACATGCAGAATTCCGGCGAAGGAAATATCATCAATCCCGTGGCGTCGCTTTTAAGTGACGAGGTATATGCGATCCCTATCGTATTTGTGATCGGCTGGCGGGGAGAGCCGGGAGTAAAGGATGAACCTCAGCACAGCTATCAGGGGAAAGTGACGCTAAAACTGCTGGAAGATATGGACATCCCGTCTTTCGTCATGGACAAGGACGTGACAGAAGAGCAGCTGGATTTAGTGATGGAGGGATTCAGGGAATCCCTGGGAAGAGGAAAAAGCGTGGCGTTTGTGATCCGTAAGGGGGCGCTCACCTTTGATCATGCGGTGAACTATCAAAATCCATATCCCCTGACAAGAGAAGAGATTTTAGAACATATCGTAAAAGCCAGTGGAGAGGATATCGTTATCGCTACCACCGGCAAGACTGGCAGGGAATTGTATGAGATCCGGGAGAGGCAGGGACAGGGACATCAGTGCGATTTTCTCACTGTGGGCTCCATGGGACACAGCTCATCGATCGCCCTCGGCATCGCTCTCAATAAACCGGACCGCAAAGTATGGTGCATAGACGGGGACGGGGCGGCTCTTATGCATATGGGCGCTTTTGCTGTCCTGGGCCGGTACAGCCCATCGAATCTGGTACATATCGTGATCAATAATGAGGCGCATGAAAGTGTCGGCGGCATGCCTACCGTGGCGGACAGGACAGATCTTGCCGGGGTGGCAGGAGCATGCGGGTATCCTTACACAGCCTGCATTGGACTGGATGACGGGGAAGATACTGCCGGCAGGCTAGACCGGGAACTGGAAGCTGCTTCTGAGAGAAATGTGTTGTCCTTTATTGAGATAAAGGCAGCGATCGGGGCAAGAAGTGATCTGGGACGCCCATCCACTACACCTGTAGAAAATAAAGAAATGTTTATGAACGATCTAATATAAAAGCGTTTAATCAATGAAAAGGTTTTTACGGAAAGGAGAAAACATTTGTGAAAACAGTATACACATGTTTTTGTACCGATATCATACATGAGGGGCATATGAAGATCATCCATTGTGCCAAAAAATATGGCGAAGTCGTCGTTGGTGTATTGAGCGACCAGGCGATGATCCGCTACAACCGTTTCCCGACAGTAGATTTTGAGCAGAGACTGCAGATTGTGAAAGATATACCGGAGGTTGACCGCGTTATCGTCCAGCATGATATTATGTATGACCAGGTTTTTCAGGAAATCCACCCGGATTATGTCGTTCATGGGGATAACTGGAAGTCCGGGCCGACTGCATCCATACGGGAAAATGTGGTAAAACTGCTCCAAAAAAACGGTGGCGAGCTGATTGAGCCGGCATATACTTACAACGAGTCGGTGAAGAGAGCGGATGATAAGCTGAGGGAGAAGCTTGCCATGCCGGAATACCGCAGGAAACGACTGAAGCAGATGATCGAGATCCGATCCCTGGTCAAAGCGATCGAGGTCCACAACGGTCTCACCGGACTGATTGCTGAGAAGACTATTGTAGAAAACGAGGGGGAATTTGACCAGTTTGATGCGATGTGGATCTCTTCTCTTTGCGATTCCACAGCAAAAGGCAAACCGGATATTGAGCTGGTGGATGCGACGTCCCGCTACCGGACGATTGATGATGTGATGGAAGTGACGACGAAACCGGTGATCTTTGATGGAGATACCGGCGGGCTGACCGAGCATTTTGTTTATATGGTAAGGACGCTGGAACGGATGGGAGTGTCCGCGGTCATCATTGAAGATAAAACCGGACTAAAGAAAAATTCCTTGTTCGGGACAGAGGTGGAGCAGACCCAGGCGTCGATCGAAGAATTCAGTGAAAAGATCGCGGCGGGGAAAAAGGTGCAGCTGACCGATGATTTCATGATTATTGCCCGCATTGAGAGTCTCATTCTTGAGCGGGGGATGGAAGACGCCCTGGACAGGGCGCGTGCTTTTGTGAAGGCAGGGGCAGATGGCATCATGATCCACAGCCGGAAAAAGGAGCCGGATGAGATCATCGAATTCTGCGACAGATTTCGTAAAGAAGATAAAGAGACGCCGATCGTGGTCGTTCCCTCATCATTTAATGTTGTCACAGAGGAAGAATTGAAGAAACATGGAGTCAATATCGTGATCTATGCGAACCAGCTGATGCGAAGCGCCTTCCCGGCAATGGTGGAGACCGCGAAGGATATATTGAAGTTTCACCGGGCGAAGGAAGTCGATGAGAGACTGATGCCGATCAGTCAGGCAATCCGGCTGATTGATGAACTGTAGGATGGTTACAGGTTGGGATGAGAATATAGAAAAGCAGGGAAACGGTATTACCCGGATCCCTGCCTTTATCATTTTTGGGAAAGGTTGTCTTGTGCGGAGCAAGAACAACCTCTGGTCGTTCTTGGAAGCGTCGGATTATTACGACGCTTTTTTCAGCGGATGGCTTCCCAGATTGCTTTTCCGATCTGCCCTTCTGTTGCTGGTTTGTGTTCTGATGCTGATTTTGTAAGGGCCAGAAAACTTTCCAGCGATGAAAGAGAAGGCGCTGGAGTTTCGTAATAGAGAGTTCCATCGTTAAAAACGGACAAATTCTTTTTATCATAAAAATGCTTTAGTTGTTCAATATCGACAGAAGGATTATATGTTTGGATGGTATCGTCTGTTTTTATAGACAATTCTCCATCAATTGTCTGGCTGATGACCATGCCGTTGTCCAGTCTTGTATATAGATTGTACTGCTGTTTCTGGATCTCAAACATATTTTTTTGTGTATCAATGATAATGCTTTCTGGGTGGGACATACAGGGGAATACGATATTCCTGCCATCATAGCAGGCGGTCCATGTGTACGTATTAGTTGTTGGTTTTAATTCAGGGGGCAAAGGGAGTATCTCTGTTTTTTCTTTGCCATCCCATTTTACAATATCACAATTCAATCTGGGAGACAGCCAGAAACTGGTGCCGTCCCAGGTGATCTCTGAGTATGCACAACCATCATCACCGACTTTAATCCACTGATATTTTTTTGTTTCCATGTCAAATTTTAAAACGAAGTTGTCTAAACAGGATGCCAGATACAGAATGTTATCTAATTGGACGCCGTGAGCGCGGAAATACAGGAAGTCTACCTTCTCATGCCGTGCGGCTGCCTCTTTATAGGGTTCTTCGATATAGTCACACGTATTATTTTCCAGATCTATACAGAGAATGGCAGGGTAAGAGCTTCCGATCAGATAAACAAAATTTTTGTAGTTATATATCTGGGTTATGCCGTTTTGTTGATCATCCAATTTATTGATAGATAAATTATCCCAAGTTTTTGTGTTCAGATCATAAGTCCATATTTTTTTTGCATTTCTGGGTCCCAGTATTAATTTGCTGTTATTGATATTCATAGATCCAAGCAAGTATTGTATTGGGATGTTTTCTTCTGGGATGGCATCAACTAATTGTAATTTTCCATCTTTTATATCAATAGAAAATAAAAGGTTGAAATCGCTTGCAAAACAATATATTTTATTGTTCCAGTATGAACATACACGAACAAGTAAAGTTTTGAGTTTATTTTTCATTTTTTCATTCCTTTTCTATATATATTTGTATTAATTCTACTTTTATATCGGCTAATTGTCAAGAAGTTTAAATTGCGATTAAAATTTCAGAGAGGCAAAGAGAGTGAAAAACTAGTTGCAAATAAAAGAGGATTCCCTTATAATAATATTTTAAGGATTCTTTGAACAAAGAAAGGTAATGATGAATGACATTCTGTAGTAATGAAGGGAGATAATAGCATGAAAGATGTTGTGGTATTTGGGGCAGGAGAAATATTTAAAAAGTATGCGAAAATGATGAATCGTGTCTGGAATATTATGTATGTATGTGATAATGATAGATCCAAATGGGGAAGAACGTATGTTCGTGATTGGGGGGGTAGAAATTGTTTCGCCAGAAATTCTGAAATCATGTAGTCAGGATGTAATGGTAGTAGTTACCTCTTTCCGTGCAGAAGAAATTACAAGACAGTTGGATGAGATGGGAATCCATAAATATTATGTGATGGATGGAGGGAAAGAATATATCAGATACAGGCATCAGGAAATGTTGTTGGAGTATATTCGAGGTGAAGCAGACAGAAAGGGGTGGGTCCAGTTTGACAAAGAAGAAAGGGCAGCTGTCGTGTATAAGTGGTGGAACAGCCATTATGCTCCACGAAATGAGAGGGAGTCTTATTTGCCGTTTATAGCCAAGGTGCCGCGAATTCTTGATTACGGCTTTGGCTGTGGGACAGAGGTACTTCATTTGTTGTTACTTGGTTATGATGCATATGGTGTTGATGTAAACGAAATGAAGTACGCCTATACGATGCAGTTAATTAATGATCTGGGATATCCTTCTGAATGGAAAAATCATTTCATGCTATATGATGGAGAAACCATTTGTTTTGAAGATAATACATTTGACTTGGTGTTTTCTGACCAGGTACTGGAACATGTACCAGATTGTCATGCATCTGTGAAGGAAATGTTACGTGTCTGTAAGAGGGACGGATGGGTAGATGTCAGGTGTCCTAATTATGACAGCTCCTGGGAAGGACATTTTTTGGTTGATTTTGGGAAGCCATTACGAGATAACAAGGAGGAATTTTGCAGGTATTTTGTGGAAAAGGGCAGTAACATAGATGTTATAGAGTCACTTAATTTTATTAATACACAAGATGTGTATGAAATGTTTGAAAAGTCTGGTTATGATGTTGAGATTACTAATCAAAATTACTATAATCCACTTACAGGAACTTCTTTGCTGGTAAAGAAGAGATAGTGAAGGGAGATTCGGATATTATATAATTACATCAAAAAATTCAAATATTATAGAACAATATTTTCCATGGTTAAAAGGATAAATGGAATGGAGGTAGCAAAAGTCTGGTGCTCTTCTGACCTACAGATGGGATAGGGAGATAGTTTGAAAAAATGGCAGAAATTATAGCGTTGAGGAGCGGGCATTGGTGTAATAGGAGGTAAAATGAATCATGATCACAATCAGAAGAGCTGTTTATGATGATATTCCAGATATTATGAGATTTATGGATGAACACTGGAAACCGGGAAATATTCTTGCGAAAAACCGGGAATTTTTTGAATGGCAGTTTTTGGATGGGGAAAAATTAAATATGTTTATTGGCGTGGATGAGGAGTGTGGTAAAATCTATGGTATGATAGGGGCTGTTGTGTATAATAAAAGACAGAATCCGGATATCTCAGGTTGTACCTGGCAGGTGATTAAAAGTGATAACCCTACCCTTGGACTCGATCTGTCAGAATATATGAAAAAGCAGTTGGACTGGAGATTTGATTTTGGTGCAGGGCTCAGCAAAAAGGCAGTGCGAATAAATAAGCTGATGGGACGAGTGGTTATTGAAATGGATCACTATTATCGTCTTGCAGACAGAGATGATTATAAGATTGCCAGGATAGAAGATAAAGTAATTCCTGCAGCAGAAAGAACCGGATATACTTTGGACCGGATTTATTCCGTAGAAGAAATGAAACAGATTGTTCCTGAGGAAACACTGGCAGATTGTATTTTGCGTAAAGATTATGAATATATAGAGAAACGGTATTTCAGACATCCTGTTTTTCAATATGATATATGGAAAATTTCTGATGGAAAAGGAACAGCCCATTCCGTTCTTATAACAAGAGATGAAATAATGCAGGATAGAAGCGTTTGTGAGATTATTGATCATTATGGAGAAATGGAGGATTTGGGGAAGATTGCATGCGCGCTGGATGATTTGATGAATAAGAATGGATATGAATTTGTAGATGTGTACTCTTATGGAATCCCTGTGGAAATATATGAGAAGGGGGGATTTGTTCGTTGTGATGAGAATAGTAGTAATATAATTCCGAATTATTTTCATCCCTTTGTACAGGAAAATATTTCCTTGAAATTGGTAGATCCGATGTTGAAAGAGGCAAAATTGTTCCGTGGAGACGGGGATCAGGATCGTCCATGCTGACGGGAAGATGATTCGGGACGGTTAAGATAAGATGATATTTTGCCGATATAAAACTTGTATATATTTTATTATTTTGATTTAATGGATATATATGTATGAATGGATTCACACAAAAAAGGCTGCATGGAGGCACAGAATAATGAAGACACGACTGTGCCCGTCATCCGGGGATGGTTTTTTGTGCATCTGGCGGTGTCTGGATCCTATTATAGAAAGGAGAAAGGAAGATGAAAGAGTTATTGGAAATGCTTGAGGAAATTATGGACCTGGATGAAGGTGTCCTGGAGACAACAACTGTTTTGGAAGATTTGGAGGAATGGGATTCTCTGAGCATACTGTCGCTTATGGCAGAGGCAAAGAAAACATATAATAAAAAGCTGTCTGTGGATGAGATAAAGAATTTTATCACTGTACAGGATATTATTGATTATCTGCAACAATAGAAAGGTCTTTGATCATGATTGGGAAATTTGACAATATTAAGATTCAGGGGATGGCTTCGGCAGTACCAGAATATATAGAAGAAAATGGAAATTTTGAGCATATTCTTGGCGCCAGGAGAAGCAAAAAACAGATTCGTCTTACCGGTGTCTCAAAACGACATGTTGCAGGGAGACATCAACGGACCTCTGATCTTTGTTATGCAGCGGCAGTTCCGCTTATGAAAAAACTGAATTGGAAAAGTGATGAGATCAAGGTGTTGATTTACATTACACAGGGTCCCAATTATAAATTGCCGTCCACGGCATTTTTCCTTCAGCACAGACTGGGGCTTCCAAAGGATTGTGTGTGTTTTGACATTAATCTGGGATGCTCTAGTTTTAATGTTGGGGTGCATGCCGTTTCAGCCTTGTTACAATCCTGCGATGTATCGGATAAGGCACTTCTTTTGATCGGAGATACGGCAAGCCAGATTCTGCATCCTGAAGAGGTTATGACAGAAGATACGATTGCAGGTCGAATGATTTTTGGTGCTGCAGGTGCTGCCATTGCGATAGAAAAGGTGGAAAATAACGACCTGAGATTTATGACTAAATCGGATGGTGATGGATTTGGAGCTATTATCCGTCATCATCGTGAAAAGCTGTTGGATGAGAATACTACAATGGATGGGACTGCTGTCTTTGAATTTGCTATTAATGATGTGTCGGATGATGTTAAAACATTTAAAAATCATTTTAATCTGCAGGAAGAAGATATAGATTATTATGTATTTCATCAGGCGCAGAAACTGATTCTCGATAATATTGCTGCTTGCTGTGACTTGCCGGATGGGAAAGAACTCCGTTCGCTGGACGAATATGGGAATACGTCAGGAACATCTGTTCCGGTTACTGTTTGCGCAAATAGAGATAAGTTTTTAAACAAAGAAGTTGTTAGATTGTTTCTTTGTGGTTTTGGTGTGGGCTTATCCTGGGGGACAATATTTACAGAAATCCCAACTGAAAATATTCTGCCTATTATTGAGACAAATGAACATTATGATGAAGATAAGATACCTGGTGGCATATTAGGCGGTACTAATGTTTTAGTTACAGGAGCAGATCAGCCTCTGGGTGAATATATCAGCCGTTATCTTAGTGAAAAAGAGAAATCTGCGAATGTTATTTTGACAGGGACAGATAGGAATAAGTTGTGTGATATTCAGACAGATCTGTATCTTGAGTCCCATATTGCAGTTCAAAAGACAGCAGATGATTCTGGCGTTGACACGGTAGTTGGTTATTGTGCTGATAATAATCTTTGCTTAGACGGCTTGGTTTTTACGGAATCAAATATGGAAGCAGATGCCGTTATTGAGTTTTGCAGGAAGCTGCAACATGAGAAACTTTTGAAACCGGAGACAAGCATTATCCTTGTTTCAGATGCTGCATCATGTGAAAGACGGCATCAGGAGGAAATTGTTGCGCAGATTCAGGAAGGTATTGATTCTGAAGGCATCCGGGTAAATGCTGTCATCTATGATGGAGCTGACCTGGATCTTACCCCTGTTAAAGGCAGTGGACAGGAATGGATTGAAAAATATCTTCAGGAAAACTGTCCGGCAGAGATGAAGAGACCGCTTGCGATTGGAAAGGCAATAACATATCTTTTGTCAGAGGACTCTCAGTATACAACGGGTACTATTATTTCTGTAAACAGATAGGAGATTTTGCATGAGAGGTAAAAATATTCTTATAACAGGAGCGTCCCAGGGAATCGGTGCTGAAACTGCAGAATATTTGTCCGGATTGGGTGCTAATGTGATTCTTGTTGCAAGAAATAAAGAAAAATTAGAAAGTGTCAGAAACAGATTAACAGGCGAAACCCTTGTAATTCCGTGTGATCTTACGAATAATGACAATATTGAAGAATTGTTTCATGAGTTACAGGAGAAAGGGATTAAGCTGGACGGTATGGTATATTGTGCTGGCATACATTTTATAAAGCCATTGAAAATAATGGAGAAAAATGATCTTGAGGATATGTTTAAGATAAATGTGTTTGGCTTTTATGAAATGTGTCGTTATTTTACACGGAATGCTGTTTCCAATAAAGGCGCTTCGATCGTGGGTATTTCTTCTTATGCAGCATTGTCAAAAGAGACAGGGACATCTGCTTATTCAATGACCAAAGCAGCTATGAATGTTCAGGTACAGGTTCTGGCAAAAGAGTTTTTGAAACGAAGGATGCGGATTAATACAGTTATGCCGGCTATCGTCAAGTCGAAGATTGGAGAGGCAAGCAATGACTGGACCGAGGAAGAAATAGCACAGATAAAAGAGGTTCAGCCATTAGGGATTATTCCAATTGAAGATGTCGTAAAGACAGTTGCCTTTTTGATGTCAGAGGATGCAAGGCATATCACGGGAGAGTGCATTCCTATTAGTTCAGGGTATCGCGGTTGAATTAATTTGTGAAAGGAGCAGAAATTATGAACGCGGAGGAAAAAATTGAGTTTCTGGAAGAAATTATGGAAGTAGAAGAGGGAGAACTTACCGTGGATGTGCGATTGGATGATTTGGAAGAATGGGATTCCATTACCAAATTATCATTGATGGCGGCAATCAGAAAAAAGAATAATAAAGTTATTACAGTGGAAGAGTTAGCATCTTTTCAGACAATAAAAGATATCTGTGATTATTTAGAATAGGATCGGTGATAGGGCATGATGACCTTGTTTGACAATATAGCGATTAGAGGTGTTGTAACAGCAGTGCCCTCATACGCAGATGAATGTAATCAGGCTGAATATGCACAGATTATGGGCGAAAAAAGACTTAAAAAACACATCAGATATACAGGGATAGAGCGAAGAAGAGTGGTGATGGATGAGCAGAAAACGTCGGATCTGGCGAATGATGCAGTCCGGGTACTTCTGCAGAAAACTTTGTGGAATGCAGATAGCGTGGATATTCTCATCCTGATCACACAGGCTCAGGATATGTTATTACCGGCGACGGCAATGTTTGTTCACAGAGCATTTCCTTTTAAAAAGGATATGCTTGTCTTTGATATCAATCTGGGATGTTCCGGTTATACGACAGGATTACAGACAGTCGCAGGTCTGCTGCAGAATTTTGGCAACAGGGCGATACTGATAGTGGGGGATATCAGAAAATATAATCCTGAGTGGAAGGAGACCGGAGAGTGGGAGGAATATCTGACAGACTGGCTGCTTCTTGGTTCAGGTATATCAGCGACTGCAATAGAAAAAACAGATGGACATAAAATGTATGGTATGCAATTTGTTGATGGCAGTGGTTGTATGGACATTTATAAAGAGTATGGGCATTTATCAAGAATGAATGGGGATGCCGTTTTTTCTTTTGCGATTAATACCGTGACAGACAGTGTCCGTCAATTTATGAAAGATATCCATATTACCGATAAAGACGTGGATTATTATATATTTCATCAGGCACAGAAACTTATTCTGGATAATATAAGGGATATTCTTGAAATACCGGAGGAAAAAATTTTGGTATCCTATCGGGATTTTGGAAATACGTCAGGTGCTTCTATTCCCTTGACAATGTGTGCGAACAGAGGGCAGCTGGGTGACGGGGGCAGAGTACTTATGTGCGGTTTCGGCGTGGGACTGTCCTGGAGTGCAGTGTATACAAACCTGGTAAAAGATACTTATTTGAAACTGATTGATTCAGATCATATTTATTCTTACAGACAGGTATAACATATCAGCTGTAATCAGGCAGAATGGAGGATATGATGTTAGAAACCAATATAGAAAATAAGACAGTTTTAGTAACAGGGGCAACTTCGGGAATAGGCTGGGCTGTGGCTGGGAGGCTTGCCACGGAAGGGGCAAAAATTGTAGCAGTCGGACGAAACAAAGAAAAATTGGCGGAACTGGAACAAAAATTTCCTGACAGAATTTATCCGTATGCGTATGATCTTTTGGATCTGGAACATATCCAGGAAATTTTTGTATTTTGCAGAGAAAAAGGTTTTAAGCTGGATGGTCTCGTTCATTGTGCCGGAATCGCAATTAATAGTGTGATCCGGGCAAACGATATTGAGGAAATGGAGGAGACAATGCGTATTAATTGTTTTGCCTTCATGGAATTGGGGAAATATTTTTCTATGAAAAAGTATTCTCATGATGGGGCGGCACTTGTTGCGATTTCTTCTGTCGAAGCATTTAAAAATGAGAAAGGGCTGTCACAGTATGCAGCTTCAAAGGCTGCATTGAACTCTGTTGTTAAAACAATGTCAAAGGAGTTTATGCGGAGAAAAATCCGGGTAAATGCAATTCTTCCAGCTAATGTAAAAACACCGATGATGATGAATACTGCCCGGCAGATAGAAAATTATCTGGAGATGGCAGAAGAACGGCAGCCGATGGGGCTCATAGAACCAGAGTATATTGCATATTTGGCAGAATATCTGCTGTCAGATTGCGCCCGGTATATGACAGGGGAACTTGTCGTGATGAGTGGTGGATTGGAATATTAGGAGGCTGGTTTTGAAAGAATTGGATTATCCGTTTAACAGTGCAGACATCCGACGGCAGGCAAAAAAATTAAAGAAGCAGCTATTGAAACAGGAAGATCTTCTTCCGAAACGAGTCGCCATCTTAAGCGGCTCTACGATCGGGCAGATGAAGGATATGCTTGAGTTGTTTCTGTTAAATCAGGGGATCCTGCCTGTAATGTACGAGGGGCAGTATAATAACTATTATGAAGAGTCCGTATTTGAAAGTGCAGAACTTTTAGATTTTAAGCCAGATGTTATTTACATTCATACAACGATCAGAAATATTCAGGAATGGCCGCAGGCAGGGGATGACGCCGGTCAGGTGGAAGAGAAGATTGATCGGCAGGTTCGTAAGTTTATACAGATATGGGAAAGCCTTCGGCAAAAAACAGGCGCCATGATCATACAAAATAATTTTGAGATGCTTCCATACCGTATTATGGGTAATATGGACCGTGTACATATAACGGGGAGACAGTATTTTCTGGAGGAAGTGAACCGGAGATTTGTACAGGAGATCAGCAAGAGAGATTATATATTTATCAATGATATCCATTATCTCTCTGCCTGTTATGGTCTGGAGCGCTGGTTTGATGACAGCGTCTGGTACGCATTTAAATATGCTTTTTCTCCTGATGCGATACCTCAGACTGCTTATAATATCTCTAATATAATAAAATCCTATTTTGGTAAAAATAAGAAAGCAGTTATTGTAGATCTGGACAACACTCTCTGGAAGGGAGTGATCGGAGACGACGGAACAGAGGGAATTGAACTGGGGATTGAGACCCCGGAAGGGATGATGTATGCAGAGTTTCAGGAATACCTGAAAAATCTCCGTGACAGAGGGATCCTGTTAAATATATGTTCCAAAAACGAGGCAGAGGCAGCCAGACAGGGGTTGTCCCATCCATCATCCGTATTGACGATGGATGATGTGACGATCGCAAAATGTAACTGGGACAGGAAAAGTGAAAATATCAGAGATATGGGCGCTCAGCTTAATCTGAATACAGATAGCTTTGTATTTATTGATGATAATCCGGCTGAGCAGGAAGAGGTAGAAAAAAATGTTCCGGGTATCATGGTACTTCCAGTGCAGGATCCATCGGATATGAGGCGGCTTTTAGATCGATCAGGGTTCTTTGAAGTAACCAGTTATTCGAAGGAAGATCTGCAGCGGGGTAATTTGTACAGAGCAAATCTTGAAAGAGAGGCAGCGCTGAATGGGGAAGACTACCAGAAGTATCTAATCGGACTGCAGATGAAGGCAGAGTTCACCGGGATTTCTTCTGCTAATCTGGACCGGGTAACTCAGCTGATTAACAAAACAAACCAGTTTAACCTGACTGGCTTGCGGCTTGGCCGATCAGAGGTGCAGGAATTTGCCAGCGGAAATATTGCAATCTGTGGAACATTATATGATAAATTTGGAAATAATGGTCTCGTATCCGTGATTCTGGGAGAGATCAGAGGGAGTCAGACGCTGGCTGTTACACTCTGGATCATGAGCTGCCGGGTATTTAAGAGACAGATGGAATATGCGATGTTTGACAGGCTGGTCGAATTATGCTGTCAGCAGGGTATTCAGAAGATACTGGGAGAATATATACCAACGAAGAAAAATATGCCGGTAAAGGATCTGTATGAAGGATTGGGATTTGTTCTCAGGGAAGAACAGGAAGGTCACCAGATCTGGGAATATCGTATTCCTGAAAATTACAGAAATCGTAACCAGGTGATACAGGTTATTTGAAAGGTGGATGGAAGATGGCAGACAGATTAAAAGAATTGGAGTCATTAGTAAGAGACAATTTTGATGACGAAACCATTGTATTAAAGGAGAGTACACTGTTTGAAGAAATAGAGGACTGGGATTCCATGGAGCTGGTCAATATCATTACGATGATTGAGGAATATTATGGATTTAAATTTTCAGTCGCAGAGATGACGGCGATCAGCAGCGCAAAGAACGTAAAGGAAATGCTGGTAGTGATTGATGCAAAAACAGAATGAATAAGAAGGCTGGAGTGAAAAATGTTTGGAGAATACAATAAAATTGCAATCCGCGGAATTGAATCTGTAGTTCCCAAAAAGAAAGTGGATAACGGTATCTATACAGAACAGATGGGCGAACGCAAGGTGTCAAAGCAGGTCCGGCTTACGGGAATCCGGTCATGTCATGTTTCGGATGATACAGAGACCACAGAATCTATGTGCGCAGAGGCGGCGGGACGTCTGATTGACCGGTTGGGTTGGCAGAGAGAGGATATCCGGGGGATCATTCTCGTGACTCAGACTCCGAGCTGTGTCATGCCTGCGACGGCTTTTCGGATTCAGAAACAACTGGGAATAGGAGAGAATTGTATTGCCTTTGATGTGAATATGGGATGTTCCGGATATACAACCGGTCTGACGATCGCGGGAGGGCTGCTGTCAAATCTGGAGACGGGAAGTAAGATGCTTTTGTTAGTGGGGGATACTGTGACAAAATGTCTGGAAGAAAACGATATCCAGACAAAAATGATGTTTGGTGATGCAGGAACAGCGACGGCACTTGAGTCAGTACCAGAGGGCAGGCTGTTATATATGCAGAAGTCACTGGGAGAGGGATGTGATGCTATTTTCATGAAGGATCAAAAGGATCATTTTCATATGGATGGTATGCAGGTGTTCCGTTATACGATTAATGAAGTGCTGCGTTATATACGGGAGTTTATGGAAAAGACAGGGCTTACGGATGACGATATTGATTATTACGTGTTTCATCAGGCGCAGAAGCATATCGTGGATCATGTGGCTGAGTTTTGTGGAATTGATGAGACTAAGCTGCTGATTTCTTATGAGGAGTATGGCAATACATCAGGAGCATCAATACCAGTGACATTGACTGTGAATCAGAATAAAATGCAGGGTGGAAAGAATCGGATTTTTATGTGTGGATTTGGTGTTGGATTGTCCTGTGGAATTGTTTATGGAGATGTACAGGTATAATTTTATATCGTGAATGACTTGAAACAGTTACGGAAACGTAACTGTGAATATTAATACGTAAAAATGATTGGAGAGAAGTATTATGAAAAAAGGAATTATGACGGGTATCTCATTATTAGCAGGGTTTGCAGGGGGGGCAGCCACGGTAGGAACAGTGATGAAAAGGACAGGCAGTCTGACTAATAAACAGAGTGACCTGTATCAAAGCTGCTACAATATTGTAAGTCAGTGGCTGACTTGCAAACAGAGGGGAATTTCGTTAGATAAGTATTTTAAGAAAAAAAGGTATTATTCGATTGCCATATATGGGATGGGGAGACTGGGCAGTATGCTATATGATGAACTGAAAGATACAGATATTGAGATCAGATATGCAATCGATCAGGATGCGTATTGTACCTGTCCGGGATTGAAAATAGTGGAACCTGACGATAAATTAGATAAGGTGGATGCCATTATCGTGACACCAGTCCTTGTATATGATGAGATTCAGAAAAAGTTGTCAGATAAAACAGATATTCCGGTGATCTCAATCGAAGATGTGGTATACGGGTTATAAATATGTAGAGAACATTTTATCTGGTAAGGAGAAAACGGATGGATTTAATTAGTATAGTTGTTGTCACATATAATTCGGGTAAGACAGTTGTTGAAACACTTGATAGTATTTATAAGCAGACATATCAAAAGCTGGAGCTGATCGTGTCAGATGATTGTTCTATCGATAATACGGTAGATGTTGTGAGAAAATGGATTAAGACACATAAAAAGAGATTTGTAAATGTGAGGTTATTAAAAGCGAAGGAGAACCATGGGGTGACGAAAAACTGTAATATTGGCATATTTCAGGCAAAAGGTAAATATGTTCAGATCATTGCAGGGGACGATCTATTTATGCAAAACGCAATTGAGAGAAAGCGGGACTATGCAGAAAAAAATAAACTGAATGTAGTCTTTTCTAAAGTTAAGGTTTTTGGTGCTAACATACCGCGTGTAAATTATGTTAAGAGATATTGTGAAAGAGGATACTGTATTGCAAAAAAAGGATGGCAGGAACAGTATGATCAAATTATTCTTGGTAATTTTATAGCTGGGCCGTCAGGAGAATTTTTTTTGACAGAATATATCCAGAAGTTAGGAGGTTTTGATGTCCATTATCCTATGTTGGAAGATTATCCTTTTATATATCATTATATTCTTGCAGGTAATGAGATTGTATTGTTGGAAGAGGAGCTGGAACAATATCGGATTTCAAATTCTTCTATATGGACATCAAATAATAAGAATTATGTAAAGAGTTCAATTAAGTTTTTTTTTCGGGAAAGATTCAAAGAATTGATTAAGAATAAGAAATATAAAATAGCTCTTAATGAGATGATATATAGTTTAGGACAGCTATTTGGGAGTTAGCAAATATGTTACATATTAAGGAGAGGATGAGAGTGATACCATATTTGGATATTAGTAGAATGCACCATATGATCAAAGATGATGTAGCAGATGCAATAAATAAGGTAATGACAAATGAATGGTACATTCTGGGACAGGAATTAAAGTGTTTTGAGGAGGAATATGCTGCCTATTGTGGTACACGATACTGTCTGGGCGTTGGAAATGGATTAGATGCATTGCATATTATTTTAAGTGCGTATGGTATTGGTGAAGGGGATGAAGTGATCGTCCCTGTCAATACGTTTATAGCGACTGCATTAGCAGTCAGTTATGTTGGTGCAACACCTGTATTTGTAGATGTTGATGAGAAAACTTTTAATATAGATCCTGAACAGATCGAGAAAAAGATTACAGAAAAGACAAAGGCGATTATAGCAGTGCACTTATATGGACGTCTTGCCGATATGGAAAAGGTCAATCAGATCGCTGATAAAAATAAACTGTATGTAATTGAGGATGCTGCACAGGCTCATGGGGCATTTTCTTATGGAAAAAAAGCAGGAAGTTTTGGCATGGCGGCTGGATTTAGTTTTTATCCAGGCAAAAATCTTGGCGCCATGGGAGATGCAGGAGCTATTACAACAAACGATGAACAAATATACGAAAAGGCAAAAGCATTGCGCAATTATGGATCAGGGGAAAAATATCATCACATTTACCAGGGTTTCAATTCCCGGATGGATGAATTGCAGGCTGCAATTCTGCGGGTGAAACTCCGGCATTTGGATGAGTGGACAGTAAAGCGGCGAGAAATAGCAAAATTTTACCTGAATAATATTCAAAATAATAATATAAAATTACCGAAGTTTTCAGAAGAAGAGAATGTTTGGCATATATTTCCGGTATTTTGCGAAAATAGAGAAGACTTGCAGCGTTATTTACAGGATAGCGGAATTATGACACAGATTCATTATCCGATCCCGGTTCATCTTCAGCAGGCATATCAGGAACTGGGATACCAGAAAGGAGATTTTCCGGTAACGGAACATCTTGCGGATACAGAACTTTCTCTGCCTGTCTGGTATGGTATGACAGAAAAGGAGATCGAGGAGATTGTATCAGCGCTAAATCAGTTCTAGTAATGGAGGGGATACCTATGCAGATTGTAAAATATCAGTTTCAGCAGCATGGAGATGAGAGGGGACAGCTCGTTGCTTTGGAGGAATTCATTGATATTCCGTTTGAAATTAAAAGAGTTTATTATATGTATGATACGGGATTGGGAGTGACCAGAGGGTATCATGCCCATAAATCACTGGAGCAGATACTGATCTGTATTCATGGATCCTGTAAGATTTTATTAGACAATGGGACTGAAAAAAAGAAAGTATTTTTAGAAAAACCATATGAGGGACTATATGTACCCAATAATATGTGGCGGGAAATGTATGACTTCTCAGAGGATGCGGTTTTAATGTGTCTGGCGTCAGAAGTGTATAATGAAGATGATTATATAAGAGATTATGATGAATTTCTTACATTCGTAAATAAAAAATAAGATTCTTAGAAAAGAGGGACAGTAAATGAATGATAAAGCAATAATCTGGGGAACTGCCAGTAACGGTGAAAAAGCATTTTATAAAGTTTCAGATCTTTGGGAAATAGCAGGATTTTGTGATAATGACCGCAATAAATGGGATCAGAAATTTATGGAGCTTACAATTTATCAACCCGATGATGTAGTTAAAATGACCGATTGTGATGTGGTTGTAGCAAGCTTATGGTTTGAGGAAATCATTGACCAGTTATTGGAGATGGGGATAGCGGAAGAGCGGATTTATTATATTAACCCGACGGCTTTTGTTATACAGAGTTTAAAGGGAGTGGAACTTTCCAGAAAGAGAAAGAGAGATATGAGAATTTTGTTCGTACAGCGTGTGCCGGGAATTCGCATCGATAAAATGGCTTGTGTTTTGAAAGATCACGGAGTCAGATCGGATTTGGCATATTTAATGGAAGCTCCGGATTATTGTATAGGAATGAAGAGAATCCCGTATGAGAGAGTAATTCCGATCAATGATTTGACAGGGTTTATCCGTTATGTTGATGGAGAAGATTACGACCTTGTCTGGAGCGCCAATTCACCAGACTATTTAACAACATTACTATTGAGTTCGAATAAAAGGATCATTCATGATACAGCTGACATGATGTCGATATGGTATGATATTAATATTGATCAGATGGTTCATGAATTTGTGGCAAACAGGCTGTGCCAGGCAAATGTGTATGTCACAGAAGAGGTTAGGCATATCGCGGAACAGAAGTTTGATCTTGGAAGAAGAGAGGTTCTGATTTTAAATAATTATGTTCTGAAGAAGGATAAACCGAAAAAATTTTTACAGAAAAAAAGCAGTATAGATGGAGAAATACATTGTGTATATGAGGGAGGAATCTGGGAGGGTGAAAAAACACTGAGATATTACGAAGATATTTTTACAGCGATTGCCAGACAGAATATACATGTACACTTTTATAGTGAAGAGAATGAGTATGTCAGGTCATTGGGAGAACTACACCCATATATGCATTATGAGGGATGTCTTCCTTATGAAGAATTAATGACTGAACTGACACAGTATGATGTGGGTCTGGTGGTACTTAATATAACACCAAGGAATAATACCTTTTTGCAGACTACATTTCCCAATAAGATATTTGAATATCTTTTTGCAGCACTTCCCGTGGCGGTAGCCAATATCGATTCGTTGAAAAAGTTTGCGAATGAATATGAGGTTGGCCAATATCTGGATCTGGACGGTGATATACGGGGACAGATCGGGCAGATATCAAAAATAAAAGTAGATAAAGATTTTCTTGAGAATAATAAACTGACAATGGATGATCAGGCAGAAAAAATCATAGAATTTTTTGAACGCGTCATTGACCATACTTTATAAATAAAAGAAAGTTGTTGGAATAAATGAAGAAAATATTAGTAGTATTTGGGACAAGACCAGAAGCGATAAAAATGTGTCCTCTGGTCTTGGAATTAAAAAAAAGAACTAGTAAATTCAGGATCGTAGTTTGTGTGACCGGACAGCATAAGCAGATGCTGGAACAGGTTTTAGAAGTGTTTCATATTACGCCGGATTATGATCTGGCAATTATGCAGGAAAGCCAGTCGCTATTTGATATTACCAACAATATTTTGGTGAAAATGAAGGATGTACTTGAAATTGAATCACCCGATGCTGTCCTCGTCCATGGAGATACATCGACAACTTTTTCAGCTGCTCTTGCAGCGTTTTATATGAAAATTCCAATTGGGCATATCGAGGCTGGTTTGCGGACCTATGATATTAATTCTCCCTACCCGGAAGAGTTTAACCGACAGGCAGTCGGCATTATAACGTCTTACCATTTTGCGCCGACTGATTTGGCAAGAGAGAATTTATTAAAGGAAGGGAAAAAGAAAGAGACGATTTATGTTACTGGTAATACGGCAATTGATGCACTAAAAACAACAATACGGAGTAGTTATTCCCATTCGGAATTGGAGTGGTCAAAGGGGAGCCGGTTAATATTAATTACCGTACATCGCAGAGAAAATATTGGCGGGCCGATGGAACATATTTTCAATGCCATCCGGAAAATATGTAATGAGTATAGCGATGTGAAAGTGATTTATCCTATTCATATGAATCCGGTAATCCGGCAGTTGGCAGGTAACATACTGGGCGGGGAAAGACAGATCCATATTATTGAGCCCCTGGAAGTGATTGATTTTCATAATTTTATGGCAGGAAGTTATATGATTCTTACCGATTCTGGAGGAATCCAGGAGGAAGCTCCTTCCCTGGGGAAGCCGGTATTAGTCGTAAGAGATACAACGGAGCGGCCAGAAGGGGTGGCGGCAGGTACGTTAAAGCTAGTTGGTACTGACGAGAACAATATTTATGATAATATGAAACGGCTTCTTGACAATGAGGAAGAATATAAAAAAATGAGCCAGGCAAGCAATCCATATGGTGATGGGACTGCGTGTTGTCAGATTGCAGATATACTGGAAAATCAGATGTAAAGAGAATGGGTTATAAGAGGAACGGACGTTACAGGGTAAAATGAGACTGGCTTGGGGGAATTAGGATGCTGATTGGAAAAGATGGAAAACTGATAAATAGAAATCAAATGGCACAGTATGATTCGATTGTTTTTTATGGTGCCTCTTTGAGAAACAAAAAAGTAATTGATACATATGGAATCAGGGATAAAGTGAGATATGTGGTTGACAGCAATGAGAAACTGGCAGGCAGCTATATCGACGGATATAAGATTTATGAGAAAAAGGTATTGGCTGAAGAAGAAGAGAAGACACTTATTTTGACCGTGCTGGAACGATATGCGGAAGAAATAATCGAAGATGTCAGCCAGCTTTCGCATTGTGATCTGGCATTCTACCTGACGGGTGAATGTGATTTAGAGGTTATAAAAAAAGAGAATGGGAGGGTAACGGAGGCTCTAAACAAAAAAAATTATATACATTTGTTTCCGGATGAAAAATTTTTGATTCCCTTTTATACAATGCTGGAGGATCATTTTAACATTACAGAACATTTTTTTATCATTGATTACGACCGGAATGATTTAATGGAGAATCAATACAAAAACCTTGAGTATGCATGTAAGAAGAACAAAAAAAATAAAAATATTATGATCATGAAGGATTTTGGAAATTTACAGAATATTGTTGACGACCCAAATAACTGTAATGATTTCTTTTATACAGATGAATTAGCTGATTTCTTTGAAAAGGCAGAGAAAATAATATTGCATTCGGTTGCTTTTTCCGAAAATTTCTTAAGATTTATTCAATCTATGATAAACAGAGACTGTGGGAAAAAGATGATCTGGATCTGCTGGGGAGGAGATATATATTTTGATGAGAATTCTTTTGTGGCTAAAGAAATATTAGAAAAAATAAGCTATGGAAGTGCGGCAAAATATCGTATTGATAACATAGTACAAAAATGCAAAATAATAATGAAAGAGACAAATGTAGCACGTTATGCGTATATACCACATGAGATTGAAATGGATGGGGAGACAATATCGGATGAACAAAGAACTGTTAATATTTTACTGGGACACTATGCAGCAGAAGATAACAATCTTGAATATGGATTAGATATTTTATACAAATTCCGGGACAATGGTATAAAGATTTATTGTACGCTGTCGTATGGGATTGAGGGTTATAGAGACAAAATAATAAAAAAGGGAAAGCAGATGTTTGGAGATAAATTTATCCCTATTACGGATTACATGGAATTGGATAAATATTGGAAGTTTTTGGAGTCCATTGATGTGGCAATATATCCCATGATCCGATTTGGAGCTGCGACTACGTTGTCTTATCTGAATTTATTAGGAAAGAAAATATATATGATGAAAGATATGGCAGCCATATCTTTGGGTAAGGGGATTTATGTGGAAGATATCGATAAAATTAAAGAACAGGGATGGGAGGAATTTATTATATCAGATTCCAGCAGGGAAGAGGATTCATTGGAGCGATTGAATGATACCATAGTATCATACTGGGAAACTATTTTATAGACAGAGAAGTCAGGACGACTGAAAACAGGTAAGTTTTTGAAGGAGATATAGTATGGGTACAAAACCAGAAACAGGAGTAAATGTAATTATCGGGGATAATGTACGATTTGGAAATCATGTTATTATTAAAAATAATTGTATCATTGAAGATAATGTAGTGCTCGGTGATAATATCTATATAGATCATAACTGTATTATCCGCAGTGATGTGTCGATTGCAAGCGATTCTATGATTGGAGCTAATTGCATTATTGGTGAGTATCAGATGGATTTTTATGCTGACCGGCTTTATCATAAACATGAATTAAAAATAGGGGAACGAGCGCTTATTCGCAGTGGCAGTGTTATTTATAATGGTTCTGAAATTGGGAAAAACTTTCAGTGCGGGCATCACGTTACGATCCGTGAACGGACACAAATTGGCGATAATGTCAGTATTGGTACATTATCGGATATACAGGGAGATTGCCGGTTGGGAAATTTTGTAAGACTGCATAGTGATGTTTTCATAGGAAAACATTCCCGGATTGACGATTGTGTATGGATTTTTCCTCATGCTGTTTTCACGAATGATCCGACACCGCCATCTGAACATGAATTTGGAGCATATATTCATTCGTTTGCGATTATTGCGGCTAATGCTATTTTACTGCCAGGGGTAGAAATTCATACGGATGCCCTGGTCGGTGCCGGAGCAGTTGTTACCAGGGATGTAGATAAATATGAAGTAGCTCTTGGTAATCCAGCTAAAATAAAGGGCGATGTCCGGGATATAAAGAACAGGGAAAGTGGGGAACGGCATTATCCATGGCGATATCATTTTGACAGGGCTATGCCGTGGGAAAACTATGGATTTGATCATTGGTATAATGAATTAGATGATAAGATGAAAACTATGCTTCTTGGTAAGTAGCCTGCATTATCGTACATTTTTGACAATAATCAGCTGCATATGATATACTGTAGCTATGTGTAAGAGTGATTAAAATCAGACAAAGATAAATTATTTTGAACATATAAGAGGTGAGTCCTATGATACCATTTAATAAGGCCATATATCTGCCGGAAGCCTTCTCTTATGTTAAAAAGATGGTTGAGACCGGTAAGATCGCAGGAGATGGTACATATACAAAATTATGCAGTGAATGGATGGAAAAGCGTTTTTGTGCAAAGAAAGTGTTATTAACCGTTTCCTGTACTGCCGCATTGGAAATGACGGCGATTTTACTGGATATAAAAGAGGGGGATGAGGTGATCATGCCTTCTTATACCTTTGTATCAACGGCAAACGCATTTGTACTCCGTGGGGCAAAAGTAGTTTTTGTTGATATTCGACCAGACACGATGAATATTGATGAGAAACTGATTGAGAAAGCGATTACGGATAAAACAAAAGCGATTGTAGTAGTCCATTATGCCGGAGTTGCCTGTGAGATGGATACGATTATGGAGATTGCAAAACGCTATCAGCTTCCTGTGATCGAAGATGCTGCCCAGGGAGTTATGTCGACTTATAAAGGGAAAGCACTTGGTACGATTGGAGATCTGGGATGCTATAGCTTCCATGAAACAAAAAACTATACGATGGGTGAGGGAGGGGCTCTGGTCATTAATAATGATAAATATATGGAACGGGCTGAAATAATCCGGGAAAAGGGAACGAACAGGGCACGTTTTTTTCGTGGAGAAATCGATAAATATAGCTGGGTCGATATTGGTTCATCCTATCTGCCAAGTGAGTTTAATGTGTCCTATCTGTATGGTCAGCTGGAGCGTGCCGATGAGATCAATGAAAACAGACTGGAAACCTGGCGGTATTATTATGACACATTAAAAGAGTTAGAAGATAAGATTGAACTGCCTTATGTTCCGGAACTGTGTATCCATAATGCGCATATGTTTTTTATTAAACTGAAAGATCTGGAACAGAGGACTGCTTTTATAAAGGATATGAGAGATCTTGGAATCGGGTGTGTATTTCACTACGTACCATTACATGGAGTTGAGGCAGGGAAAAAATATGGAAGATTTGACGGAAATGACCAGTATACGACAAGAGAGAGTGAGAGAATTGTCCGCCTGCCCATGTATTATGGATTGGAAGAGAAACATACTAAAAAAATAGTAACTGAGATTATAAAGTGGATGGAAAGAGAGAGTTGAGGTTGGGAAAAAAAGAAAACATGGACAATGCGTTAGAAGCGGTATTGATAAAGCGGGAAAAGTGTCTGACTGAAATGGTGAGTGAACAGGTATTGGAAGAGTATATGCAGTCAATGCAAAATTTAGGTACATTAGACAGGGATATCCAGTATTCATTACTGTTGGACAT
Source organism: uncultured Eubacterium sp. (assembly GCA_910584875.1). Taxonomy (GTDB): domain Bacteria; phylum Bacillota; class Clostridia; order Lachnospirales; family Lachnospiraceae; genus Eubacterium_F. The sequence goes on from CAJUDA010000007.1 coordinate 113,980, forward strand.
GAATCTGATTGAGATGAAGTGCCCGGAGGCGATATATTCTGATTTTTATATTCAGAAAAAGAGGATGATGGAAGAACTGGCGCAAAGTTATTATGGTAATATGTGTAGAAAGAGGCATCCGGATCGAAATCAGAAGCGCATTGCCATTTTCACGAATACATGGAGGGACGAAAGATATTCAATTGGAATTGTTATGGCAACACTGGCAAATGAAATTTGCAGACAAGGTTATGAGGTAGCAGTTTTTATAGAAAATCAGTACAGGCATGACGAGAGGATTCGGGATGTTCTAAATACAGATTTACTGGTCAATGCGGAAGATTACCGGTCAGATCATGAAAAGATGCTTTTGCCCCGGATCAGGACTTATTATAGTAAAGGAGATACAGTCAGGGAAAAAATCGTGGATCAGATTGATAACATATTTGATTATGGTCCTTCCCTTATCATTGACATAGCGGATGAAAATTCCTGTTGTTCCAGAATATTATATGAGAATTTTCCGTTATTTTATTTCCCTATGAGGAGTAATCATGGATCAAGTATGTTTTTCCATAGATATTTAGCGGTTGATCCAGATCGGATGAAACAGATCATTAAGAAATATCATTGTTTTGATGAAAAGCTTATTGCCCCATTTACCGGAGGTATTACAGAATTTCCACTAGCGAAGTCAGAGTATGATAAAAGGGAGCAGCTGGGAGTGGAACATTCTTTTGTACTGGTAACCGTTGGAAATCGGCTGGTCCATGATCTGAGCAGGGAATTTATATGCTTTGTCGCAGAATACCTGCAGGAGCACCCGCAATTTGCCTGGGTGTTTGTCGGGAGAGATCTTCCGGATTATCTGCTTAAGGAAAGGACACAACGGAATTTAGAGAAACAAATCATAGTAAGAGGATATGAAAAAGATTTAATTGCCTTATATCATATTTGCGATGTATATGTGAATCCAATGCGCAAGGGAGGCGGTTTGAGTATTGCCTGGGCGATGCACGAAGGGCTTCCGGTAGCGATGTTAAAATATACGTCAGATGGTCTTTCCTGGATCGGCGAAGAAAATGCGATCGATGGAGGGATGCAGGAGCTGGGACAATATTTGAATGCCTTGTGGGAAGACAAAAAACTATATAATGAGGAAAGCAAAAAAATGAAGGAAAAGGCGGATCAGAGGACACCTGCCAGGTGTGTAGAACAGATTTTCAGGATCTATTCAGAAATGGAAATATAATGCAAATTATATATAACGAAAAAAACAAGAAAGGAAATGAGAAAATGATTAAGAATTTAAAAGAATTAGAAACAAAATTTCAGTTTAGGGATTTTCCATTAAATATTGGATTGGAGGTTGGAAATTACTGCAATCTGAATTGTATTATGTGTTGTAATGATACACTGAAAAGAAAACGTGGGTATATGGACATGCATCTGTACCGTAAGATCGTTGATGAAATTGCTGAGGTTAGTCCCAATACAAGATTATGGCTGGATTTTTATGGGGAGCCTTTGCTGGCAAGATATAAATTGTATTTTATGATTGATTATGCCAAGAAAAAAGGAATTACTAATGTGAATTTTAACACAAATGGAACTCTGCTGGATGATGAAATGGCAGAGATGCTGTTGGATTCCGGGGTTGATTTTATCAGTGTCGATGTAGATGGATTTAGTAAAGAAGTATATGAGAAAATACGTAAGGGAGCGGACCGTGATGTTGTATATAACAATGTTTTGAATTTTGTAGAAAAATGGAAAAAACGTGAAGGAAAAAAGCTCTATTTTGAAATTAAAGTGATAGAGATGGAAGAAAATAAACATGAGGTTCAGCAAATAGTAGATTACTGGCTGGAGAAAGAAGTTGGCGTTGGTGTAAGAGTGCTGAATAACTGGGGCGGAAGTCTTAAGACAGTCAAACATGATATCAAACAGGACAGAATTGCCTGTGGAAATGCAACGGGTCAGCTGTGCATCACTTGGGAAGGAAAGGTTACTGTCTGTGCTCAGGATTGTGAAGCTGTTTTGGCTTTAGGTGATCTGCATTCAGAATCGCTTCAGGAAATCTGGCAGAAGAAACGCCAGTTTATAGAACGGCATATGGAGCATAAGTTTGATGAATTACCAGAGCTCTGTCAGCAGTGTACAAGCTGGGCACTGGTCGGAAGCGAGGAGCATTATAGTCCTACAGGTGAAAAATATGACCGTTCATATGAATTTGATGATTCAATGGTTCAATAACGGATTGTTCCAGAAATAGTATAGAAATGGAGAACGTTATGAAGAGAGTGATAGGGATTTTTGGTGTGCCCCGTTCGGGGACTTCCTGGCTGGGGCAGATTTTTAACAGTTCACCAGAAACAAGATTTGCTTACCAGCCTATGTTTGCCGAGGCATTTCGTGACCAGATTCATGCCAGAAGCACAGCAGAAGAAATGCGGGGATATCTGAAAAAAATTTATGATTCACAGCAGGATTTTTTAACTCAGGAAGATGGGAAGGCAAAAAGCCGCAGACTTGTTTTTAATAAAAATAGCGATAGTCCTGAAGTTTTTGTCTTTAAAGAAGTTATGTATTTATATATGATACCGCGATTTTTAAGAAACCTTCCTGAAATGAAAGTGATCCTGCTTTTGAGAAATCCTTATGATGTTTTGAAATCATGGTATAATGCACCAAAAGAATTTTATCCAGAGTGGGATATTGAAGAAGAGTGGAGATTTGCTCAAAGTAAAAACTGGTTTCTGCCAGAAAGATATTATGGATTCCACCGCTGGCAGGAGTCGATTGTCCTGGCATCACAACTGGAAAGGGAATTTCCGGATCGGGTATATATTTTGAAGTATGAAGATCTGGATGAAGCTCCAATAGAATATGCAATGAAAATATTTGATTTTTGTGAGTTAGCCTGGCAGGAGCAGACAAATGATTTTATCACCCAGTCCCGAAATGAAACAGAGTCAGATCCATACAGTGTGTTTCGCAATCCGGTTGATCGAAAGAAATCTATGGCAGAATTGCCAGAAAATATTAAAATGATGATTCAACAGGAAATGAACTTATTTTCCGAGGCTGAGTCATGGTATCAAGGAGATTATAATTGAAAAAATTAATGTGTCTGGGAGGCAATTATTTCCAAATGACAGCGGTAAAGGCAGCTAAGCGTCTGGGATATCATGTCATAGATGTTGATTATCTGCCAGAAAATCCTGCACATAAATTTGCAGATGAATATTATAACATTAGTACGCTGGATAAAAAAAACGTGTTACAGCTTGCTAAAGAGAAGGAAATTGATGGTATTATTTCATATGCTTCGGATGTTTCAGCACTGACAGCGTCCTATGTGGCAGAACAGATGGGATTGCCTGCTAATCCATATGAAACAGTCAAAGTGATGACAAGAAAGGATCTCTTTCATCCTTTTTTGCGTGACAATGGATTTTTTGTACCGGATGTGTCGTCTGTACAGAGTGTTGAGGATGTATATGATTTTTATGATAAGTATAGTGATATTATACTGAAACCAGTTAATTCATCAGGAAGCAAAGGCGTGACCAGAATAACCCAAAAGTCACAGGTCGTGCAGGCATTTCAATATGCAAAAGAATACTCCCGTGATACGGTTCTGATTGCAGAACAATTTGTTGAGCGTGAGGGTATGCAGGTAGCTGGGGATGCTTTTGTTGTAAATGGGGAAATAAGGTATTTTGGTATAGCAAATGAGCATTTTGATTGTGATAGCAGTCCACTGGTACCAATCGGTGAAAGTTTCCCATCCGGTTTAGCTGAAGAGAAGGCGGAAAGAGCCCGAAGAGAAATTCAAAAAGCGATTGAACTGCTTGGATTCAAAACTGGTCCTATAAATTTGGATTTCATGTTCGATAAGAGAGGAAATGTATTTATTATTGAATTAGGACCAAGGAGCGGTGGCAACTTAATATCTGATGCTATTTGTCTGGGGAGTGATATTGATCTGGCTGCCTATGCGGTAAAAGCGGCGGTAGGAGAGGACTTATCCCAGATAGAGGAAAAGCCATTCCATGATTTTGTTGCCTCTTATATTTTTCATTCTTTGGAAGATGGTGTATTCCGGGGATTGAATATCAGTAAGGAGATGCAGGAAAAATTAGTTTCTTATGATTTCTTCGTACAACCCGGACAAAGCATATATCGTTATATAAATGGCGCATATGGAATTGGTGCTGCATTATTGAAATTTAGTTCATATGAAGAAATGATGTATATGATGGAAAATATGAATGAGTTTTATGATGTATTGACTGAGTAATAAAAAGACTCCTTTTTAACAGAACATGATTGTTTGCATTCTGTTAAAAAGGAGTTATTTTTTATGCTTTTTTCAGAACATTAATACTGATTATTATGCAATTGTTAATTCGATATAAACTGTAGTGTTTGCTGTATCATCAAATACTACCTTCAAGTAACGTTTATCACCTACAGAAGCACCGCCCCAATTTGTGCCAGGAACTGTAATAGCGCCATCTGTAAGAGTTAATGTGGTAGTCAGATATTCCCCGGATTTATTATTTGTTCTGCTCATGGTAGCAGTAGCTGTTGTTGCAGCCAGTGAACCTGCACCCAGAGAGATATCGGAGATCACTAAATCTGTGCCTTTTGTAAAGGTAGCAGTTTCAGGAGCAGATGGAGCCTGATCATTTGTGATAGTCAATGTGATATATTTGGTAGTCTTTTTGGTATCATTAAATACTACTTTCAGGAAACGTGTATCACCAATTGCAGCACCGCCCCATGTTGTGCCAGGAATTGTTACACTATTACCATTCAGAGGCAATGTGGTAGTCAGATATTCCCCAGTTTTACTGTTTGTTCTGCTCATAGTTATAGTTGCTTTTGTTGCAGCCAGGCTTCCGGATCCTAAGGAGATACCAGAAATTGTGGTGTCCTTACCTTTTACAAATGATGCAGCTTCAGGAGCAGATGGAGCTACTTTATGTTTCTCAAGAGTCCATGCAACTTCTACAGCAGGAGCAGCACTTTCAACCCATTTTGCCTCGGTATTTGTGTTACATGCACCTTCCATTTTGAATGTCAATGCAGAAAACTTGGAAGCGTCAAAAGCCGAGTCTAATACATAATCATATTTGCTGTTTGCTGTATCATATACAGTTTTGTATGCACCTTCCGGAGCAGCGTCTAATGTTTTTGTAACAGTAGCCCCATCTTTTGCGGTAAGTGCAATAGGATCATCATCGCCGGCAATAAGACCAAGATACATGCTGGTAGAACTATCGTTTTCAGCAAAAGTAGAACTATCAGCCAGACTGATGTTATAAGCTTCAGCAGCTCCATCTGCGCTCGTCAGATCTCCTGCTGTCGCTGTCAATGTAACATCAACGATTCCTGTACTCTTGTTTGTTACAGAAAGCGGATCACTTACATGACTGTAGTTTCCATCACTGTTCTTAAAAAACAAAGAAGCGTTTGCTTCAAAAGATTCTGTGTGTTTCTTGTCAGCATCTCCGCTGGTTGCTTTGATCAATCCCTGTGGATCGAGGATAAAAGCAAAGTTAGTAGTGTCAGCATCCGTAGGCATAACAACTTTAAAGATGTCTTTGTTGATGATACCTTCTACTTCACCAGAACCAGATGCCGAACCTTGTGCAGCATCCTCTGAATCAGCTGTAGTATCTGCTACTGCTGCATGGGAAACCGGGGTAAAAAGCATTGCACAAGACATTGCCAAAGCTGTTACCGCAATCAATTTTTTCTTCATATTTTGATTCCTCCTTGAATAAATATAATTTTTGGGAAAACAATATTAGTCTGCCACATGGATTTTTAAATTGATATTTAGCTTACTTACCGGGTTTCCAGAAGAATCTAATAAATGATATGTAAGCATACACGCATGAGTGCCAGCATCTAATGGCTTATCTAACGTAATGTTTTCCAAATGACTGCCTACAGGAATAATGGGAGATTTCAATATAGCTTCACCTGTGTCGTTACGGATTACATCAAAATAAACATCGTTGGCATTTGAGGTAGAGTTTTCTACATAGGCATTCGTAGAAGCAGAGTCGCCTTTTTCAAATTCCCAGGTTGTATTCATTGTGACTTCGTACTGGCCTGCCTGTGTTTTTTCTTTCATTTGTTCCAACGTTTCCTCAACATTTTCAGGAGTAACTACAACGTTTCGTTTTTCTGTGGTGTCCAACTTGAAAAACAAAAGTAACCCAATAATACCAAATATTATAATAACAGCCAAAATACATATGAAGATAACAATATTTTTTTTATGAGTTTTTGTACCATTGCCGATGTGTAGTTTTTCTGAAATCCGTTCCTGACTTGATTGTTTTGCCATAAATAATTCTCTTCACCTCCTTGGTAAAACCATTCCTGTAATAACTATATCGGATGTTTTAATATATTATTTTAATAAATAAGGATAATTTTTCGTATTTTTTTTACATATTTGGTCAAATTTGGAACTATAATTTTATTCTTGCTATTTCCCCCTGTTTTCATTACAATAAACATAGTGACAGCAAATTATGATGGAGAAGGGATGACCATGTCGGAAAATGTATTGTGCAGCTGTAGCCATGTTTCGCTCAAAGCAGAAAAAGAAACCGTATTAGAGGACTTTTCCCTGTCTGTCAGGGAGAAGGAACTGATCGCGCTGATTTCAGAAGATGACAGTGCAGGGGCTGTATTGAGGCTGATGGCGGGATTGTATGTGCCGGATCAGGGTAAAATGGTGTATTCAGACATGGTGAACCGGGACAGAAAAGTTTTTCCCAAAAAGATCCAGTATGTGCCGGACGACATTGTCTGCTATGCCGGACTGAGTGTGAGAGAGTTTCTGCACGGGATGGCGGGACGGGACGAACAGATGGCGTCGGAGGCAGCAGGGCTGCTTGCGGTGTTTGGTATTGATGAGAATGAGGCATTGCTGGAGATGACCTTTGGGCAGAACCGGCTGGTCGCCATGATACAGGCTATGATGGCAAAACCGGCATTGCTGTTGATGGACCGGCCATATGATATGCTGGGGGATAAAGAGTACAAGCTCTTATTAAAGGAAATGATCGGTCAGTATTATGAGGGGACTGCTATGGTGATCGCGGCAGAACGCTTTGAGGATGTGGTGATGCCGTGCCATCGGTATCTGTTTATGAATGAGGGGAAAGTCACTGCACGTTATAACAGGAGCCGGCTTCCCCGGCTGTCGAAGGTTGTTACTATGTGGGGTGGGGATGCGTCTGCCTTTCAACAGGAGAAGATGGAGGTTCTTGTCCGGAGAAAGCAGTATGTCCGGTTTCTTTACCGGGAACAGAATGTACAGGATCTGGCGGCACAACTGGTGAGATCAGGCTGTGAGAATTTTAATATAGAAGAACTTTCGATGGAGGAAGAGATCTTCCACAATTATGAAAGGTGGCTGTGATGAATACCGTTTTGTATTTTGAACTCAGGAGGAAGCGGAGAAACCTGTTTAAATATGCGGTTGTTCCGGCAGTGGTATCATTGGTGCTGTTTGTGGTCTGTATGGCGACGGATGCCTTTTTTCCTTTTATAAATAGAACATATATGAAGTGGCCGGATATGGTAAAGGATCTGCTTAGCCTGAAACCGTGGTCGGGAGATCTGTGGCTGAATGTATGGCAGTTATTTGCATTGTGTTATCCGTTCTATCTGATTTATATGATGATGACAGAGACTGCAGAGGCATTGTCAGAGGAAGACCGGCTGGAGACAGTGGTCTATCTGCATAATGCCGGTGTTGACAGAAAAATGATGTTTGGGGCGAAGCTGCTTGTCTGGGCAGGAGAGGTTTTTGCCTGCTGTGGTTCTTTACTGGTATTACATGTGGCATTTGCAGCGATACTGCGGCAGCAGCAGGGGATGAAAAATGCCTTCTATTATTATACCATATTATTTTTGGTATGTATGCTGTATCTTTCCATTGTACTTTTTATGGCAGTCTGCAGGGCAGAGAGAGGCGTTACGGCAGACCAGGTGACGGCAGTTCTGATTTTACCCTGGCTGGTTTCACGGATTCCGGCATTGATGCGTTTTATATCGGAGCTTCTTGTATTGACAGGGAGGGAGGGGAAGCTGTCCGGACAGCTGGGGGACATGGGGCATCGGCTGGAAGCAATGACGGTCCTGTCCCCGCTTACCTGGAGCTGGCCGGCGGTATCTATAGAAAGAAGCTATGTTGTAAGTGGGATTGTTGTGTTTGCCATATTGACGGGGACAGCATTTTCGATTTATACTCATAGAAGGATGGGATAGACACAATGGACAAAGGCGGGAGTAATGTAATGGGAAAGAACAGTCGAAATATAAGAGAAAGGGGGATTGCATGATGGGAGATCTGAGACCGGAAAAGAAGAATCGGTTTATATGGGATAGGGCGTTATTTCGCAGAAAGTGCATCCGCCTTATCGCATATGTCTGTGTTTTTTTTATCTTAGTAAATAAAAAACTGTCTGACAGGTCGAAAAAATGGCTGTCTGTGTCAATATGCGGTCTTGTTGTAGTGCTGGCGATGATTTTTTCTCTGGCAGGATATAAAGAGACTGAGGTCACAGGTCAGGAAGTGTCAGTGGTTGCTTTTTTACCGGAGAGCCATAATCGTGTGACAGGAGGGCAGAGGGAAGCCAGTATTGAGATGAATTGTTCCCGTGTCGCAGAGGATAAAAATAATCGTGTCGTATCAGTGGATCAGCCGGAAAATACGACTGACCAGCAGGCGAACAGGGTGGTGGATAAACCGGTACTGCTTTCACCGGTTCAGGCGCTGCTTGTGAATAATGGGGAAGAGAAACAAAGCGGGAAGGCAGAGTTGCGGACCCAGCATCTGATTGGAGTGGGAGAAGAAAGCAGACAGAACTTTGACAGTGTGCAGTCAGTGGCTGGCATAAACAGAGCCATGCAGAATGTAGATGTGGATGGACAGTCAGTTACTGCCAGTGCGATCCGGTCAGATGGGCAGCCAGTGACGGACGGTGCGATATCAGCGGCAGGAATCCAGGAAGAAGTGCCTGTGTCTGACGTATCACCGGCGGCGGTACAGGCAGATACAGAAAAGGGAGAAGAGGCAGATGGGAAATCTGCGTCAGCTCCGGCATTTGCGTTTGATGAAGGGAAATATGTTAAGCTGCAGGGTAAGGACAAAACGATCTTTTGTACCAATGATCATAATATACAGATTGTTATGCCGGATCAGACAGGGGCAGCAGAGAAAAATGGGACAGACAGGATCTGCTATGTCTATGGAGATACGCTCCGGTACTGTATGGATGTGTCCCAGAGCAGAAGCTTCCCTGTCCCGGAAAATTTTTATGGACAGGTTACTGCAAGTAGTTTTGATACCATGGGCAATCGTTCGGAACCTCTGTCCGGGTATTTTCTTGTAGAAAACCAGCCGCCGCAGATCCGGTTTTCGCAGGATGATGTTTGTACGGCGCCGTATACATTCTGGGTGAGTATCGGAGAGACAGGGAATATCGTATCCGGGATCCGTGATGTAACATGTACTGTGAATGGAAAGCCCTATAAAATAACGAATCTGGCTGTGACGGAGAAGACATCGCTGGAGGAGGGACTGGAGGTTCCGACCCGGTGTGAATTTTCTCTTCCCTTTGCCGGGGAGGGAGAATATTCTGTTGTAGTAACAGTGACGGATTATGCAGGGAATATTGCTACGGAAGCAAAAGTGGTCCGGGTTACAAAGCCGGAACTGATATCGGTTTTTATGCCGGAAAAATTTGCGATCCATATTGATCCGCAGTGTCTTGCCGGCAGAGAACAGATTTATTCCGATGACATTACGTTAAAAAATGATAGTGCTTTTGATGTACAGGTGACAGTAAAAGAAGTGGAAGTAACAATAAGGGATGAGGTATCGGATACGGGAGTAAAGAAGGACTGCAGTCTCTATCTGATCGCCCCGGATACGGGAGAGAAGATTCCCTTGAAGAAGGGAATCAATAAGGGGGTGTACTCGTACTGTATGGAAAAGGGAGCGGATGACCGCAAGGGAAGGCTTCGTTTTGTGGGAACTACGACAGAAGGATCTGAGGCAATGTGGGAAGATTCAGATGTGATGGTCAGGGTGAATCTTGGTTTCACAAAAGCGGGCAGACCTATACAACCGCTTCGATGATTCTTTTATTTCCCAGTGTTATCTCTTTTACACCTGTTTCCTTTTTCTTGTTGAAATTAAAACTCAGCATATACCCTTTGTCCTGGTGATAGTAGTCGAGATAATCGTTTTCTTTGCTGTGTTGACAATAGCGTTGGAAAGTTCCTCTTCTGAAAAGAAATAATTATAAAGCTGCGTTTCAAAGATGCGGTTTGCAATCTGTACAATACCGTCATTATTTACCGTGTATCCAAACATGCATGCTAGGTTGATTTCCTTTGTATATGGATTATAGGAAAATGGTTTTCCCTGGAAAAGGATGGTTTGAAACATTTTTTTCATTTCCGGGTATTCGCTGAGATGACGGATCATACTTTCAAACAGGGGGATACTGTCATCCAGTATTTTTTTGACAGCGGCTTCTACTCCTTTTTTTGACCATGCCCGGTTGAATTTTTCATCAATGTATTTGCAGATGGAAGATACCAGTACCGGATAACCGGAAGTATACTGGAAGATTTCCTCTGCTATATTCGGGATATCCATTCCTGTTTGGTGGTCGGTCTCATATTCTTCCAGCATAGCGGCGATCTGACTAGAAGAAAAACTCATGGCAGCGTCAAAATCCTCTGCTATATTCCAGGGGCTGTTATACTGGTGTTCGGATTCCTTTCTTATTTTTAGTTTGAGGTTTTTGATATGATACACACCAGCGAGGATCACGGAATGAAAGGTCGGTACTTTGTCCCGCTTTAAATACAGGGCCCTGAGCTGTGCCAGAAAATCGATAAATACCTGATTGTTTGAAGCGCTGTCTACTTCATCGATCATTAACACGACTGGCTGCAGACTTTGTCTGCACAGATCACTGAGACACTCAAATAAATCATCCAGTCCGACATCCGGGGTGTCTGCCCGGAAATCTGATAAAATCTTTACTAAATTATCTTTATAGTCTTTGTCTGTGTTTTGCAGAGCGTGGCGGAATTTATCAGCAAAAGCTTTGGAAAACATCGTTTCATCAGAAAATTTTTTAGAACTGATTTCCTGAAAATCAAGTGATAATACAAGATATTCGTCCTTTAAATATTCTTCAAGGGCTCTCAGTGTGGTGGTCTTGCCATACTGTCGTCCCCTGTTGATGACAAAATAACTGCCATATTCAATGTAATCTTCCTGGATCTGTTTCATCCTGTCATCCAGTCTTACCATATAGTGCCGTTCCGGGATGCAGGAACCGGTGATATTAAATCGGCGTTTCATGTTTACCCGCCTCCTTTGATAAGAATTATACTAAGTGTACCATGATATTTCTGTCTTTACAACAGGCTTTTTTATGTTACAATATTATAAAACAAGAGACTGGGGACAACCAGATGACAGATAAGGATGGAGTCATGAAAAAACCAGGCTATTATTCTTCCGGCGAATTTGCCGGGATGGCACATATTTCAGTACGGACTGTGAGATACTATGACAAACAGAATATTTTAAAGCCTTCTTATGTAAATGAATCAGGGGCGAGATTTTATACAGACCAGGATTTTGTGCGCCTCCAGCAGATCATGCTTTTGAAGTATCTGGGGTTTACCCTGGAGGATATACGGGAGATCCTGATCGAGGATATGGATTACCATTTTCTTGGGAATTCGCTGGAGCTGCAGAGAAAACTGATCCAGGATAAGATCGAACAGCTGCAGCTGGTGGAAAAGGCGATCGCAGATACAGCAGAAGAGATCCGACGCAGTGAAAATGTGAACTGGAATCATATGCTGGATCTGATCCATCTTACTACGATGGAAAACAGTCTAAAAATCCAGTATCAGAATTCCAGCAATATAGCGGCACGGATCCGGCTTCACAGCCAGTATTCATCGAATCCGCAGGGATGGTTTCCCTGGCTTTTTGAGCAATGCCAGATTCAGGATGGCATGAAGATCCTTGAGATCGGTTGTGGTAATGCACAGTTCTGGACAGAAAATCTGCAGCGGCTGCCACAGACAATTTCTGTTATGCTGTCAGATATCTCTGAGGGAATGATCCGTGAGATCCGTCGCGATGACAGACTGGATAGCGGCCGTTTTAATTTCGAGGTGGCAGACTGCCATGAGTTACCACATGAGTCCGGTATTTTTGATCTTGTGATCGCCAATCATATGCTGTTTTATTGTGAGAATATTCCTGCAGTGCTCAGTGAGGTGGGAAGAGTTCTGAAAACAGGAGGGGCTTTTCTCTGCAGTACCTATGGTCCGATGCATATGCAGGAGATCAATGAACTGGTCCGGGAATTTGATGACCGGATCGTGTTGTCCGCGGAGCATCTTTATGAGCGGTTTGGCAGAGAAAACGGGAGAGGTGTGCTGGAACAGTATTTTCAGGAAGTGGTCTGGCGTCCCTATGAGGACTCTCTGAAGATTGATGTGCCGGAACCGTTGATCGAGTATATTCTTTCATGTCATGGCAACCAGAACCGGTATATTCTTGACCGTTATACGAAATTCAGGTCTTTTGTGATAAAGAAAATGTCCTGTGGAGGGATGACGATCACAAAAGACGCCGGGGTGTTTTTTTCAAAAAAATTATAAAAATTTTCAAAAAGTGCTTGAAGGTGACGTTGCGTCACCTTTTATAATAGAGTCAGAGTAGATGATGTTAGGAACAAATGCAGGAAAGAGAGGATCTTTGAATGAAAGGAATTATACTGGCGGGGGGATCGGGAACCCGGTTATATCCGCTGACGAAGGTTACCAGTAAGCAGCTTTTGCCAATATACGATAAGCCAATGATCTATTATCCCATGTCCGTACTGATGAACGCCGGCATCCGGGATATCCTGATCATATCAACCCCGATGGACACACCGCGTTTTCAGGATCTGCTTGGTGCGGGGGAGCAGTTTGGACTGAATCTGACATATGCGGTGCAGCCTAGTCCGGATGGACTGGCACAGGCTTTTGTGATCGGTGAAAAATTTATCGGTGAAGATTCGGTGGCGATGGTGCTGGGGGATAATATCTTTGCCGGGCACGGTCTGAATAAGCGTCTCAAGACAGCTGTAGAAAATGCAGAAAACGGCAGGGGAGCCACGGTGTTTGGTTATTATGTGGATGACCCGGAACGATTTGGGATCGTGGAGTTTGACAGAGAGGGAAAGGCGGTATCGATTGAAGAAAAACCAGAGAAGCCAAAGAGTAATTATTGTGTCACCGGGCTGTATTTTTATGATAACAAGGTAGTGCAGTATGCAAAAAATCTGAAACCTTCTCCGCGGGGAGAACTGGAGATCACAGATCTGAACCGCATTTATCTGGAGGATAACCAGTTAAACGTAGAACTTCTTGGTCAGGGATTTACCTGGCTGGATACGGGAACCCATGAGAGTCTGGTGGAAGCAACCAATTTTGTCAAGACGATCGAAACCCATCAGCACCGGAAGATTGCCTGTCTGGAAGAAATTGCCTATCTGAATGGCTGGATCACCCGGGGGGATGTGCTTGCTGTTTATGAAGAATTAAAGAAAAATCAATATGGGCAGTATCTGATGGATGTACTGGATGGAAAATATATGGATGCCCTGCATTAGAGTAAAATAGAAAACAAAATTAGTTAGGAGGTCATGATGAACCATTTAGACATACTGGAAAACAAAAGCGTCCACATCCTGCGGGAAGCAT